>CANQWI010000001.1 GCA_947627515.1 uncultured Clostridia bacterium
AGGAGACCCGCCTCATCTATGGCAATGAGGCCGCGCCCGATCTGAATTTTTCCCGCAAGCCCGCCCACGCCGAGCGTCTCACCGAGGCAAGGCGTGAGAAAACGGTCCGCAAGGGCGCCAAAAAAATCAAAAAGTTACAGGAGCTCGCCATGACCGACGACGATCCCTCCACAAACTTTACCGAGATGGGGAATTCGGAGTTTGACGTCCTCTTCGGTGCCCTCGACAGGGACAACGAGGTGCAGTTCCGTCTCCTCTTCACGCCGCTCGCGCAGAAGAACATGCTCGCCCTTCTCACGGACAGGGCGGGGTACGGCGACGATTTCTCGATGAAAAAGCGCGGCTGTCTCAATTTTATCCGTTCCGAGCACTCTGCCTCATGGGATCTCGACACAGACTACCGCCGCTACATGTCCCACAGCGCGGACCTCGCAAAACGAAAACTCATCGACTTCAACGCAGACTATTTCAAGCATCTCTACTTCGATCTCGCGCCCCTGCTCTCCATCCCGCTGTATCAGCAGCACAAGCCGCAGGAGTTCCTCTATCCCGAGAGCTATCACCGCAACTACACGCCGTACGAGAGCGAATTTCTCGCAAATGAGGTCGGGCAGGAGGCCTTTTGCCATCCCAAATCAGGCACGCAGGCCATCCTGAAGACGGAATTTTTGGAAAAGGAGGGGGGATGCGACCGCATTCTCGTCACGGCCTACTCCTTCCGCACCGAGGACAGGGTGGAGCTCGTTACCAAGCTCGGCGGCGACGGCAACCTGCACGCCGTTCCCGTCCATTGGGTGGAATACATCCCCGTGCAGCACAGTGAGACGGCGGTCATGAAGGAGCTCGGCCTCACGCGCAGGGAGTATGAGGGTGCGCTCGATACTATCAGGGAGGCCACGCCAAACGCCGACTATCGCGGCTACAGGCACGGCATCCTCTGCTGCAGAACGACAGACGAGGGGAATTCTCTCGAAAATCTTAAATTCAAAAACTAAACGGAGGTAAATTATGGCAAACGAACTCGACGAGCTCAGCGGTCCCACGATGGAGGAGGGACGCGATGTCAACGTCATTGCAAAGCAGCTCGAGGTGAAGGTGGGGGTCGGCTCCAAGATCTTCGACATCATGTGGTGGTTTCTCCCGCCCATCATCGGCGGCATTATTTGGACGGTGATGAAGGTAAAGGCAAAAAATCACTTCCAGCAGCTCCAGCAGAAGCTCCAGCACGACGCTTCCCAGATCGACAACTATCTCGAGCAGCGGGTGCAGATCCTCAAAAATTGCGCACGGCTCCTCGACAAGGCCATCGACCTCGACAAGGACACCTTTACGAGGATCGCAGAGTACCGCTCCTCGGCGGGCGCGACGGGGGACGCCGCGAGAAACGAGCTCGCCACGCAGATCGAGAACATCGGCCGCTCGGTGAACATCGCCTTTGAAAACTACCCCGACCTCAAGGCCCACCGCGAGCTTGCCGACGCGATGCAGCAGAACAGCTACCTGCAGAGGGAGATCACTGCCGCCCGCGAGGTGTACAACGACACCGTGAACACATGGAACCGCGACGTCTTTGCTTGGCCGACCAAGCAGATCGTCGCCGCAAAGGCGGGCTACACGACGCGCATTCCCTTCATCGCCGACCGCGAGACCAAGGAGGCCGCCCGCGGGACCTTCTTTTAAAAATTGTGCATATGTGCAAAAAATGACGGCTCTGCCGTCATTTTTTATGTCTATTCCTTGGCTCCCCTCATAGGGGAGCTGTCGCTTTATGCGACTGAGGGGTTTGGGTGAAATGAGGAAGAGGCGGCGTCATGATGAGCAGCAATGTCCGAACAGAATCTACGGGAGGTCCGAAGCATCTCGTCGCGCCTGTTTACGGACCCGACGCGAGATTCTTCGGGTCAGGCCCCGTCCTCTCATCCTGCTCTGTTTCTCAGAATGACGCGGCGGCCCTTTTTCGACGGGCCATTCTGAACTGGTCATGGTGAGCACAGTCGAACCATCACCTTATTTTTTAACCCTCCGTCGCACCCTCCCGTCCTCACCAAACAAACTTGGCGCGGGAGGACTCGCCGTTGTCGACAATGAGGTCCTGCGCGGTCATGGACTTGTTGACGACGGCAAGAAAATACACCCATTCGGCGATCTCCTCGGGGGTCGCCCATTTTTTGAGCGGCGTCTCGTCCATGATCTGCCCCCACAGCGCGGGGTCGTTCATGACGCGGTCATTGAGCGCGGTCGTTACGCCCCCGGGGGAAAGGCTGTTCACCGTCCCGCCCCACTCCGCGGCACGGAGCGCGACATTTTTCATGTACGCCACAACGCCGCCCTTGCTCGCGGCATAGGCCGGAAATTCAGCCCCCGTCGAGGCACTCGCCGAGGCGATGAAAACCACGCTTTTCGGCATATAAGTTAAATATTTTTCGGTCACGCGCATGGTGCCCTTGAGGTTGACCTCGATGTCTCGCCCGCTTTCCTGCACGCCCGCATTGTTGATGAGAATGTCGATTTTTTCCTCGGGCAGCGGCCCGTCAACAATGTCTGTCACAATGTGCCGATACCGCGGATGCGACAAAAATGGGGGTACCATGTCCAGACCCAGCACCTCATGTCCCATGTCGAGAAATTTCTCCGCGATTGCTTTTCCGATGCCCTTACTCGTCCCCGTGATCAGGATCCGCATCTGTTTTTCCCTCCGATTTTTCCTCCGCGCGAAGCAGCTGGAAATACGCCTCGCCTACACCGTTTTTGCGCCATATGTTGCATATTTTATACCCGAGAGGGGAGAAAACCGCCTCGCACAGCAGCTCTGCGACCATCCCCGTCAGGGCGCACGTCACGCACTGCAGCATCGTCCATCCGAAGAAGACATTCGACACGATCAGCGCGAAGATGAGATTGTCCGCAAACTGCCCGATCGCCGTCGAAACGTACGTCCTGCACGCATATGCCAAAAATCCGTCGGGCCGCTTTTTGAATATTTTTCCGACCCCCCAGTTTGTGAAGTTATTGACGACTGCCGACGCCAGAAACGCCACCGTGCTGCCGAGCAGGACATACCATGTCCCGCCGAACGTCCCGTCGAGCGCGGTATTGATCACGGGCTCCTCGCCATAGTCGTAAAACGCGCCCCATGTGCCCGGGATAAGCGAGGAGAGGTAGAAGATGAGGCACATGCCGAGGTTGATGAGTACCGCCAGCACCGAGACCGTCGTTGCGGCCTTGGGCCCGAAGTGCTTGGTGAGAACGTCCATACATAAAAAAGACACCCACGACACGGTGATCCCGCAGTCGAGCGCAAGCCATTCGAGGGGAATGTTCAGGCTCTTGTTTGCGAGCAGGTTCATCGCGAATACGCTCAGAAGAAAGAGCGCGAGCGTGAGCGGGGGGACGTTGGAGAGGAGTGTTTTTGTCTCTTTGATGAAATTTTTCAGCGCTTGCATGATCGCAAGACCTCCTTGTTTTTTTCGGATGGTTTGGCAAGGAACATCCTGATTGCACAGTATACACGATTTCGCCCCGTCTGTAAAGCGTTTTTTGCCCATTTTGCAGAAAAATCCGCGCTAACGGACACCCTTTCCATATAAGTAGACGCGAAGGGAAAACCGTTCTTTTTCGGGATTCTTATAAGAAAAGTTTTTGCATTCCTTGTAGTAAATTTTCAAAAGGATATTGACAACGCTGTTTATATAATGTAGAATAAGAATGATTTAATACAGTCCGTGCTCTGTGGGAAACGGGGTAGGACGAAGGAGACTATATGAAACAACAGCTCACGCTCAGGCGCACGTTGCTCTTTGTGTTGCCGCTTCTGCTCTGTGTGATGCTTGCCGCGGCCCTCGGGCTGGGCACCGCCACACGAGTCGACGCCGCTCCGACCGAGCAATCCGGCGAGCACGTACATTCGACTCCTCCCGAAGAGTTGGAGGTCGTGTACCCCGCTACCTGCGTCGTCCCCGGCATCGGTATTTATACCTGTGAAGAATGCCAAGAAGTCGTCCCCGTCATTCTCCCCGCGGATGGGTATTCCCACGTCACGTCGAAGGATAGCGGTGGGAAATGCATTTATTGCGGCAAAACTCCTACCGCCGCCTATGCACCCGTGACAGTGGATGGGACTCAAACCACCGAGGCCGAAGCCGACCACTACGAGGTGAAGGCTGAAGAGGCCGGCGATGAGACCCGTCTTGTCATTCCCGCGGAATACAAGGGCAAGGAGGTCCACGTCGCCGACGAGGCCTTCAAAGAGACAAACGACATGATCACCGAGCTTGTCGTCGCGGCACCTCAGATCGGCGCGAATGCCTTCACGGGGTTGACAAATCTTACCGAGGTCACCGTCGAAGAGACTGCCAAGACGATCGGCGCGGGTGCCTTTGAGAATTTGGCAAACCTCGAAGAGGTCACGCTCGGCGAAGGCCTCGAGAGCATCGGCGAGAATGCCTTTGCGGGCACCAAGTATATTGAGAACGCCGAGAACTGGGACGGCAACGCCCTTTACAACGGCACATACCTTCTCAAGGTGAGCGAGGACGCTCCCGTCGCACCGAAGGCCCGCCGTGCCCGCGCAAGTGAGGAAGCTCTCACCGAGTTCACGGTTGCAGAGGGGACCACGGTGATCGCCGACGGCGCTTTCAAGGGTCTTAAAGATCTCACTAAGGTCACCCTTCCCGCGACAGGCCTTAAGACCATCGGAGAAAACGCCTTCGACGGCACAGGCCTTAAGAGCATCTTCCTTCCGAAAGACATCGCAAATGTCGCAGGCTTGAATTTTAGTCTCAAAATTTACTACGACGGCCCCGCACCTGCAGAGGGCGTTTGGGAATACGAAGGCAAGCTCGGCAGCGCGACCGTCTACTTCTTCTCCGACAGCGAGCCCACGGTAGCGGGCAACTTCTGGCACCGCGACGCTGAAACTCAGGAGATCGTGGAGTGGGCCAAGCTCACAGAGCTCGAGCTCGCGGATTATCAGGAGGTCCTCTACAGGGGCAACGAATTCACGACAGGCGAAAGCTTCAAGGTCAACGCCATTTATGACGACGGGACAAAGAGGGAGAGCGTCCTCGGCTACACGGTCGACTCCTCCGCTGTGAAAATGGATACCGTCGGTACATATGAGGTCAAGGTCACCTATCTCTATGTAGAGGCGTCCTATACGGTCACAGTCCGCGAGGGCAATCACAAGGTCACGTTTGTCTTTGGCAACGGCACCCCCAATGATGTTCACGAAGAGATCCCCGACGGCAGCACCGTCACCCTTCCCGAGGCTCCCACTCGCGCGGGCTACACGTTCGCAGGCTGGCAGATCGGCGAGGACGGCGAAATCCGGCAAGAAGGCTCCGTCACAGTCACGAGCGACCTCACCGTCACGGCTCAGTGGACCCCGAAACAGCCCGCCATCTCCTTCAGTTGGGCAGACGGCGAGACCCACGACGGCGTCACCGCAAATGCCGTGTTCGACGCAGAGGCTGAGACCTATACCGTCACGGTCGAAGGCGCACCCACCAAGCTCGGCTACAAGCACACAGGCTACAAGGCCACCCTCAATGGCGGCACCGACGGCCTTACCGCGCAGGAGGACGGCAGCTTTACTTTCAAGATCGCCGACGATATGGCCCTCGTCCTCACCCCGACGTGGGAGCAGCTCTACACCGTCAACGCTGCTGTAGCTTCCCACGCTAAGGTAACCTTCGAAGATCCTCAAGCCTATTATGCAAGCGGCGACTCCATCACCTTCACCGTAGCGGTTGATAAAGGCTACAAGCTCGTCTCCGTCAAGAACGGCGAGACCGATCTCATCGCAGGCGAAAACGGCACCTACACCGTCACGGTCGGAAACGCCAACATCCTTATCACCGTCGAGACCGCCGAGGTCACGGTCACGGTTACGTTTGTCGAGGCCGATGGCGTCACCTTCGGCAATGTCAAAGCAGAGATCACCTATGCCGACGACCGCACCACTGCCACGGTGAAATTGACAGGCGACCCCGTCAATGAGAAACCGCACACCCGTTTCGACGGCTGGACCGTTTCGGGCTACACCTACGATCCCGAAAGCGGCCTCACGCTCGACCTCACCAACGCCGACCTCGAGCTCATCTTCTCTGCCAAATACACCCAGCTCTACACGGTGCAGACGAATATCGCTGAAGGCAACATCGTCACTGTCAGCTTTGACCCCGCCCTGCAGAAGGAGTACGAGAACGGTGCCACCGTCACCTTCACAGTCGAGCTTGTGGACGGCTATAAGCTCGTCTCCGTCAAGAGCAACGGCTCCGAACTCACCGCAGGCGACAAAGGCGTCTATACCGTCACCATCAACAACGAAAACATCACCATCACCGTCGAGACGAGACCCTTCGGCGATCCTCAGCTTCGGTCCTTCGACAAGGCAGAGCTCCGCAAGGATGGGGACGACAAGGTCTACCTCGTCCTCACCCTGACGATCGACGAGATCACCCTCGAGAACCTTCAGAAAACCACTTGGCTCGACAACAAGTTCCAGAATAACTCCAATCTGCAACGTTCCGTGGATGTGGAAAAGGTCGAGCGTCTCTCCGCAGGGAATCAGTTCGAGCTCTATTTCAACATCACCGCTTCCATTCCCGACGGCGAATGGGTCAGGGCACGTCAAATCACCATAAATGGCAAAGAGTATAGCGCGCTCCCGACAACGGTCGAATTCGGCGAGACAACGAACACCTCGACAGCCGACGGGACGACCTACACGCTGGCGAAAGAGGGAGACTCCTTTGTCTACTACCTCGTCACCAAACAGTACACCGTTACATTTAATTACGCCTATCCGAACGAGGAGGCGAAGAGCGAGAGCCTTAAGGTTACCCACTCCAAGGACCACACTCTGTCAGGCGACCTGCTGAATCCTGCCAAAGAGGGCTACACCTTCCTTGGCTGGTTCAGAGATAACGCTGAGCCTGAGGAAAAAATCGAGGGCAACAAGATCACGAACGTCCAAGAGGATCGCTCCTACACTGCAAAGTGGCAGATCAATCAGAACAAGATCGATTTGACCCGCGGCGATGAGTATGGCGACACGGCAGGCTCTCTCACCTGGGAGCCCGTAGGCGAGACGATCGAATCCTTCAAGGGTCTCACTCTCACGCTCACCGTCAACGAGGGCTACACCGCGACCGTCGTTGTCAACGGCGTACCCGTTGAATCATTGAAGGAAGTAGAACAAGGCACTCACACCTACACGATCGAGCGCGTCGTTTCCGACGTTAAGATCGAGCTTACCTTCACAAAGGTTGGCGCGGCGAAGGTCCGGCTTACCGTTGAAGCGGTAGCCGCAGGCACTGCCGTCAAAGAGGAGGAGCTCGGGACCGCCCTCACAGACATCAACGGACAGGGCGATGTGGAAGTTGGCACCTCCAAGACCGTCACCTTCGTTGTCAAGGACGGCTACGGCGTGGTCGAGATCAGCGGCACAGACGCAGAGCCTACGACCGAAGTCGTCGCAGGCGGCATCGAATACACCTTGAATGTTTCCGTCGGCGAAGAAGCCGTTACGATCCAAGTCAAGATCGGTAAGAGAATTAAGGTTAACGGCCCCGCAAAAGGTGTTTGGAGTTTGAATAAAAATAACTTCCAATTCGTTGAATACGATTGGGAATGGTATACCGATGGCCAAGTGACGACCCTCTATATCTACGATGTCGGCTCAATGAGCGAGGAACTCATTCAGAGCACAGATTTCACAAACGTGAAACCTTATGCGACATATCAACTTAAAGCCTACGGCGATTTGAGTTGGGAGAAGATTGAGGGAGCAATCAACGCTGCTTTGGGCGATCCTCGACCGGAGAGCCTTACGCTTGCATTCGCATTGAAGAAAATGCCCAGCGCAGCAGAAGCAGAAGAAGGCTATATTGATACAGGTCTTTGCTTTGCGGTTAAAGTCGGGACCACGACCCGCGATACGAGAACATTTGAAATTAAGCCCGTTAAGCCGGACCCCAAGCTCACAAGCGTTTACAATTTGACGATTGTAGACACCACAATGGATTTCTACGCCAAGACGGAATACATGGATGCCACCACGATGAATGAGTCCAACACCTTCCTGAAGGTGGGGGACAGCGTCAGTATCAAGCTGAAGAGTGCTGAAAACTTTGATGGTAACACAAAGGTCCACTTCTACTTCGACCTGACGAATATCGACAAGGTCGGCAGCGGAGCCCTCTCCTTGGAGATCGCAGGCAAATCCTATCCCCTGACCGTTGACGGTACAGACGGCGATCCTTGGAACAAAGAAGTCACCGTCGGCAACTATAAGCTCACCTTCACCGGCGACAAGGGCAGCCCCGCTTCCCTCACCATTGAGGATATCAAGTATTCCATCAAATTTAGTCAGGATGAGGACGCAACGGGATATCCGACGGTTGAACCTGTAGCTAAGGGGAATCTCGTCAACCTTGATGAGCTTGCAACGCCCACAAAGAATGGCTTCAAGTTCTCCTATTGGTACTACCTCTCCGAAGGTGAAGAAGAAGAGACGAAGGTCAGCGGATCGATCGATCCTTCCGACCATGCCGCCAATGACAACGACGGCGACCCGTACACCCTTACCCTCTACGCCAAATTTGAAGCGGATGTGCAGGAGCAGGTCAGCGGCTCGTATACGATTACGATTGACAATGTTAAGAGTTATGGAACCAGTTATGCTAAATATGAATGGGAGATTTTGGACCAAGACAAAAAGACCGTGCTTATTGAAGGTAGTTTGTATGGTTCGGCAAGCACCCCGGTAGGTGGTGTAACCCAATTTATTCAGTTCTCTCGAGAGACAAAAAATGGTAAAAAGAGGTGGGCTTATTTCGTAAATAGTAAAGCGACGCCTGCTCCTATCACAGGAATTAGCATAACATATCAAATTTCAGGTACAAGTACGAATAAAATTCCCGAATGGAGTCTTATGACTTCCGATTCTGCTTACACAGTAAATGACAGCTCTAATCCGACTGTTTCCGGAAACTCTTCTTATGGCAAGAAAGCAATCACGGTATTTAATAATACAGCGGGTACAATCAAATGGGACAATTTTAGTGGAAGCGATAAATTCTTTGCACTATATCTCGATGATGATATGATGACAGGTAAGAGTGCTGCGCAGGTCACGAGTATCACGATTGAGTACGGCGGTACCACGGGGGGGGGTGAGACTACTGATGCTGATCTTCAGAAGGCACAGCAGGCTCTTGATTCTCTCGTTTTAGTGGAAGCAGAAAGCGGAATCAGCGAAGAGGCATTGGTTGAGCTTATGACAGACAGCGAAGGCGTTACCTTCAATTGGACCCTTGATAATGAAGAGGAGCTTGGCGCAGTTGTAGAGTTTGAAGATGGAGGCCTCTTTGTATATCCTGATGCTCAAGAGCATGACATCAAGCTCAGCGTGACTGCAACTTATAACGGACAGACCACGGCTGCAAGACAGTTCACGATCCACGTTTCCGCAGTCTCCGGCGGCGAAGGCGGCGGTGATGAACAGACCAAGACATGGCAGAAGCTGACAAATGTCTCTGATTTAGAGGATGGGATGCAGATTCTACTCACAGCTACCCTTAGTGGCACGAAATATTACAGTGGATCATACACAGATAATAGAAATAGCAGTACGAAAAAAGGTTATTTTGCAGCAATAAAAGACGCAAATTGGAAAGAGGGCTCACAGGCCTTGCCTGCTAATGCTATGGCATTGACATTAAGAAAGCCAGCTGATGCAAGTGCAAAGGACTACTGGATTATTGAGTACAAATCAGGCGATACGGTACAATATTTAAGCATGAGCGGGAGTAGCAATCAAAATCTTGAACTTCTTTCTACAGCAGACTTTGAACTTCGTTCTTCGACTGACAAAGATAAGGCATATTGGAAGATTGAAGCAGACAGTATAGTTAATAAGAGCTTTAGTACCAATGGCTTAAGATTTAATATAGACCAGAAAGATCGTTTTTCCAACTATAAAACCAGCTATGGTACAACCGCTACAATGGAAATCTATATTTTGAAATCTACCGCTTCCGATGTCGGAACGGAAGGACCTTCGATGGTGGCGTACACGGCGAGCATGAACGGCGGCGAGCAGGCCACCGAGCAAGGGGCATGGCTGTATGCTGTGCTTGGCGGCACTGCGATGCTTGCGTTGAGCGCGGTCGCAGTCGTCCTTCTTCTCCGTTCCCGCAAGCACGACTAACACACACTCCAACCCAAAAAACCTCCCATCTCGGGAGGTTTTTTGATGCTCTGATTTTGATGAGATCCGCTCGGCTTCGCCTCGTGATGAGGGGAAGGGGCAGGATGAGGGGCATACAAATGGTCCCACATTCTAAAATTCAAGTCCCCGGCGGCCTTGCCCCCCGGGGACTTCATTATCTCGCGTTCTAATCACGTCATCCTGAGCTCCGTCGAAGGATCACCGCATTATAATAAGGTGATGGTTCGACAGGCTCACCATGACATGATTGAGGATGCTGCCGTAGGACAATGTTGCTCCGCCCGTTTGCTGGGATTCTTCGCTCCGCTACTTCGCACCAAGGGCGGTGCTCGTGCCGCGCTTAGTCACAAATAGAATGCGCGCGGGGCGGGATGAGGAGTTGTAGTTGTATGAGGAGTTGGGGCGGGATGAGGGGAAGGGCGGGATGAGGGGAGAGACTCAGATGCGGGTGTCGCGGCGGGCGAGGACTTCACCCGATTCACTATCCAACAGGAGCGAGAGGGTCTCCCCGTCGCGGTCGATGATGCCGACGTAGTAGTAATTTTTGTCCCTTCTCAAGAGCCGCACATGGAATTCGCCCAAAAACTGTCCGCTCTCCGTCATGCGCTCGATGCGGTCCTTTTCCGCGGAAACGGCGCAGTCGAGAGCCTCGGCGGGGGAGAGGGTGCTCTCATTTTTGACAGAGGTCGCCGTGATCTCGTGCACCTCTTCGTCCCGGCAGATGCGGACGGAGACGGAGCCGTTGGGGAAGGCAGTGACGCTTTCCGAGAAAAACCAATCCCCGAAGGCGTTGCGGAAGGACATTTCGCCGCCCTGCTCGCCCGCGTCCGTTGCAAAGTACGCGGAGTACTCGTTCCCCGGCACGGTGGGGACGAGGGAAATTTCCACGACGTCCGTTCTCGGGCAGGCGATGCCGTCCGCGGCAAAGGGGTACTCGCGGGAGACGCAGGTGAGTGTGAGGGAAAACTCCTCGGTCTCGGCCTGAAAGATATCCGAGCGGAGCTCAGAGATGTGCGCGGAGTAGTCATACGACCCGCCGCACCCGCCGAGCGCGAGGGTCAAGAGAAGCAGGATGGGAAGAATTCGTTTTTTCATGCTATATTCCTATGAAAAAAGGGGAAAGTTCATGACTTTTTGGGGCGATGTAGTTGCAATTTTTTTGCGTGTATGCTAAAATAAATAAAATTACAGAATACGGAGGAGGGCATGAAGAGGCTTATCCTCAAGACCGCGCTCATCACTCTTTTTTCGGCGATCTGTCTCGTCGTGCTGGTGATGGTGATCGTGTGCTATACGGCACCGCGGGCGATGATGAATTTCACGGCCTCGATGGGCATGGAGAGCGCGTCGGGGACCTTTGCATACCGTGAATATGAAAAAAGCGGCGACCTTGACTGTCTGACGAGGGCCTTTCTCATCGCGGAAAAGCACGGCGACGACGAGACCGCCCTGAAGCGGTGGGAGCTGCTCTACGCGGACGCGCATTTTGCCGACTACTGCGCGGCGGGTGCGCCTAAGGACGAGGAGGTCGAGGACGACGAGCTGCCCGCATACAGCTATTATGACTATCTCGCGGGCTGTGCGGCCAGGGTGAAATACAGGCTTGCAAAGAGCGACGCGGAGAAGGACGCCGTGCTGGAATTTGCCCTCGGCGTGATGGACGGGGAGCATTTCCCCGCGGGAAATCCCGTGATCGCGCTTGCCGCCGAGGCGAGAGGGGACGCGGACTTTCTCTCGCGCATGAGAGAACGGCTCGAAGCGGAGCATTTTGAAAAAAACGACAGCTATCTCCGTTTGATGGAGGCATTGGAGGGGACAAATGCGTAGGATCATCAAGGAAGGACTCACGTTTGACGACGTACTGCTCATCCCGCAGGCGTCCGCGGTGCTGCCGTCGGAGGCGGAGCTTTGCACCAAGCTCTGCGAGGGGGTGACGCTGAACATCCCCATTCTCTCTGCCGCAATGGATACGGTGACGGAGTCCCGTCTTGCGATCGCAATGGCGCGAGAGGGCGGCATGGGGATCCTGCACAAGAACATGACCGTCGAGGATCAGGCGAAGGAGGTCGACAAGGTCAAGCGGTCGGAGCACGGGGTGATCACGGACCCGTTCTTTTTAGAGCCCACCGCCCTCGTCAGGGACGCGGTCGCACTCATGGAGCGGTACAAGATCAGCGGGGTGCCCATTACGAAAAAGGGCAAGCTCGTCGGCATTCTGACCAACCGCGACCTGCGCTTTGAGACAAACTACGACCAGCCCATCGAGAACGTCATGACGAAGGAAAACCTCGTCACCGCGCCCGTGGGGACCACCCTCGAGGAGGCGCAGAGGCTGCTCGGCCGTCACCGCATCGAAAAGCTCCCTCTCGTCGACGAGGCGGGGTATTTAAAGGGCCTTATCACCATTAAGGACATCGAGAAGGCCATCCGATATCCCAATTCCGCGCGTGACAGGAACGGGCGTCTGCTCGTGGGGGCGGCGGTCGGAACAGCTGCGGACACGATGGACCGTGTGGCGGCTTTGGTGGAGGCCAAGGTCGACATCATCGCGATCGACACGGCGCACGGGCATTCCGCACTCGTCCTCAAAAGGGTCGAGGAGATCAAGAAAAAGTACTCCTATCTGCCCCTTATCGCGGGCAATGTCGCCACGGCAGAGGCCACGCGGGCACTCATCGACGCGGGTGCGGACGTTGTCAAGGTCGGCATCGGGCCCGGGTCCATTTGCACGACGCGGGTGGTCGCGGGGATCGGTGTGCCCCAGCTTACAGCGGTCATGGACTGCGCGGAGGAGGCCGACAAGCTCGGCAAGCGGGTGATTGCGGACGGCGGCATCAAGTACTCGGGGGACATCGTCAAGGCCATCGCTGCAGGCGGGAGCGCGGTCATGATCGGCTCGCTGCTTGCGGGCACGATGGAGAGCCCGGGGGAGATCGAGCTCTATCAGGGCAGAAGCTTTAAGGTGTACCGCGGCATGGGCTCTCTTGCGGCCATGGCGGCAGGTGCGAGCGACAGATATTTTCAAAACGGTGCAAAAAAGCTTGTCCCCGAGGGCGTCGAAGGGCGTGTTCCCTACCGCGGAAGCGTCTCGGAGATCATTTTCCAGCTCACGGGCGGCCTGCGCTCGGGCATGGGCTACTGCGGAAAGCGCACGATCGAGGAGCTCAGGACGGAGGCGGAGTTTATCCGCATCACCAACGCGGGCCTCACGGAGAGCCATCCGCACGACATCGCCATTTCCAAGGAAGCACCCAACTACACTGTCAGGACAGATACATGATCAAACGCCCTTTTCGGGCGTTTTTCAAACGGAGGAGCTATGCGCCATCAGAAAATTCTCGTGCTCGACTTCGGCGGGCAGTACAATCAGCTCATCGCAAGGCGTGTCCGCGAGCTCAATGTCTACTCGGAGCTCAGGCCGTCGGAGCTGTCCGTCGAGGAAATCAAGCGGCTCGACCCCATCGGCATCATTCTGACGGGCGGGCCCAGTAGCGTTTACGAAAAAAATGCACCTTATCTTGCGAAAGACGTCCTTGCGCTCGGTATTCCCGTGCTCGGCATCTGCTACGGCTGCCAGCTCATCACCGTCCTGCTCGGGGGCGAGGTCGGCCGTGCGGAGCGGTCGGAATTCGGCAAAACGCAACTCACCGTCCACGCGGAGAGCCCGCTTTTTGACGGCATTCCGAAAAAGAGCGTCTGCTGGATGAGCCACACCGACCGCATCAGAACGCTCCCCGACGGCTTTACCGCGCTTGCCTCCACCGACGGCTGTCCCGTGGCTGCTTACGGGGACGAGGAGAAAAGCATCTACGGCGTGCAGTTTCATCCCGAGGTCGTCCACACCGAATACGGCGGGCAGGTGCTGAAAAACTTCCTCCGCATCTGCGGCGCGAGAGGGGACTGGACGATGCACGGCTTTGTCGAGGAGAGCGTACTTTCTCTTAAGGAAAGGCTTGGGACGGGCAGGGTGCTCTCGGCGATGTCGGGCGGGGTGGATTCCGCAGTCGCCGCCGCGCTTGTCCACAGGGCGATCGGGGAGAGGCTGACCTGCGTCTTCGTCGACCACGGCCTGCACAGGAAAGGGGAGCCCGAGGAGGTCATGCGGGTGTTCCGTGACGAGCTGCACATGAACCTCATCAGGGTGGACGCGAGGGAGCTCTTTCTCAACGCCCTCCGCGGCGTCACCGACCCCGAGGAGAAGCGCAGGATCATCGGCAGGCTGTTTATCGAGGTGTTTGAGCGGCAGGCAAGGGCAATCGGAAGCGTCGATTATCTCGTGCAGGGGACCATTTACCCCGACGTCGTTGAGAGCGGAAGGGGCAAGAGTGCCGTCATTAAATCTCACCACAACGTGGGCGGCCTGCCCGACGTCATTGATTTTAAAGAGCTCGTCGAGCCGCTCAGGGACCTCTTTAAGGACGAGGTGAGAAGGGTGGGGACGGAGCTCGGCCTCGAGGAGAGGATCGTGTGGCGTCAGCCCTGCCCGGGGCCCGCGCTCGCCATCCGCATTATGGGCGAGGTCACCGAGGAAAAGCTTGAGATCGTCCGCGAGGCAGATGCGATTTTTACGGAGGAGCTCATGCGGGCGGGTCTTGAAAAGGACGTCTGGCAGTACTTTGCCGTGCTCACGGACAGCAAGACGGTGGGCGTGCAGGGGGACGCGAGGACGTACGAAAACGTCATTGCGCTCCGTGCGGTCACGAGCGTGGACGCCATGACGGCCGACTGGGCCCGCATCCCCTATGAGGTGCTCGAGCGGGTGTCCGTCCGCATCACGGGGGAGGTCAGGCACGCCAACCGCGTCGTCTACGACATCACCTCCAAGCCTCCCGCAACCATCGAGTGGGAGTGATTTGAAACCCATCGTGACGCAAAATGCCCCACCCATGTCCGTGACCCTATGCCTGCTTTTTTGCTGAGGCATAAAGAAGGGCCGCGGACGGGGCAGAGCATTTACGCTTTAAAAAACTGTTTATTATAGAGGACCGACGGATGTGCGGGGGCGATCGCCTCCGTTTTTTTGTGCCAGTAAAACGCCTTTTCCCGCTCTCCGCACCGCCAGCAGCAGACGACAAGCTGCAGCATGGGTACGAGCGACCTGCACGCGGGCTCCTCAAAGTCACCCTCCTTAGTGTGGTCGCGGCAGGTGAGGGCGGTCTCATACCAAAAGGCCGCCTCGCGCAGTCTGTTCGCCTTGAAAAACAGCCGTCCGATCCCGCACAGCACATACGCCCGCGGCTCGCCGAGGGTCAGGCTGTGAAGGAGCGCAGAAAGAGCTTTTTCATCCTCCCCGCATTCCTCATAGCAGCGGGAGAGGACCTCGCACGCGGCGATCTTGTTGACATACCACCCGTCCGACGAGAGCATTTTATTTAAAACCGTCTCTGCCTCCGCATACAGCCTGTGGTAGTAGAGCTCCCGCCCGTAATAAAAGAGGTCGCGCGGGGAGAGGGGTTCCTCTGCGGCCCAGCGCAAATAGATGTCGAGGTTGCGTCGGCCCCGCGCCTTTTCACTCGAAAGATGCCGCACCGTCATGGGGTAGTGCAGAATTTTCCCGCGCGGGGGAACCGCCTCATGCACCCGCCCGACAAACCGAAAATTTTGCTCTCTCCTCAAAAACCGCTCCCGCTCATAGACGAGATCGCCCGCCGCATATGGGCAAAAGAGCATGTCGGGCCGCTCCCGCTCGAGAAGGGCAAGAAGTGTGTCTCTATCGACCGCCTCCACGACGTCGTCCGCGTCCAGCCAAAGGAGATACTCTCCCGTGGCATAAGAAAGGGCCGCATTCCGCGCATATGCAAAGTCCTCCCGCCAGACGAGGTCGAAGATCTTGTCGGTATATTCCCTCGCGATGTTCTTGGTGTTGTCCGCGGAGCCCGTATCGACGATGATGAGCTCATCATACAGCCCCTTTGCGCTCTCGAGACAGCGGGGGAGCGTCCGCTCCTCGTCCCGCACGATCATGCAGAGTGAAATTTTCATCCGCACCTCCCATACCACTGTATGAGCGTCGCCCAAGGAGGGGTCACCGCGCTATACTTTTGTGACAATTTGTTCGTTCGTGCACATTTTCGCACATTTATAGTCATTTTGCATTCCATACATGCTCGTTTTGCAAGATTACGAACATATATTGACATTTTTCAGGAAAAATGTTATGCTACATGTGTGAAAATAACTTTTTCTGAAAAAAATTGAAGCTTTTTAATGAAAAAAATGAACTTTTATCACATAATTATTTCAGAATTGGCGGGAAAAAGATGCAGCTGACCAAAAAAGGAATCAAATTTCTCATCGGGGCCGTGGCGATGGCCGTCCTGTTCCTCGCCTCCGTAGTCGTATTCGCGGTCTCTGCCGTGCTGTCGAACGGGGCGTCTGACCTCGGCTTTGACGTCACCGACCGCAGCGTCGTCAAAATGACGGTGGACGCAGAGGGAAACCGCATCGCAGGGACACAGAACGGCGGTATCTTTGCCTTCTCGGACGGAGGGCTGCTCTGGGACGTCGGGGCATTGCGCGACTGTGCGGTCCGTGACATTCTGTCGGACGGCGGGAGAGTGTATGTCGCCTATGCGGACGGGAGCGTCGTCTCCTTCCGTGAGGAGGACGCCCTCGCCTTCTGTGCGCCGCAGGAGAGTGCCGCCCCTTCCGCAGCGGAGCCGCTCTCCGAGGAGCTCCCCGTTGAAGAGACGGAGGCCGCTCCCGCGGAGACTACCGACGAAAGCGCGCCCCTCGCAGAGCCTGTTTCAGAGGCTCCCGCAGAGGCTCCTGCGGAGTCTATTTCGGAAATCGTTCCGATCGCGGAGGAGCAAAAATTCGAGGACTTCACCCTGACGCGGCTCGATTACACGATCTCGGGCGGCGTCTCCGAAACGCAGCTTCTTGCGGCAAACGGGGGCGTGTACCTCCGCGCCCGCTGCAACGACGGGAAGGACCGCAACTATCTCTTCCGCATCGAGGGAGAAAAGGTCTCCCGCGTCCGCAATCCGAGCTCCTTCCTCCTCGGTGGAATGACCCTTTTCAACGGAAAATTCTACTACAGCATGGGCACCCGTCTCTTTACGGAGAAGGGGGAGGAGCTTCTCAAATTCGACGAAAGCATCCTCGCCCTCTCGTCGGGGGAGGAGGGGATCTCCATGGTCACCGAGAGCGGACGGCTCGTCGTCTATGACGCGGAGAACAAAGAGACGGTCTATGACGGAGGCCTTGGCCTCGACATCGCGCCCATCGAAAATTCAGGCTCCTTCTACATCTTCTCGACGGGGGAGAACTTCCTCGCAAAGATCAGGGACGGCGGCGTGGCGTACATCGAGACGGTGCGGCGGGGAGTCACCCTCTCCATGGCGGCGGGAAACAACGCCAACTTCATCCTTTGGAATGACGACTGCTTCATGCTCCGTGACACCACCGACGTCACGCATCCCGTCATTACCTTCTATACCGTCGAGCATGCCCGCTCGGCCGCCATGTTTGCGATCCTCGAGTGGGTGTTCCTCGCTCTTGCGCTCCTGTTTTTGGCCGCCGCGGTTATTCTCTTCCTCTGCATTTCCGAAAAGCTGCGGGAGAAGCTCAAAAAGGGCACTCTCTCCACGCTCAAGGCCATTTGGAGGGATCGGGCCATCTATCTTGCCTTGCTCATTCCCTTCCTGCTACTTATCACCTTCTATTACGTGCCCATTGTGCTCGGCTTCTCCATCTCGTTCATGGACTATGTCCCGGGGCAAAAGGCGGTGTTCGAGGGCTTCAAATACTTCTCCATGGTCGTCAGGAGCAGTGACTTTTGGTCGAGCGCGGGGACGATGCTCCTGTTCCTTCTCGCCGACCTTGCCAAGGCGCTCATCCCGCCCTTTATCATCGCCGAGCTTCTCATCCTCTGCAAGCTGAAGAGATTCTCCCTTTGGATCAGGATCCTTCTCTTCCTGCCGGGCATCCTGCCGGGCGTCGCGGCGACCCTCGTCTGGCAGCAGGGCATCTTCGACTCCTCGACGAACAGCCTCGTCAATGCCTTTATCAAGCTGTTCGCGCCGACCTTTACGGGCCTCAACTGGATCTACAACCCGTCCTATGCCGTCAGGGTGCTCACGATCATCTGCTTCGGGTTCCCGTGGGTGGGGAGCTACCTCATCTTCTTCGGAGCCCTCGGAGGGATCAATACCTCCATCTTCGAGGCGGCCAAGCTCGACGGCTGCCCTTGGATCACAAGGCTGTTCGCGATCGACATCCCGCTCATCGTTTCACAGATAAAATATGTGCTCATCACGACCTTTATCGCATCCGTGCAGAACTACGGGACGCTGTACATTCTCTACGGCACGGGGTCGGGAGACACCCTGCGGACGCCCGCACTCATGATGTACAGCGAGATCATGGCGGGGAATTACAACGTCGCAGGCGTCATGGGCGTATTCCTCTTCCTCTTCCTCGCCGTTGTCACGGTGATCAACTTCCGCTCGCAGAAAGAGCAGATCGAGTGAGGTGACGCATATGGCAAAATACAAAACCGGCTTACATATCCGCATCCTCGGCACAGACGGCGTCATTGTACAGACAATTATCACGATCTTCCTCGTCCTGACGCTCTTTTTGTGCATGCTGCCCGTGTTCGTCACGATCATCATGTCGCTGAAGTTCACGCAGGACATCAACGCCTATCCCATCTGGACCTTCCCGATCTCGGGCTGGGCCTTCTCCAACTATGCCTCGGCGTTTCGGGTGCTCTCCTCGCCGCTGCTCTGGACCCTGCTCATGGACCTCGGCGTCACCGTCGCGGTCATGCTCGGGAGCTGCTACATCGCCTTCCTCTTCCAATGGTACAGATTCAAGGGGAAAAAGCTCCTGTTCGCGCTCTTCATCCTGCCCATGCTCGTGCCCAACGTCGTGCTTTTGTCGCCCACCTACATCGTGGCGTACAACCTGCACATCACGGGCAGCTACTGGGGCGTCATTTTGCCCTATCTCGCGGGGAATCAGATCGCGACGGTATTCATGCTCCGCGTCTTCATGCAGCAGCATCCCGTCTCTTTGTATGAGGCGGCACGTCTCGACGGAGCCAATAAGTTCGCACTCTTCATCTATGTGTGCCTCCCGCTCTCCTTCCCCATCATGATGGTGCAGGGCATCGGCATCTTCGCGGCCATCTACAACGATTACCTCTGGCCGCAGCTCATCTTCTCGAACGACCCCGCCAAGGGCACCATCATGCCCTACCTCCGTCAGGCACTCGCGGGGCTCTCGCAGGGGGTGCAGTACGCAATGTATCTCGTCGCGGGCATCCCGCTCATCATCTCCACCGCGATCAGCATCAAATTCTTCGTCTCGGGCGATTTCGCGAGCGGGCTCAAGATGTAACGCCGTCAAAGACCGAGGCCCGAAAAAAGGGATATCCCTTTTGGCTTCTCTCACAAGAGAAGCCAAGCATCTTAAAAGCTTTCCCCATATCGGGGAAATCGATAAAATCGAAAATTCAGGAGGAAAACAAGAAAATGAAAAAGAGGACCCTGATGCTTATTTCCGGTCTCGCTCTGAGCGCGTGCTTCTGCTTCACCGCTGCCTGCGGCGGCAACGGGAACGGCGGCAACACCTCGGGCGGCGGCAACGGTGGCGGTACCGGGAACGGCGGCAATCAAGGCGGCCACAACACTCCCATCACCGCGACCATCGACATGTACACGGCCATCAACATCATCGAGCGGCAGGCTCTTGAGGCGACGGTGCAGGCGTATGAGGACTATCAGTTCGATCTCGGCAACAATATCGACGTCCAGCTCCACAACACCGACGACCCCGACAGCCTTCAGCGGACTCTGCGCAACCTCGTCTCGACGGGGGCGGTGAGAAATCCCACCATCGGCTCCGTCGCCACCCTTCCCGAATACCACGGGACGAACAAGCTCGTCGACCTCGACGGTTACCTCGACGAGGCAAATCCCTACAATCCCGACTACGACACATGGCGGGATTCCCTTGAGTCGGACGCCTACCGTCCCATCCGCGCGGGCGGCACCGTGACGACCCCCGGCGTCAGCTATTCCTCCAACTATGCCTGCATGTTCTACAACAAGAAGGCGATGAAGGAGGTCATGGCGGGCGACCCGCTCGTCGACGAGACGGGGACCATCGATACGGACAGCCCCGATTTTGATTGGGACTGGATGCTTGGTGCGCTCAAAAAGGCAAGCGAGCACTGGAAATACGCGCCCGATCCCTCAAATCCCAATGAGACCGTGAGCAATTTCCCGCTCGCCATCTCGAGAAACGAGAGCTCCTGCGGGCAGACCAACTTTAACCTCGTCACGACGATGGTCAACATGTATCTCGACCAGTACTTCCGCGACTTCACCGAGGAGGTGCACTCGCAGGACGGGGACTACAGCTACATCAACAGCATCGACTCTGCCTGGCAGTACAACGCGGACGATCCGATGATCGACTATGAGGACAGATATTCCTACAATCTCAACCGCATCGTCGACGCCTACTTCAACCACAGCACCGAGTTCGGGCCCGAATCCGACCGCTACGGCGAGATGATGGAGAACCTCTACGATCTCATGCAGTATGCGAAATCGACGGACGCCTACAATGACTGCTTCAACAACTTCAACCGCACGACGCTCCGCTACAGCAAGGGTAGCTACTACGGCAATGAGGACATGCGGCTCTTCTATTTCGAAACGCTCGGCTACGTCAGGACCTTCCGCGACGCGCATAAATCGGACACGTCGAGCGGTACCGTCTATCCCTCTGCGCAGTGGATCGACGAAAATCTCGGCTGGTTCCTTCTTCCCGCCATGCCCTCTGAATTAGAAGGCGTTGCGGATAACGTCCGTCCCGCGGGCGGCCCGCTCGAGAGCTACGGCGTCCTTTCCTCGGGCTCGACAGCGACCGACGAGATCGCCGTCGACTTCCTCCGCTGGCTCACCTCCCCGCTCGGACAGGAGCATGTCACGGCCGAATACATCGCACAGGACGCCCCTCAGATGATGCACCAGCTCGTCAAGGGCGTGGTCATCGACGAGAGAGTCGACTTCACGGCCGTCGCCGCCAAGGTAAAGGGAGACATCGGCTTCAGCCCCTACAATATCTTTGCAATGGGCAGCGGCATGTCCACCTGCAGAGTCACCGACGCGAGCGGCCAGCTCACCAACAACTACCTCCGTGACAGCGTGGGCAAGCTGCTTTCCGATTATCTCAAGGGCTCAAGCCGCGAATGGACGCTCGGAGGGCAGATGCTCGGATTCATCAAATCGGGTTTTGCAAGCTATGCGGACCAATATCAGCTCATCTACACCGACCCCGCCAAGGTCTCCGAGGTGACGGGCGGGCTCAAGAACAATCCGTTCAACGTGACCTGACGGAGGCTGCATGAAAAAATTACTTTGTCTCGGCTTGAGTGCGCTCATGCTTGCGGCGGCCGTCGGCTGCGGCACAGGCTCGCAGGGCAGCGGCTCGCAGAACGGTGGAGGCGCGGCGGAGGAGCTTCAGATGAACGACCTCTCCTCGGGCTTTCTGCGCACCGCCGCAACGGACGATTACGGCCGCACCTTTTCCGCATCGGAGGGGTACAACGACAGATATGTCGGGATCTTCTATTTCCTTTGGCTGAGTCAGGCAGACGTTGATAACACCGTTCAGAAATACATCGACGCGGGCAGGGGTGAGGAGACGCTGACAAGTCAGGTGGGCTTCGGCAATCCCAAATTCACTTGGTGGGGTGAGCCCATGTACGGCTACTATCAGGTGGAGGATGAATGGGTGGTGCGCAAGCACGTGGAGCTCTTCATCAACGCGGGGCTCGACTTCATCTGCTTCGACACCACCAACAACGACCACTACTCCGCTGCCGCAAGGACGGTGCTCAATGTCCTTCTCGAGTACCAAAAGCTCGGCTACAGGGTCCCCAAGGCGATGTTCATGACAAATTCGGACTCCCCGGGGCGCATCAAGTCCATCTACAACGACTTCTACCGCCGCGATACCTACGACAGCATTTGGTTCACGGGCGGTGGGGAAAAACCGTGGATCATCGGCCGGTCGCCCGCGACGGACGACACGATCATGGACCGCTTCTATTTCAAGCACTCCCAGTGGCCGAATGCCTCCATCAAGGAGGACGGCTTCCCGTGGATCTCATGGAAATGGCCGCAGGAGGAATACTACGACTTTGACCATGATTTAAAGATCATGAGCGTCTCCGTCACCCAGCATGTGGGGGACGCGAGCGGAAGGGACTTCTCCCTCTCGGGCATCTGCTCCCCGTCCGTCCGCGGTACGCTCTCCTCCGACACGCTCGCAAGGCTCGGCGGCGAGGAACGGCTCGACTACTATTACAACAGCAACTGGGGCAGGGGATATTCGCACAAGACGGGCCGCAACGACGAGGCTCTCGCGCTCTCCAACATCAACTTCGAGGAGCAGTGGGAGAATGTCTACGAAAACGGCAACATCAACCTCGTGTTTGTGACGGGCTGGAACGAGTGGATCGCCCAGCGTCAGCCCGACGACCCCGTTTTGGGCGACCGCTACGGGCACTATATCGACACCTTCAACACCGAATTCTCCCGTGACATCGAGATGATGGCGGGAGGGTATCTCGACAACTGCTTCCTTCAGCTCGTCAAAAACATCCGTGCTTACAAGACGCTGGGAGAGCCCGTGGCCTCCTTTGCGGACACCGCGCTGGACCTTACGAGACCGGAAAGCTGGCAGAGCATGCCCGCCTATGCGGACCTTGTCAGGGAGACGGAGCCCCGTGCGCACATGGGCGCGGGCGGCAACTTCTACACCAACACCACGGGCCGCAACGACATCCGCGAGGTGCGTGTCGCCACGACGGAAAAGGACATCTGCTTCCTCATCACGACAGAGAACGACATCACGGCACGAGAGGAGGGGGACACCCGCTTCATGAACCTTTGGCTGGGCGTCGAGGGGCAGACGGGCGGCTTCAACGGCCTGCAGTATGTCATTAACCGCACGGTCGACGGCACTACCGCCTCCGTGGACAAAATTCAGGGCAGCTCCTTCACCCGCATCGGCGACGCGCAGGTGACTGTGCGCGGCAGATACATGTTTGTCACCGTACCAAAGAGCCTTGTCGGCGCAAGCGGAGGCTTTACCCTTCAGTTCAAGGTCACCGACAATCTGCAAAAGGACCTTGACATCACCGACCTCTACACCAACGGCGACTGCGCTCCCATCGGCAGGATCAACTACAGCTACACCGCGAGGTGAGGGACTATGCGATTGAAAAGAAAAATAGCGATCATGATGAGCTCACTTATGCTGCTTACAGCCGCGGGCTGCAGCCTCGGCGGCACGGGCGGTACAGGCGGTACAGGCGGTTCGGGCGGTCATACGGGCGGCGGGAATACTCAGCCCCCGCAGGATCCCCCCGACGTCGTTTCGCCCGAGGAATATGTCTATGGCGACGAGCACGCCGATCCCTATGACGGCGATTACACCCGCTCGCTCCTCGCCCTCGGAGATCAGGCCTTTACCGTCTCCCAACTCAGCGGCCGCGACCTCTACATGCGGGACCGCACCCCCAATGCGGGCAACAGGGAGGGGAAATACGTCGGCATCTTCTATTTCCTTTGGCAAAAGGAGGGGAACGGCCTCTACGACATCTCCAAGCTTCTCGAGGAATACGGCACAGACAGCAAGGCGGGGCCCTTTTGGGCGGTCAAGGGGCAGGAGGCGTACGACAAGGACATCTCTCCCATGGGTGCCTTCCACTACTTTGAGGAGCCCCTCTACGGCTACTATGCCTCCACCGACCCGTGGGTCATTCAAAAGCATCTTGAGCTTCTGACCTACGCGGGCATCGACTTTCTGTATCTCGACTACACCAACGCCAATTACGGCGACCCCGAGCCCGGGAACATCTACCCCGAGGCGACATATGCCCTTCTCGACTGCATCCTTGCGCTGCAGGCAAAGGGCATCGACTGCCCTAAGATCGTCCCCGTCGTCTGCAATCCCTACACGGGCGGGAAGGATCTCTCCCCCGACAGAAGGCGTGCGAGCGTCATCGAATGGGTGTATGAGAATTACTACGCAAAGGATAATTTCAAATACAAGTCCTGCTGGTTTACCGCGGACAGGGAGCACAACCCCTCGGGCAAGCCGCTCCTCGTGAGCTACAAGGCAAACCGCGAGGAATTTGTCGACAAGGCCGCCTACGACGCCTTTTGGCACCGCAATGTCGTCTGGCCGACCAATCCGGAAAGCTTTGACGACGGCTTCCCGTGGATGGATTACAGCCTTCCGCAGAGAAATTACGGCGGGTTCATGAACGTCTCCGTCGCACAGCATCTCAATGGGTCATGGTCGTCCGAGGCGTTCGTCTCGGCACTCACCAACGGCACCTATCCCTACCGCGGACGGGGCGCGATCGGGGACGACCGCTACTCCTCGCAGAGTGCGGATCTCGAGGACGCCAACTACGGTCTCAACTTCAGCGAGCAGTGGCAGAACGCCCTCAACGCGACGGGGGACGCGGAGCCTTGGTGCATCAACGTGACGGGCTGGAACGAATGGACCGCCCAGAAGCTCGATCAGGGCTTGGGCCGCGCCGTGTTTGTGGACACCTTCTCCCGCGCCTTCTCCCGCGATACGGAGATGATGCGCGACAAGGGGGGATACTCCGACAACTATTACATGCTCCTCGCGGCCAATGCGGCAAAATTCAAGGCAAAGCTCTCACTGCGGAAATCAGACGCCGCGATGTGGCAAAAAAACACCCTCACGATCACAAATCTTACCGCATGGGAGGCGGTGAAGGCAAAGTACATCGCCCTCGGTGGCGACCTCTCCGTCCGCGACCATAACAGCGTCGGCAAGGTTTACCGCTACACCGACGACTCCGCCCGCAACGACATCGACTACCTCAAGCTTGCAAACGACGACGAGAACCTCTACATCCTTGTCAGTACCAAGGCGAGCATCACTCCGCATACAGAGGGGGACGAGGGCTGGATGAATGTGTACATTTCGACGGGCAAGCGCGGCTATCAGGGGTACAACTTTGTGATAAACCGCCGCCCCGACGGCAGCACGACCACGATCGAGCTGCTCTCCGAGGACGAGGAGGGGCACATCGTCGCCACGGAGCTCAAGACGCGTGCGGAATATGCCGTGATGGATAACTTCATCGCCTATTCCATCCCGCTCTCCGCGCTCGGCGTCACCTCGAGGGATGAGATCGGCGTCAAGGCGTGCGACAACATTTTCGGCGTGAAAAGGACAAAGGAAAACGACGGCGTCGGGGTGTACGGCTTCGGCGACATCGAGGCCTTCTACTGCGGCGGGGACTGCGCTCCCGTTGGCCGCCTCAACTATGCCTACCGTCTCGCCTATTGAGCACGGGGGATCATTCAAGAAAATCAAGGAGGAAATAACCTTATGAAATTGACAAAGAAGTTCAGGTATGTATGCACATCGCTGCTTGCGGCATGCTGTCTCGGCGCCGCGGCGACGGGCTTTGCCGTCATGGGCGCGGTGCATGCGGACGCAGCCGCAGCGAACGGCTGGACGGGCGGCTCACGGGAGGGGGAGGTCACGGTCTGCACGGACGCGGTCTCTATCCGCAGTGAGGTCGACATCCTCAGCCTTCCCGGCAAAACGGGCATTTTCTACATGTACCAGTCGGACGGCAAGGAGTGGAGCGGCTTCTCTCTCCGCAACGGCAATGCAGGCGTAGGCTACTCATGGATCCTGATGGAGAATCAGGGCGGCGAGCAGGTCGCCTCGAGCAAGGAGACCTTCCCGTGGCACTCCCTGTGCTTTGACGGAACGAACAATCACATGATCCTTCAGGACAACCGCGAGTTCACGACGGGCGGCACCCTCGGCGGGCTCCACGGTACGGAGAAGGAGAACTTCCTCGACGGCATGATCCCCGTGGAGATCCACATCGGGGAGGGCACGGCAAAAAATGACCCTTCCTATGTGAAGATCGGCGGCGTCGAGCTCACGAACGAGGACAACGAAACAAATATCACCCAGCCGTGGACGAGAGGGGGCGGCACCTCGAAGGAGCTCGTCTCCACGATGTTCCCGCAGGGCTGCTATGTCGTGATCAACTACAACATCGGCAGCAATCCAACCCATGAGTTTGCCCTGTCCGACGTCGGCAGCATCACGTCCGCAAACGCGACGATGGATAAGACGGCCACCTACCAGTACGGCGCATTCGGCAAGGACCTCAGCCTCGACATCTCCTCTCCCGAGGATGTATTCGACAGCGGGTATCAGGTCGTTGCAAAGGTCAACGGCAAGGCACTTCCCGCGGAGTCCGTCACCGTCGAGGTCAAGGACAATAAGTCTGCGACAGTCAGCATCCCCGAGGCGAAGCTGAACGCCATTGCCAAGGAGGACCTCAAGGCCTCCACCTACTTCACCTTCCACGTTTCGAAGGGGGAGACGGAGTACGGCTATGCGGTCGTCTCCACGAACATCCGCTTCGAGGACGCACCTCAGTTTACCGAGCTCGATAAGACGCTCACCGAAAAGGCGTCCTTCAGCTACGAATTCACCTACAGCGGCAGCGAGGACCCGCTCAACGGCATCGCGATCTCCTATGCGGTAGGGAAAACGGGCGGTACGCTCACCGCAGGGACGGATTTCACGGTCGCAAAGGTTGCCTCCGCAGACGACAAATACACGATCACGATCACGCAATCGGGCGTCGACAAGATCTTCTTCAGCGGCCACACCACATCGACGGTCACCATCGCGCTGGGTCCCCACACCGTCCGCAGCTCCGTCTTTATCGACGGGCAGATCACAGAGGAGGGCATCCGCTTCCGTAGCGGGATCGACTATATCGACAACACTCTGCATATCGATGAATTCTACGCAAGCGCGACGATCAAAAAGCACAACCCCGAGACCCTCAGCTCCCGTATCTTCTACGAGAAGCCTGTCGACGTCTCCGAGCCCATCTTTATCGAATACGGCACGCTGGATCCCAGAGTGGACTGGCTGCTCATCTCGCTCATGTCCAGCCCCAAGATCTCCGAGACCTTCTCCAACGATACGGGCGTTGCGATGGGCAACATCGTCTCCTTCATCATGTTCGGCCTCGACAGACACAACATGATGGGCATGCAGGGCACCTTTGCAAACGGCTCCGCTGTTCCCGAATTTGAGCAGAACACCAACATGAAGAACAACGTCGTCGAGATCAAGCTCGGCGCGGAGAACGCTTCAGAGGGCTATATCAAGGTCAACGGCCAGCAGATCGACGCCGTTTTGACGAGATCGCAGAAGGATTTCCCGAGCGGAAAGGCATACGTCGGCCTCTTCTTCAACAACACGACCGACTTCGACTTCACCTGCAACACCCATGTCAACGCCGTCGCGATCACCGCACCGCAGGCCGACAGCGCATATAAGATGGACCTCGGCAAGGCGCAGGACTTCACCCTCAGCATCGTCAACACGAGCGGCAAGCTCACCCTGACCGATGAGAGCGGCAACGAGCTCCCCTCGACGCAGTTCGCCTATGACGGCAGCAAGGGCACCCTCACGATCAAGGCGGATTACTTCTCTGCCAAGACCTTCGTGAAGGATGGGCGCATCTTCATCTACGACAACGAGAGAAAGACGGGCACCGCCTTCAGAATGGCATACTCCAACAGCGACATGGGCAAGGGCAGCTTTGTCTTCGCGGCAAAAGGCGACCTCAAGGATGTGACCTTTGACCTCGGCGTCAGCTCCGTGACCGCCGTCATGCAGAACGGCGAGGCGATCTCTGCAGACAGCTACACCTTCGCGGATGGCAAGCTCACCATTAAGGCCGCCGCGCTCAAGGATGAGGTAGGCTCCCAGCAGTTCCTCGTCAATGCGGGCGGGAAGCTGTATCCCTGCTACGTGTATGTGGATGAATTTGTAAACGGCGTCGTGCTCGGCAGCGGCGCGACCGCGATCGAAAACGGCGTCTCCCTTGCAGGCAAGACCCGTTACTCCGAGGCCAAGGTGTACGACCTCACTGAGGGGCTGAAGCTCGGCTTCGATTTCAAGACGATCGACGGCTACTCCGAGAGAGGCACGAACGCCAATGCGACCCGCTTCACCCTCAGGCTCTACGACCCTGCAAGCGGCAAGACGATCTTTGTCACCCTCTATCCGAACTATCCCGACGACAAGATCACGACCTCGACGCAGGCACTGTATGTCTCCTACGGCCTTTTGAATGCGGAGGGCGGCAGGCTCCCCGGCGGCGACAACAGACCCGCCGCACCCGCCGACGGCAACAACAGCGCGTCGGGTCGGCACAACCTCGAGCTCAAATCGACCGCGGCAGGCGGGCTCACGCTCACCGTTGCGGGCCGTCCCTACAGCATCTCGCAGGATGTGCTCGACGACTTCAATCTGAGCGCGGCGATTTTGACCCTCACGACGGAGGATACCTCTCAAGGCTCGGTCGTTGAGCTCTGCTTCGGCGGCTACGGTGCCTCTGAAAATCCCGGCGAAAATCCCGGCACCACCCCCGGTGAGAACCCCGGCACGAATCCCGGCGAGAATCCCGGTACGAACCCCGGCGATACGGGTGAATCGAACAGCGGCTGCGGCAGTGTGATCGGCGGCTACGGCTGGGCGATCGGCCTTCTCGTCCTTCTTCTCGGCGCAGGCATCGTTCTTATCGTCTCCAAAAAGAGAGAGAAATGATCTGATATCCGTAAGGCAGGCAGGATCCGTTCGGCGGGTCCTGCTTTGCCCCACGGTCGGAGGAAAGCATGAAATTACGACAAGCGGCTCCGCTTCTTTTCGCATTGCTCTTTGTCGGTCCCGCCCTTGTGCCGTCTGTCTGTGCGTCGGCCGCAGGGGAGGTCTCGCTGAATAAGCCCGCGCTCGAGCTTGCCCTCGGCGAGTCGGAGCTTCTCACCGCCTCCGCGGACGTCACCTACACGAGTGCGGATGAGAGGGTCGCGACGGTCACAAACAGCGGCGTCGTCAAGGGCGTCGGCGTCGGCGACACGACGGTGACTGCGGCGCGGGAGGGGGCCTCCTGCACGATCCCCGTCCACGTCATTCCCGAGGAGAGGAGCTTTGACGAAAATATCCTCATCTCCGTCTTTTGGCCTCCCACCGCGGAGTACATGAACGGGGGAGAGGGGGATACGCGCTGGGATGAGCAGTTTCAGCTGCTCTCCGACGCTCACATCGACTACCTCTGCAACGTCACGGGCAGGGACCGCCAGCAAAGCATCGGCTCCACGCCCCGTCAGGAGAACACCAAGGAGACCAATCTCAAGCTGGCCGCCTACGCCTACAAATACGGCATGCGGCTGAGCGTCGCGGACGAGCGTTTTTCAGCCTTCAGCACCATGAGCGAGGCAGAGATCCAGAGCATCATCGACGAATACCGCAATGTCCCGGGCGTGGGGGGATATTACATCCTCGACGAGCCCTTTGACCCCATGCCCTATGCCCCCGTGCACGAGGCGATCAAGCTCGCCGACCCGACGGGGTACACCCATCTGAACTTCCAGCCCATCCACGCCTACGGCAGCACGGTCGGCTCCCTCGACGAGACGGCACAGGAACGCTACCGCAGGGTGCTGAGGTCTTGGCTGCAGGCAGGCGAGGACTGCGGCTTCCCGCAGGACTATCTCATGTTCGACTTCTATCCCTTTACGGGAACGGAGGGAGGAATGGAGCGGGACATCTACTTCTCCAACCTCGCCGCCGTCAGGGAGGTCGGACTGGAATTTCACGTAAAGACGGCCAACTACCTGCAGACGGTCAGCTCTGTCCTGCAGGCAAGCGGTGCGCTCGCCTTCCGAAGCGCGACTCCCGCAGAGATCCGCTACGAGGCCATGCTCTCCCTTGCATATGGCTGTAAGCAGCTCTCCTATTTCACATGGTTCCTTCCCACCAACCGCAACGGCGAGACCTTCTCAAGGGCGATCGTCGGCGACGACGGCGTTCCCGATCCCGAGTACTATCCCTTTGTCACCGCGCTCAACAGCGAGCTCCACGCCCTCGGCAAAACGCTCATCGGGCTGGACGCGGTGGAGGTCTGTCTCAACGGGACGCTGTGGGGCGGGCAGGAGAGCATTCCGACAAATTTCGTCCTTCAGCCTACCGACAGCAAAAATTACACCGTCTCCCTTCTCGAGGATAAGACGGGACAGCAATATCTCATGCTCGTCAACAACGACTACACCGCTCCGCTTTCAACGACGGTCAAGCTCAGGGGCCTCTCCTCGGTGCAGCATATCCGCGCAGAGGACGGGGAGAGAGAAACGCTCCCGCTCGGGCAGGACGGCGCACTCTCCGTCACCCTGAACGCGGGGGACGGAATGCTTCTGTGCCTCGCGGAGGAGCCTGAGGAGCTCCCTTCTGACCCTCCCGAGGAGGAAAAGAGGGGCTGCGGCGGTATCATCGGCGGCGCGGGCGGCGGGGCGGCGGCTCTCCTGCTTTGCACAGGGCTCCTCTGCATCCGCAAAAAATCTCATAGTCAAGAGGGAAAACAATGAACAAGCTACGTAACCGTATCTGCATCCTTGCGGCGGCCCTTGCGGGAGTCCTGCTCCTTTGCGGCCTGCTTATGATCAAGCCCGTCTCGGCCTCTGCCGCGGAGGATGCCGCCGCGTCCTACTGCCCCGCGGGCTCCTCGAACATCTCGCTCCACAGGCCCGTGACGGCCTCCTCGACCTATGAGGCGCAGGGGGAGGGCTGGAGCACCGTCTTTCTGACGGACGGCAGGACGGCACTCCCGGGGCGCAGCCCCCCAACGGCTGGACGACGATGCCGCACGAGACGGAGGACGCAAGCACTCCCGCATGGGCAAAAATCGACCTGCAGGGAGAATACGAGCTCACCCGCATCGTGCTCTTTCCCCGCAACGACCATGCGGACAACTACGGCGAATGCTTCCCTGTGGACTTTCAGCTGCAGGTCTCCGCGACAGGGGAGGAGAATGCATGGGAGACCGTCAAGAGCTTCGAGGGGGTCGCAAAGCCCACCGAGCCCTTCAGCGCGGACATTGCAGGCTCCCCCAAGGCAAGCTATGTGCGCCTGTATGTGACAAAGCGCACGGGGGAGGATAACCTTTCGGGCGGGGGCGGCGGCAACGACGGAAAGCTCGTCCAGCTCTCTGAGATGGCCGTGTTCGGCAGAGTCGTCCGCTCGGCGGCAAAGCTCAACAAGACCGCGCTCGAGCTCAAGCTCGGTAGCTCTGAGAGGGTCGGCCTCACCCTTACGGAGGGGGTCCCCACGCTCAGTTGGACGAGCGACGACAGCAGCATCGCTGCCGTCTCACAGGACGGCACGATCACGGCAAAGGGCGTCGGCAGCACGACGGTGCGTGCAAGCGGCGAGGGCTTTGCGGAGCAGACCGTTTCCGTCTCCGTCGTCGAAAAGAAATATGACTTTGACGAAAACATCACGCTCTCCGTCTTTTGGCTCCCCACCAAGACCTATCTCAACGGCGGCGAGGGGGATGAACGGTGGGATGAGCAGTTCAAGCTCCTTCAGGACGCCGATATCGACTGGCTCGCCCACGTCACCGACAACGAGAACACGGGCATGCTGCTCACCTCTAAGGAGGACAATCTCAAGGCGGCGCAGTATGCCGCAAAATACGGCATGCACCTCACCGTCGCGGACACCCGCTTCGGGCAGAATCTTCTGCACATGACCGAGGAGGAGATCGTGGCTCTCATCGAGGAATACCGCAATATCCCGGGCGTCGGCGGCTACTATCTTTGGGATGAGCCGGGGCCCGACGTCAACTTCGAAAGGGTCGACTTCACCTCAAGCTATGCGCAGGTGTATGCGGCGATGAAAAAGACAGACCCCGACGCGTATACCCATCTCAATTTCCTTCCCATGTTTGCCTATGCGGACAACGAGACCGCCTACCGCAACCACATCTCCGCTTGGCTGGATGCGACGGAGAAGGAGGGGGTCGCGCAGGACTACATCATGTACGACTTTTACCCCTACACGGGCTTCGGGACGGACATGGACCGAGAGCATTTCTTCTCCAACCTCGATGCCATGCGCAAGATCGGCCTCGATTACGGCGTAAAGACGGCGACCTACCTCCAATCCAACGGCGGCCCGTCCAAGCGTTCGCCCTCGCCCGCAGAGATCCGCTATCAGGCGATGGTCTCCCTTGCCTACGGCTATAAGCAGCTCTCCTACTTCACATGGTTTTTGCCTACGAATCGCGGCGGGGAAAGCTTTCAGGGCTCCATCGTGAACGATCAGGGCGTCCCCAATCCGAATACGTACGAGGCCGTCTCCAAGCTCAACAGAGAGATCCACAGCCTCGGCAAAACGCTTGCGGGGCTCGACAGTCTCGAGGTGTACCTCAACGGAAAGCAGTACGGCGGCCAGCTCCCTGTCCCCGAGGCCTTTCCTCTCCTCTCCATGGACAACACGGAGTACACCGTTTCCCTTCTCAAGGATAAAAAGACTGGCCGCAACTATGTGATGCTCGTCAACAACGACTTCACGCGATCCATGCAGACCTCCGTCTATCTCAATTACGGCATCCGCTCGCTCGCGCAGGTCAGCCCCGTTGACGGGACGCTCAAGGGGGTCGATGTGCCCTCCGACGGCATTCTTACCATCTCGCTCGAGGCGGGGGACGCCGTGCTCTATGCCCTTCCCGAGGGGATGGACTATACCGCAGAGCAGCTGACGGACAAGACGCAGGCAAACGCCATCCTCACCCGCGCAAGTGCCGAGAGGGGAACGCTCTCCGCAGCCGATGTCGCCCTTCTCGATGCGGCGACGGAGGAGCTCAGGGCCGCGATGCAGGACGTGCACACGACGCAGGCCCGTCTCGACGCCCTCACGGAAAGGGTGAAGGACATTCTCGACAATGCCCAAAGGCTTCCCGACGACCCCGCGCCTCCCTCGGGGGGAACGGACGACCCCGCGCCCCCTCCCAAGGAGGAAAAGAAGGGCTGCGGCGGCGTGATCGGCGGGACCCTCGGCGGGGCATGCGCGGCAGGACTGCTGCTCCTTGCGCTTCTTCTCATCAAAAAGAAAAGGAGAGAATGATCTCTCCTTTTACCCTCACGGGGTGGTTAAACAATGACAGGCAGGCCCTTGAGCGCGGCGCGGCGGGAGCGTGAAAGCTCGTCAAAGATGAGCATGTCAAACGCCGTGAACGGCTCAAGCAGGTAGGTCCCCGACTGCTCGAACTTGCTCTGATCTGCGACGAGGACGCGGAACACCGACCGCTGGAACACCGTCCGCTTGATCTCACGCTGGTCGAGGGAGGTCTCATACGTCCCCGTGCTGTCGAGCGCGGAACAGGACGTCAGCATGAGGTCAAAGTGGAACTCCGACATCAGCTTGGTCGTCCAGCTGCCCGTGATGGCATGCCCGTGCGGGGAGACCGTTCCCCCCGGGATGATGAGGTTGATGCCGCGGATGCGCGAGAGCACCGCGACCGCCTGCAGGGAGTTCGTGATCACCGTCTTTTCGGAAAGGGTCATCTGCTGGGCGACCGCGAGCACGGTGGACGAATTGTCCAAAAACACCGTCTTGAAGTCGGTGGGGATGTGCTCGATGGCCTTCCGCGCGATCTGCACCTTGGACTCCGCGTTCTCGGTCATACGTACAAGGATGGAGACCTCGTCAGCCGCCTCCAGAAGCACGGCCCCGCCGTGGCTCCTTCTCAAAAGCCCCAGATCCTGCAGATCGATGAGGTCGCGCCGTATGGTCGCCTCGCTCACATACAGCTTTTTGGCGAGCTCGCTGACGGTCGCCGACCCCTGCTTCCTCAAAACAGAGAGGATCTCTTCCTTTCTTGTGTCATTTAACATTTTTCACTTCCGAATTTGCTCGTTTGTGCTCGTATTATAGCATATTTCTGAAGTTTTGTCAACATTTCAAACTTACATAGACAAAATTTTCATTTTATGGTATCATAAATGTGAGGTTGAAACATGAAAACGTTTCTTTCGATCGATATCGGAGCCTCTTCGGGACGGCACATTCTCGGCTCGGTGAAGGACGGCGTCCTCACCGTCGAGGAGATCTACCGCTTCCCCAATTCTCCCATTCTCAGGGACGGCTCCCTCGTCTGGGACGTCGAACGGCTGCGGCGCGAGGTGATCCTCGGCATGAAGAAGGCGGGGGAGCTCGGCAGGATCCCCGAGAGCGTCGGCATCGACACATGGGCGGTCGACTATGCCCTTCTCGACGGCGACAAAAATCTCGTCGGCCCCGTCCATGCCTACCGTTCCCCCCGCACTCAGTCGGTGATCTCCTCGGTGCATGCAAGGATCCCCTTTGACGCGCTCTATCAGCGGACGGGCATCCAGTTCCAGCCCTTCAACACCGTCTATCAGCTCGCCGCAGACCAACAGAGCGGCGTCCTCGCACAGGCACGCTACATGCTCATGCTCCCCGATTATCTCAACTTCTGTCTCACGGGAAAAATGAGCCGCGAATACACCAACGCCACCTCGACGGGCCTTGTCGCCTGCGCAGGGCATACATGGGACGAGGGCATCCTCGACGCTCTCGGCTATCCAAAACGGCTTTTCCCGCCGCTCACCCAACCGGGGGCGGTGCTCGGAGGCCTCTGCAGGGAGGTCCGTGAGGAGGTCGGGTACGACACGCTCGTCGTCCTTCCCGCCACGCATGACACGGCCAGCGCCGTCGTCTCCTCGCTCGCGGGGAAGGGGGCGTATCTCTCGAGCGGGACATGGTCCCTGCTCGGCACCCTGCAGCCGACCGCACACACGGACGAAAAGACCCGCGCCTTCAACTATTCCAACGAGGGACATCTCTTCTGTAAATTCAGATTGCAGAAGAACATCATGGGTCTCTGGATCATCCAGCGTCTGCGCGAGGAGGAGGCTCCGCACCTTTCCTTCCCGCAGCTCATGGCCCTTGCCGAGGGGAACGTCAACGACTGCGAGATCGACGTCAACGATACGACCTACCTCGCCCCGCAGAATATGAAGGAGCGGATGGAGGCTGAGGCGGGCAGGAGACTCTCCCTCGGCGAGGCACTGTATGCGGCGTTCAGGGGACTTGCCGTCTGCTACCGCGACGCGCTCACCGAGCTCTCCTCCGTCACGGGGGAGCAGTACAGGGAGCTGAATATCTTCGGCGGCGGGAGTAAAAATCGCCTTCTCAACACGCTCACCGCACAGCTCGCGCGGGTCAGAGTCACGGCGGGCCCCGCAGAGGCGACCGCCATCGGCAATCTTCTCGTCCAGATGGACGCAATGGGGGAAAGCTCCTTAAAGGACGCCCCCGCAATCGTAAAAGCATCCTTTGAAACGGAGGAATTCACATCATGACCGATCATCGTTCGGCCTATGCCGCATTCGGCGTCGATACGGAGGCCGCGCTCTCAAGGCTCGCCTCCATTCCCGTCAGCATCCACTGCTGGCAAGGAGACGACGTCATAGGGTTCGACGGGGCGGGAAGCCTCTCGGGCGGCATTCAGACAACGGGCAATTATATGGGCCGCGCCCGCAATTTCGAAGAGCTCAAATCGGACATCAGGGAGGCCTTTTCCCTCATGCCCGGGAAAAAACGGCTCAACCTTCACGCCAGCTACGCCATTTTGGGCGAGGACGCGGGGAGGGTGGACCGTGACGGGTATACATTCAAACATTTTATCCCGTGGGTGGAATTTGCCAAAGAGCTTGACCTCGACGGCATCGATTTCAACCCGACATTTTTCGCCCACCCCAATATGAAGGACGGACTCACTCTCTCCTCCCCCCAAGAGAGCGTCCGTTCCTTCTGGGTGGAGCACGGCAGACGCTGCATGGAGATCGCCGCGGAGCTTGGAAAGGCCTTCGGGAAGCCCTGCCTCGTCAACATCTGGATCCCCGACGGGTTCAAGGATGTCCCCGCCGACCGTCTCGGCCCCCGCCTCAGGTTAAAGAGGTCCCTCGACGAAATTCTTGAAAATTACGACAGAGAATGGGTGATTCCCGCCGTCGAGAGCAAGGTCTTCGGCATCGGCGTCGAGAGCTACACCGTCGGCTCCAACGAATTTTATCAGAACTATGCCGCAAAGAGAGGCATCTGCTGCCTCCTCGACAACGGCCACTATCATCCGCTCGAATATGTCTCCGACAAGATCCCCGCGCTCCTCTCCTTCTATGACAGGGTCGCCCTACATGTCACCCGCGGCGTCCGCTGGGACAGCGACCATGTCGTGCTCTTTGAGGATGAGCTCAAGGAGATCGCCAAGGAGATCGTCAGAAACGATGCGACGGAAAAGGTCCTCATCGGGCTCGACTACTTCGACGCAAGCATCAACCGCATCTTCGCTTGGGTCACGGGGCAGCGGTCCATGCAGAAGGCCCTCCTCTACGCCCTCCTTCTTCCCAATGAGGAGATGAAACGGCTACAGGACGCAGGCGACTTCACCGCCCTCATGGACCTTCAGGAGAGGGTCAAGACGCTTCCCTTCGGGGCAGTTTGGGAGGAATATCTCACACGTCAGGGTCTCACGGACGACGTTCTTTCCCGCATCCGCAGCTACGAACGGACAGTATTAAAGGAGAGAGTATGAAGGACATTTTATCTGCCTCTTTTTTGAAGGCATTCTCTAAGGTGACGAGCAATATGTACCGCCTCGGCTGGGACGAGCGCAACGGCGGCAACCTCTCCCTTCTCCTTGAAGAGGAGGAGGTCGCTCCCTATCTTGACCTGAAGGACGTCAAGCGTCGTTTTTTCCTCGGGTTTGACGCGCAGGCTCTTGCGGGCAAGTACTTTCTCGTCACGGGCACACAGAAGTATTTCAAAAACGTGGAGGGGGATGAGGAAAACAACCTCGGCCTCTTCCGCATCTCCGCGGACGGCACAGAGGGGGAGCTCCTTTGGGGCTATGCGGATGGGGGAAGGCCCACAAGCGAGCTTCCCGCACATCTCATGAGCCATATCGCCCGCCGCTCTGTCGACCCCATGAATCGCGTTGTCATGCACACGCATCCCACCAATCTGCTCGCCATGACCTATGTGCACGAGCTGGAGACAAGGCAGTTTACTCATACGCTGTGGCAAATGTCGACCGAGTGCATTGTCGTCTTTCCCGACGGCGTCGAGGTGCTCCCGTGGATGCTCTGCGGCACCAATGAGATCGGCGAGGCCACTGCGGAGCGCATGAAAAAGGCCCGCGTCGTCGTTTGGTCCATGCACGGCATCTATGGCGCAGGAAAGACGCTCGACGAGACGTTCGGCCTCGTGGAGACCGTCGAAAAGGCCGCCACCGTCTACATGCTCACGGCTGGACTCAAGCGCGTCAATACAATTCAGGACGAGGAGCTCAAGGTCCTCGCCAACTACTTCGGCGTCGAGTATCGGAAGGGGATAATAGACTGATTGTTTCGAAGGTTTTTTTGCTCGGTTCCCTGCCCGCCGTTGGCGGCCATGGTCCCTTCGAAAAAAAACCTTCGAGCGAACCTTCCTTGTTCATCAATTAAGTTGGCTGCGGAAGCGTTATATGCATGGACAACAAGCGCGAGGTATCGCGCAAATTGAGTGCGCTTAGGCGGGGCAACCCCGCCACGCGCCGTAAGCTTGAATGAAGGGACCGCCGCGTCATTATTCTACGGACCATTCCAACTCACGTCATGGTGAGCTCCGTCGAACCATCACCGCTTTACGGAAGCATCCCCAATCACGTCATGCTGAGCTTGTCGAAGCATCACCACAATTTTTAATTTTTAATTTTAAATTTTAAATTCAGAATTCGCTCGCTGCCCCTGTAGGGGAAGTGGCCTATAGGCCAAAGGGGTTTAAAGTCCTCATCCCGCCCCGCGCACATTCTATTTGTGACTAAGCGCGGCACGAGCACCGCCCTTGGTGCGAAGTAGCGCAGCGAGTGGATCTCATCAAAACCTACGGACTCAATAATCTCGCCCTCCCCCTCATACTTGAGGGGGAGGGGTAGGGGAGGGGGTGATTCAAAATGATAAGGTGATGGTTCGACGGGGCTCACCATGACAAAATTGGAATGACCCGTAGGTATCAAGCCTTCATTCTCACTCTCTCACCGCAATTTTTAATTTTTAATTTTCAATTTTTAATTTTCAACGGTCCTATCCGTGGAAGACACGGTAAGAATAAAGGATAAGGGAAATTTTAAGGAGGAGAACTATGAAACAGACAAAGACAAGAAGCGTATTGCTGCTTCTCACGATCGCAATGCTCGTACTGACCTTGGGTCTCGGGCTTGTATTCATGCAGAAGAGCAATCACGCCAGCGCGGATGAGCCGTCCCCCGAGCTCGTCCCGCTCGCCGACGCCGAGCTGCTGAACTCGACGGCTTTCAAGTCGCCCAATGGGAGAGGGATCTTCTGGGACGACAATCATTCCCAAATGCGTCTTTTCTACAAAGTCAACAACGGAACTCCTACAAAGCTTGGACAGGCTCCTGCAGGGAAATACCGTGAAAGCACTTTGCTTGAAATAACAAATGGGGGCACAACGAAGGATATCAAGGATTGGGCCGAGGTCGCTTGGGCCTCAAACATGGGGCAACATAACGGCGATGATAAGGTCGGCGAGATTTGGATCAATTCTACATCCTCTGCTTGGCTCGAAGGCATTACGGAAGTCCACTATAAAATAGGCTTTTCCGAGTTGACCGAAGATGGAAATGAAACCGATGTTAAAACCACCAAGGATTATACCCTGTGGAACGGCGGCGACCACGGCTGGCTGACACGTGTAGACAATACGAAGGAGCTTGAGGTCACTTACTCCGGCGGCAATATCGCATGGGGCGGCAAGCTCGACGAGAGCAAGCTTGAAGTCAAGGCGACCCCCAAGGGCGCACAGGACCCCGTCAAGATCGATGCAGGCTGCTATACGCTTGAATACGATTCCACAAAATCGGGACAGATCACTGTTACCGTCAAATATCAGGATTTGACGCCTAAGACCTTCAACGTCACCGTCGAAGCAAATGACACCTCGAAGGGGCTGAAGGTCCTTCACGACTACAGCAATGCGCAATACAAAACCGATTGGGGCGGGCAGGGTAGTTCAAATTCCCAGCTGCTTGTTTACTTCGATCTTTTCGGCGAAGTAACGCCTCCCGCAGTTGGCGCAAGCAACCTTCCTTTTACTGCAGGCTCACATGTATTTGATAGTATCTATATCAATGGTCAACCCTATGCGCAGTGGAATACCGCATTTTCCTCGGGCGCGGGTGCTTGGGTCGGCTCCTTTGATGCCGTAACACCGTTCTCAAGCTATAACGCGTATGTGCTTTGGTTCAATGCGGGCAATAATGATTGGAGAAATACAGTAGAGACCGTTACGATCAAAGCAGGCTTCCAGTGGGTAGACGCAAACGGTGATGTTGCCGATGCAATTGTCAAAGAGGACTACACCCTCTACAATGCGCATGATGCAGGCTGGCAGCGTGCGGTAGACAGCATTTCCGCGGAATACACGGGCGGGGAGGTAGAGGTCGGCAGCTCGCTTGACCTTTCCAAGCTCACCGTGACGGGCAAATTTACCGACAAGAGTGCCGACGCGAAAATCGACAACTCCAAGCTCACGATCGGCGCACTGCCGAGCGAGGCGGGACAGGGCAAGGTCGACATCACCTATCAGGGCAAGACCTGCCAGCTCGATGTCACGATGAAGGCCTCGAAGACCCTCACAGGCGTCACCGTTGAGGGGACAGAGGGCGCGACCGCAGAGCAGTGGACATATCCCACCTTCGACGGCATCACCGTAAAGGCGCAGTTCGAGGGAGCGGAGGAGGAAACGCTCGAGAAGGGCCAGTACACGATCACCTGTGACGCATGGACGCTCGGCCAGCAGACCGCGACCGTCTCCTACACCTACGCAGGCAAGACCGAGACTACGACCTTCAGCTTCAACGTCACGGCAAACACCGCAACAGATAAGTATTTTGAAATTCTGGAAGAAACGCGCAGCACAAATGTTGCCTTCCCCGGGTATTTCAATTACGCCTTGACCTACAAGGTCAACTTTGTCGACGTAGATATCAAAGGGCTCAATCTCAGTGTAGCGAACTACTACTTTGACAAGGTGAAGGGCATCCACCTCACCGACTATATCGAATTTATCTACGGTGGAGAAACGAAGTCGGCGAAGGAGCTCTTTGCAAGCGGCGAATTGGAGCACATCGGATTCTCGGACAGCGGCAGATTGGTTATTTGCTTCAAGGATGAGGCCTCGCGCAGCAAGGTCACGCAGACTGCATTCAAGGCAGGCATGGAAATTGCGTCTAACCAAAATGCGTTTGACTTCAATGCTGCTCAAAGTACGCTTGATTCGACCGCGATTTTCCTCGCGAACGGCGTGCTCAAAAAGGACTATGTGTTCTTCAACGGCGGCGGGCAGGGCTGGCTCAAGGCGGTCGAAACGCTCACAGCGACCTACGAGGGTACCGTCCTTCAGAACGGCGAGCTCAACAGGGAGAATCTCACCGTCAACGCAACCTATTACGGCGAGGAGCAAGCGACCAAGCTCGGCAATAACGACTACACCGTAGAATTCTCCTCCGCAGAGGCCGGAGACGAGATCGAGGGCACCGTCACCTACCGCGGTAAGACGGCGACCTTCACCGTCAAGGTCGAGGCTCCCACCAAGACGCTTGAAAGAATCGAGGTCTCGGGCACGACGGAATTCACGGGCAAACGCTTCGGCACCGCGCCCGCACTTGACGGCCTTGTTGTCACGGCCTACTTCGAGGGCGAGGATGAGGGCACAGTCCTTCAGACAGGCGATTACACCGTCGGCGCATTGGATATGTGGGACACGGAAGGCGATCACAAGATCCAAATCTCCTACCTCTATGGCACGACGACCAAGACCGCCGAGATCACCCTCAAAATCACCGCTCCCGACGATACCGTCCACTTTGACTTCATCGAAGGCGGCTCTCACAACGGATATGTCGACGATGATACCGCATGGGGCAAGCAGGGACAGGGCAAGGGCGGCACGCGCTTCGTATGGCAGGGCAGATATTGCCTGACCTTCCCGATCACGTACACGGGTGTTGCAGACAACTATCCGAAGAACGTCAATGCCATTCATCTCGAGTGGACAAACGGCATTCATCTTGGCGAATATGTGAAGCTGACCTATGACGGGCAGGTAAAGACGCTTGCAGAGCTCTTGACGGATACGACGGTCAAGTCGGTTGGTCTCTCCGATAACGGGCACCTCATCATTTGGTTTACGGAACCTGACAACTGCATGAAAGTGACCGACGTCACCTTCCTCGCAGGTATGCAGCTTCCGAAGATCACCTCCGAAGGGATCGCTTGGTCTGATACCGCAACCCGCGACCAGCTGAATCAGAGCGTCGAGCTCGTTCCCGGGCTTGTCCTGCTTCAGGATATCTGCCTCTGGAACGGCGATGCGGCAGGCTGGCAGCTCCGCGCAGACAGCATTGAGGCGGCGGCAAAGGCAGACGCCAAGTTCATGCAGGGCACTGCCGACATCAAGTCGCTCCTCGAGGTCAAGGCCGTTTACGGCGCCGAAAAGAAGGCCATCACCGACTTCACGATTACAAATTACAACAAGGACACGCTCGGACAGCAGACCATCACCGTCACCTATCAGGACCGCACGGCGACCGTTCAGATCACAGTCGAGAAGCAAGCGGAGCCCGAGCCTACCGAATACACCGTCACCTTTGCGATCGGCGACCACGCGGCGGCAAACGAGAAGGCTCCCAATGAGCAGAAGGCAGTGGAGAACGGCAAGATCACGCTTCCCGCAGCTCCCAAGGCGGCAGAGGGGTATGAGTTCGACGGCTGGTACGACGGCGCGACCAAGGCAGGCGATGCAAACGCGCAGTACACCGTGACCAAGAACGTCACCCTTACCGCACACTGGAAGGAGGTGACAAAGCCCGAGCCCGAGCCCGAGAAGGTGACCGTCACCTTTAACCTGAACGGCGCAACGGGCACGGCTCCCGCAGAGCAGACCATCGACAAGGGCGCAAAGGCCACGAGACCCGCGACAGACCCGACCCGCGAGGGCTACACGTTCGGCGGCTGGTATACGGATTCTGCCTGCACGAAGGAGTTCAAGTTTGACGAGGCCGTCAACGAGGACACCATGGTTTACGCCAAGTGGACGAAGAACGCCGAGGAGAACCCCGGCACCCAGCCCGGCGACCGGCCCGACCGGCCCGATCAGCCCGGTAACCGGCCCGAGGATCCCAATCAAACGGGTGAAGCGGACAACGGCTGCGGCAGTGTGATCGGCGGCGTGGGCATCGCGCTCGCGGTCATGGTCATGCTCGGCACGGCGCTCATCGTGCTTCTCAAGCGCAAAAAGAACAACTAACCCCCATCTTCCTCCGACAAAGGGGCGTCCGTAAGGACGCCCCGAAGCGGGGGATAAGCAGCTGAAAACAACAAGCGGAAGAGCATTCTTCCGCGTTTTCGTAGAAGGTAAATTATGGGAATTTACAACATCAGCTCTCCGAAGTACAGGGCGCGGCCCTTTTGGGCGCTCAACGGTGCCCTTGACGAAGAGGAGCTCAAATTTCAGATAGCGATCATGCGAAAAATGGGTTTCGGCGGTGCCTATTTGCATTCGAGAACAGGCCTTTCCACCGAATATCTCTCCGATGAATGGTTTCGCTTGATGAACGTCTGCGCGGACGAGCTTGAAAAAAACGGCATGACCGCCTACCTCTATGACGAGGACCGCTACCCCTCGGGCGTGGCGGGCGGCTATGTCCCCATGCATAAGGAGTATCGCGGAAAATACATCACCGTGCGCATCCTTCCCTCTGCGGAGTACACCGAGGAGGAGGGGGACATCGGGGCCTTTTCCGTGAAATTCAAGGGCGAGAGACTGCTCTCCTACCGTCCCTACACGGGGCAGGCAGGGCAGGTCGCGGTCTTTTCGGTCAGGGAGCGGGAAGCGCAGGACGTCTACAACGGCTATCCCTACTTTGACGCCCTCAACAGGGACGCGACGGAGGAATTTCTGCACGTCACGCTCGACCGTTATGCGGAAAAAATGGGAGACAGGCTCGGGAGAAGCGTCAAGGGCGTCTTCACCGACGAGCCCAACCGCGGGGCGGTCTTTAACGGCTTTGCCCACATCGGCGCGGATGCCGAGCGGCGGGTGCCCTACACCGAGGCACTCTTTCCCGCCTATCTCAAAAGGTGGGGGGAGCGGCTGGAGGAAAAGCTGCCCGAGCTCTACTTCCGCGGCCTCAAGCCCTTCTCCCGCACCGCCTGGCGGTACATGGAGACGCTGACGACGCTCTTTCTCGACAACTTCGCGCGGCCGTACGCGGCATGGTGCAGGGCGCACGGCGTGGATTTTACAGGCCACATCCTGCATGAGGACAATCTCTCGGCCATGACGACCCTCTGCGGCAGTCCGATGCGCTTTTACGAGCTCATGGACGTGCCGGGGGTGGATAATTTGACCGCAAACAGCACCAACATCGCCGTGCCCGCCATGTGCGCTTCCGTTGCACGGCAGTGCGGGAAAAAGCGCGTGCTCTCCGAGATGTACGCCGTGATCGGCTGGCAGGCGGATTTTCAGACCTACAAGCGCATCGGCGACTGGCATGCCTTCTTCGGCGTCAACGACCGCTGCACACACCTGAGCATGTACACGATGGCGGGCATCGCAAAGCGCGACTACCCCGCGAGCATTCTCTATCAGAGCGTCTGGTGGAAGGACTACCACTTCGTGGAGGACTACTTCTGCCGCCTCAGCCTCTTTTTCGCCAACGGAAAGCGTCAGGTCGACCTTCTTTGGGTGCATCCCGTCGAATCGGCGTGGGGCATGGGCCGCATGGAGGGGTACATAAATTGCTTTGTTCCCAAGGATTCCGCATATTTTTCCATCGAAACGGACTACTGGCGGGTCTCCAACCTGCTTGCGGAGAACGGCATCGCCTTTGACTTCGGCGACGAGGAGATGATGTCCCGCCTCTCCGCTGTGGAAAAGCGCGGGGACAAAATTTACCTCCGCGTCGGCAGGGTGCGTTACAGCCGCGTGCTCCTCGCGGGGAACGTTACGCTCAGGACCTCCACCGTGAGGCTTTTGCATGAATTCCTCAAGCAGGGCGGGGAGGTGCTTGTCTTCGGCGAGCTTCCAAAGTACCGTGACGGCGAGCCCTTTCACGCGGAAAACCGTCTTGCGGGGGCGAGAAAGGTGACCGAGGAGGAGCTTGCCTCTCTTCCCCGCCCCTTCGGCATGGAGGGGGGAAAAGCATACACCCGCTACGCGACGGGAGAGGGCAGGATCTACTTTGCGGCAGTCTCCATCGAGCAGGAGAAAAAGAGGTTCACCTTCTCCTTTGAGGGAAAATACAACGCCCGCCGTCTCAACCCCCGCTGGAAGCGCGAGCTGCCCCTTTTGACGGAATTTGACGGTACCATGACCAAGGTCATCCTCGATTTGGACGTGGGGGAGGAGGCTCTCATTGTTTTATCCGAAAATGAGGCAGCCATGCCCGTTTCTAAGCCTATTATCACGGACATGGTAGGGGCAAAACCCGTCTCAGAGGTGGCCGAATACAAGCTCAAGCAGCCCAACGTTTGCGTGCTCGACCGCGTCAGCTTTTCATGCGAGGACGTCGAGGGCGAGGATGAGATCCTGCGGGCAGACTGTCGGATCAGGACCGCGCTTTCTCTTCCGCTTCGCACCCCCGAGGCGATCCAGCCTTGGTTCAGGGAGAAGTTTTCTTTGCGTCGCCCGTGCGGAAAGCTCACCCGCCTTGTTTATCACTTTGACGTCGAGGTGCTCCCGCATGCCGTTGACCTCGTTTTTGAGCAGATCAAGGACGCCTCTCTTTTCCTCAACGGCGTTCCGCTGGATGCGCCCATCAAAAGGAGCGCATGGGACAGCTGCTTTTCGCAAATCGCTCTGCCCGTCTCCGCGCTGAAAAAGGGGGAGAACAGTATCGAGGTCGTATTCCCGATGGAGGAGGAGACGCCCATCGAGGCCATGTATCTCACGGGCCTCTTCGGCGTGCGCGTGGACGGCTGCAGGGTCACGCTGACCCGCCTTCCCGAGACGCTGAGGGTGGGGGACATCGCAGAGCAGGGGCTTCCCTTCTACTGCGGCGAGCTTCTCTACCGCTTCCCCCTTCCCAAGGGGAGATATCGGGTAAAGCTCCCGTCCTTCGGCGGCGCACTCGTCAAGATGCACAAGCATATTTTACCCTTTGCCCCCTTTGAGGCGGAGATCAACTCGCGCGGCATGCTCAACGTCACGGTCACGATCACCCAGCGCAATAAATTCGGCCCCCTGCACTATCGCGGGGAGAGCCGCGGCGCGTTCGGTGAATTCTGTCCCACGGACGAGGACTTCTGCGAGGAGCTCCGTCTCGTCAGGCAGGGCCTCTTCGCCCCGCCCCTTGTCAAAGAGATACCATGAAGATCTATCATGTCCTGCCCGAGCGCATTGTTTTTTCCTCGGGCGTTGAAAATGCATCCCGCCTGCTCCGTCCCGCCCCCATGCAGATCGGCATCGGCAGGGAGGAGACGGCAACCCTTGCCCCGCACAGCGTTCTTATCCTCGACTACGGCAGGGAGATCGTCGGCGGCGTCAGAATTTTGTCCTATTTCTCGGAAAAGACCGTTCCCGTGCGGCTTCGCTTCGGCGAGTCTGTCGCGGAGGTGTGCGCGGAACTCGGCGAGAAAAACGCCACCAACGACCACGCCCTCCGTGATTTTCGCATCGGCATCCCGCAGCTCTCGGACGGCGTCTATGGAGATACGGGCTTCCGCTTTTTGCGCATCGACGTCGAGGAAAGGCTCTCTCTCACCGCCCTTTGCGCCGTGGATAAGCGGTGCGAGCTCCCGCTCGTCGGCAGCTTCTCCTGCAATGACCCGCGGGTGAATGAGATCTACGAGACGGCGAGGGAGACCCTGCTTTGCTGTGTGCAGAACGGCTACATCTGGGACGGCGTCAAGCGCGACCGCCTCGTCTGGATCGGGGATCTGCATCCCGAGATGATGGGCCTGCTCGCGACCGTCGGCGGGTGCGAGGCCATCGAAAACTGCCTGCGCCTTTCCAAGGAGCAGACCCCGCTCCCCGGCTGGATCAACGGCATCCCCTCCTACTCGCTGTGGTGGATCGTCGATCTGCACGACTACTACGCCTACACGGGGGACGTCGCTCTTTTGAGGGAGCACGCGGAGTACCTTCAGGGCATTTTGCAGCAGGTGGAGCCCCTTGTCTCGGAAAAAGGAGAGACGGCCTTTCCCTATGATTTCCTCGACTGGCCGACGCATGGCACCGAGGACGAGCTCGCGGGACAGGCAGGCCTTCTTGCCCTCGCGATGAGAAGGGCCGTCCGTCTTTCGTCCATCCTCGGGCTCAGGACCCCCGCCGAGGCCATCCTTGAACGGGTGCTTCGCCGCCGCGACCGTGTCAAGGAAAGCAAGCAGTCGCAGGCCATCCGTGCGCTTGCGGGACTTGCGGAGGAGGATGAGACGCGCACACTGCTTTTAAGGAACGGTGCGCACGGCATCTCTACCTTCATGAGTTACTATATCCTCCGTGCCCTTGCGCAGTGCGGCAGGGGAGCGGACGCGCTTACTTTTATGAAGGAGTACTACGGCGGCATGCTCGACGCGGGCGCAAGGACGTTTTGGGAGGACTTTTCTCTCGACTGGAGGGGGAGCCCCATCGATCGGCTCCCGACCCCCGGGGAAGGGGACATCCACGGCGACAACGGGACCTTTTGCTATCAGGGCTTCCGTCACAGCCTCTGCCACGGCTGGTCATGCGGCCCCATTCCCTTCCTCATGCACACCGTCCTCGGCGTCGGGCTCGTGCAGGACGGATGTAAAAGGCTCACCGTTCGTCCGAGCCTTTGCGGCCTCACGCGGGCCGAGGGCAGCTATCCGACCCCCCTTGGCCCCGTCCGCATCCTTCATGAAAAAAGAGGGGAGAAAATCGTCACAAGCATCGACGCCCCCGACGGCGTCACTGTCGTTCCCGACGGCGTCTCCCTGCTCTCATAATTGATCCTCAGGAGAATTTGTATGAAAAAAATTACGGCGTTGCTTCTTGCGGCGATCCTTTGCCTCGGTCTCTGCGCAGTCGGCTGTGATAAGGGCAGCTCTGCGGGCTCCGATGGCGATCCCACGCAGACAGGCGGCAATCACAACAATAACAATAACGACGACAACAACGACAATAATGACGACAATCACGGCAACGGCGATGAGCAAAAGCCCGAGGAGCCTCTCATGGAGTATCGGAAGTATGATTTAAAGACCTATCTCACCCCCTTTTGGGAGGGGACCGTCGTCTACAACGAGACCCTCTGGTTTGCGGGCGAGGACGACTTTACCGCGCCGCTCATGTATGCCCCCGACGAGATCGTCTCCGTCATGAGCTACGACCTTACCAAGACCTATCGGGAAGGCGTGGATTATGTTTGGGAAAAGGGCAGCAAGACCATCCGTCTCCCCGAGGGCTCCTCCATCCCGCACATGACCTATCGGGAGTACTATACGGGTGCCATGACGAGTATCGACGGGAACGGGCTCTACTTTGCGGAGGGGAGCGATATCTGCAGCCGTCAGGTCGCCGTCACCTATCGCCACAGCGACACCGCAGAATGGACGCTGCCCCGCCTCGAGAGGGAGAATTTCCCCAAGACGTTTGAAAAATTGGAAAACGGCGAGAGCATCAATGTCGTCTTTTACGGCGACTCCATCACCGTCGGCGCCAACTCGAGCGACTATGTCGACTATGGACCCCACGCGGAGAGCTACCCCGAGATGGTGCGCTCCTATATGCAGAAACGCTACCCCGCGGCGACCGTCAATTACATCAATACCGCAGTCGGCGGCGTCGATTCCAACTGGGGCAATGACGGCAAAATGGGACATGAGCTCGACAGCATGGACGGCGGCGCACACTTTAAAACACGCGTGCTCGACAAAGCGCCCGACCTGCTCTTCATCGCCTTCGGCATGAACGACGGCCCGTCCGACGCAAATTACAAGGCCAACATCAAATCGATGATCGACCGCGTCCGTGCGGAGTATCCCGAGGTCGAGATCATGCTTGTCTCGGGCATGACCGCAAACTTCGAGGCGGCGGGCTTTTACAATAAGGACTATGAAAAATTCCAGCAGGCACTCATAGAGCTTGCAGAGGCCTACGAGGGGATCGGCGTCTCCACCGTCTTAAACACCGTGCGCAGCCTCGAGGGTAGAACGCTCGGCAAACGCTTCCGCGACTGGACGGGCAACAACGTCAATCATCCCAACGACTTTATGGCCCGCGTCTATGCGCAGACCATCCTCTATACCCTCTTCGGCTCCGATTATATCAAGTACATCTGACAAGCTCCCATTGAAAGCAAGCCTACGAAGGGTACGCATTCGAAATGTCTCCCGCCCGTCCACCGACGGGCATTTTTTGTACAAAAACCCCGCCGTCTCCTCAACGATTTTCTTATCATGAGAAAAGTCAACCTTGTGCCCGAAAAGCCCTTCTCTTGGGTAAAAAATAGGACACGATCCTCCCTCGCAGCCCGCTTCTCTCTGAATGTCCCTCTGTCCTTCTTGCTTTTTCCCGCCTCGTGTGATATAATTCAGAAAAACTGCGTATTGCGGAGCGAGGGTATTCGCTATTCGAGGGCGCATGTCCTGCAAAAGCATTTCCCCCTCGGCTCCGACGCGGAGGGCGTACAACACAGGAGAAGATACGATGTTTTATTTCAGCAAGTCGAAATACTGTGATTTCAGGCAGTGTCCAAAAATTCCGTGGCTGAAAAAGTACAAGCCCGAGGAGTATGTCGTCGATGAGGCAACGCAGGCGCGGTTTACCACTGGCAACGAGGTGGGGGACCTTGCCATGGGGCTCTTCGGAGAGTTTGTCGAGGTCACCTCCTACAAGGAGGACGGCAGCCTTGATTTGAACAGGATGAAGGAGCTCACGCGGCAATATATCGCCGAGGGGCGAGACAACGTCTGCGAGGCGTCCTTCGATTATCAAGGGCTGTACTGCGCCGTGGATATTTTGAGGAAAAACGGCAACGGCTACGACATCTACGAGGTCAAGAGCAGTGCCTCGCCCGAGAACCCCGTGTATATCATCGATACCTCTTATCAGAAGTATGTTCTGGAAAGGTGCGGCGTGACGGTCAACAGGGTCTTTCTCGTCACCGTCGACACGAGCTATGTCTTTGACGGCGTCCTCGATCTTCAAAAATATTTCAGGGTCACCGAGGTCACCCCGCTTGTCGACGAGGAAATGAAGGGGGTGGAGGAGCACCTCAGGGCGGCCGAGAAGGTCATGGCCTCCTATAAGGAGCCCGCCGTCGACCTCTCCTGCTCCTGCGATAAGCCCTACCCGTGCGCCTTCTTCGGCTATTGCACAAGGGATCTGCCCGCGCCCTCGGTGTTCGGACTCTATGGCCTGTCCTTCAAAAAGGCTCTCGCGCTCTACGAGGAGGGCGTCGTCTCCTTTGAGGACGTTCTCGGGGACGGACGCGCACTTGATACGGGAAAGCAGCAGGGGAATCTGCGCCGCCGTCAGGTGGAGTATGCGCTTGAGGAGCTTGGGACCTATGTCGATAAAGCGGGCATCGCAGCCTTTCTCTCTACCCTTACCTTTCCGCTGTATTTTTTCGATTTCGAAACGGTCCAGCTCGCCGTTCCGCGCTATGTCGGCACAAAGCCTTACCAGCAGATCCCCGTACAGTATTCTTTACATATCTTAAGAAATGAGGGCGGGACCTTAGAGCACAGGGAATTTCTTGGCCGTCCAGAGGAGGACCCGAGAAGGGCACTTGCCGAGCGGCTTATCGCCGACATTCCCGACGACGTCTGCGTGCTAGCCTATAACAAGAGCTTTGAGTGCACGCGCATCAGGGAGCTTGCAAACGTCTTCCCCGACCTGAGCGAGCACCTCCTCAAAATACAGGAAAATATCAAGGACCTTTTGGACCCCTTCCAAAAAGGCTACTACTACAACCGCGACATGGGTGGGTCATTTTCCATCAAGAGCGTGCTTACCGCCCTCTATCCCGACGAACCCGAACTCAACTATCACAGCCTCGAGGGGGTGCACAACGGCAGCGAGGCGATGGCCCTCTTCCCGCGGCTCAAGGACCTTCCCGCGGACGAGAGGAAAAAGGCCGAGGAGGATCTTTTGAAGTACTGCGCCCTCGACACCTACGCCCTTTTCAAGGTTTACGAAAAGCTCCGCTCCGTTCTTTGATTCAATCATATTATTTATCAAATTAAATTATTTGATGAAAATTCTAAATCCAAAAATCAGAGTGGGGGAGCCTTTCTTCTCCAAAGAGAGCCCGTGCGGCATTGCCGCACGGGCTCTCTTTGGAGGTATCTATTATGATCAATAAAATAAATCATCGGTATCCTTAACAGCTCTTAAAACCACCTCCCCGATGGAGAAATTTTTTGCATGACAGACATTCAGCTCCGCTCCCTTACCGCGCTCACAGGATCAGAATGTGTCGGAGAAAGCATTTCGCGCACCCGCTGCAGTCGCCGCAGTCGGGATCGTATTTAAGGTCGTAGCGGAGGATGTACTCATCCGGCAGGAGCTGGCGTGCGATCGGGCAATTTTTGGCGATGAGCTCTGCAAGCGCGGGCTCGAGGTCCCTCGGTCGGATCAGGCCTGCAAGGAAGTGATACTCATACGCCAATTCGTTTTGCCGTTTGACGGGAAATACGCGGAGAATGGGCGCCGACTTTTTGCGATAGTCGAGGAAAAAGGAGAGAAAGCCCTCACGGATGTCCTCTTCGCCGAGGTTCCCTTCGACGAGGAAGCTGTTGCATTTCAAAAAGAGGGCTGCATAGGCGTCGTCGTGGCTGTCGGCGCATGCGTCGATCACCTCGAGGCACTTGAAGGCCGTCACGACAAACAGGGAATCGTCTGTCGTCAGTCTGTATTTTTCGCGGACGTGTTCATCCGCTTTTTTGTCGCGGGAAAGGCGGTCGTACCAGTATTCAAAGAGGGGGTCGGCGAGGTTGAAGCCCTTCCCGATCGCCTTTGAGACGAGCCCTTCGTTGTAATTTTTATCGGTAAACCTGACGGTCTCACACATCCTCGTGCCGCCGAGGAGGGTAAGGACCTCGACATCGTCCGTAAAGCTGCCGAGCACCTCGGGATAGTCCCTTGGGATCCCGTTCAAAAAGAGCTCGCTGTTCTCCGTGCGGAGGATGGATGAGGCCCGATATTCATGCGTCCTTGAGGCTCTCCTCTTTTCCTCGAGTATCGCGTTGTTGTAGGCAGAGATGTATTCCTCGTTGCTTTTGATAAAGGCAATGGCGACGTCGCGGTCCCTCTGCAGTGCTTCGGGAAGAAAGCGGTAAACGGCGGGGGTCTTTTTGACAAGGCAGATCGCCTCCTCTTTCTTGATGCTTTTCATATGCCTCTCCTTATTTGCCGTATTTGATGCGAAGGCCGATGCTCATGCCGCAGTCGAGCATCTTCCATGATTTGGGAGCCTCATCGGTGATTTCAAGTGCGACGCGGAGCCCGTACTTTTCGAGCATTTCAAGTTCAAATCCGCTTAACCACCAGCATTGAACGAGGAACAGGTCTCCCTCGGCTCCGTCGATCACGACGATTTCCTGCCCGTCCGTTAGGATCTTTCCGTTCTCGATATGCCAAACGATTTCGTTGGCGTTATTGCCAAGAAGTTTCGTGAAGTGCTCGTAAAACGGGTAGAGATTATACAGCTTGAAGTATAAGGCCGCATCGTTCGCCTCGGAGAAGACGCGGAGCTTTTCGATGAATTCTGCCGTGTCGCTGTTCGGCTCGATATCCGCAACGATCATGCCGTCCTCAGGCATCTCGTCGAGATCCTCGCTGTCCATGTCGAGCTCTTGCGACCAATAGCTCACCTCGCCGAACAAGTTCTGTTTTTGAAACTCCCGCATAATATCCGCAAGCGTCTTTTTATCGGTGACGATCTGCCAGTAGGGAAGCGGGCTGTCGTCCTCGAACCTGCGCCAGAAGTCCTCGAAGGACGTTTTCCCGCCGATAAATTCCTCATCGATGGCGGGGGTGACCTCTTCGACGAACTCTGCAAGCTCCTCATACGTCTCCACCTCAAAGGAAAGGCCGAGCTTTTCCGCGATGCGATTTCCGAGTTCTTTTGCGCTTGTGATGTTTTTCATGATCAAAATCTCCTTTCGTTGTTTTGTGCCTCTATCATAGCACAAAAAAAGCACCCGAGGCTGTCAAAAAGGGGTGCGTAAAAAAATTCTGAAAAAATTTTTTATTCGGGTTCGATATCGATGATATCGCGGAGGGGAATATCGTATTTCGTGACGTCGTTGAGGTCGAAGGATACGAGAATGCCGCCTCGTGTAAAATTGATCTGACGCGGGCAGATAACGCACCTTTCCGAGAATTTGTATCCTCCTTCGCGGGAGAGGATCAATTTACAGGAGACCTTCCCCGCTCTTTTCTTTGCCTCGAGAAGCACGGCAAGATAGTGGATCTGTTTTGATACGGGGTTATGGTGTTCTTCCACAATAGAGGTATGCATTTTGACGTACCCCTTTGCCTTTTTATGGGCACGCATGCAAAGAAGCTTATTCGATAGTACCTCCGCTTCCTCTGCGCCGAGGTCGGGACTGCTCTTTATCATGCAGGCGAGAAAGAGGAGCTCTTCCCTCGTAAGACGGTCCTCGTCGAGGTAGTACCGCGTCGTCTTTCCCTTGGTGCGCTTGATGGGAAAGCCCGCAGCCTCGATCTCGTCTATTTTAACGTAGAAGGTCTTCTCTTGGAGATCTTTTTCATCGTCGTCTCTGTATTTTTCGGCGTGTAGCTCGATGAGCTCCCGTTTGCTTAAAAGATGATTTTTGTCCGTATTCTCCTCAAGGACCTTCAGAAGTTCCAAGGCGATCTCCTTGGATCTTCCGCGTTTTTTCTGTTCTTCCATTGCGCTGCCTCATGCGTGATGTTTGTACAGTATCATAGCACATATGCGCGTAAATGGCAAGAGTTTTTTTGAAAAAGGGGGTTGAATTTCTTCCGCATTCGTGATATGATTTGAACAAATAATTTTCTTGCACACCCCTTTTTGACACACTGCAAGCGCAGGAGATGTGCTACGATGAAAAAAACGATAAGGAGAAAAAATTATGGCAGACTTGATGCAGCTCGCAGAAAAAGCATGCAGAAATAAGAAGCTCGACATCCCCGAGCTCAAGACGGCAGAGGGTGCCGTCGCACTCTCCGCGTGCATGGACAGCATGACAGGACGCGAGGGGGAGGGCTGTGGCTATGAGAGGGCGGGCTATGCCGCCGTGGAGCTCATAAAATGGACGGATACCCTTCCGCTCGAGGTGTTTCGGAGGGACAGCGTCGGAATTCCCGTGATCCTCGAGCGCATCCGTAAAATTTACAACGGCGGCTTCTTTTTGGAGGGGCATCAGTTCCCGCTCACGTATGCCGATTACTATGGGTGCGCCTCGCACTCGTTTGTAAGGCTTATCAGTGAGCGGTCGGACGCATGGGGGCTTCCCTATGACTACAAAAAGCTCAGGGCGTTGAAGGATAACGGCTATTCGTTCGATTGGTATTCGTACCCCTCAAACGCCATCGAAACGCATCCGGATGCTTCATGGTGCGAGCATCTTCGTCTTTTTCCGCAAAAATCGGAATCTTTGGTCTATGATGCGATCCATACAAAGCGACGGGATATCCTCGAATGTATGAAAGAGCTGAACGCTCTTTCGGACGCGAAAGTTTTGGAGATCATGAGCTCGTCGTCGGAGGAGACACGCGAATTCTTCCGCTCGGTATGGTACGAAGAGAGGGAGGAGGCACCCGAAATATCCATGGTCGAAAATCTTCTTTCGGAAGCCGATAAGCTCGCCGTCAAAACGGAGGCATTTCTGCGGCTCACCCGCGAGGAACGGTTAAAAAGTCGCTTCGATTACAGGGGCAGCAATGAAAAGCTATGCAAATTAAGGGGAAATATTTACAAGATCGTTAGCGGGTCCCCTGATGCGTTTTGCGGGAAACGGGAGCTCATGAAGCGTGCGCTCGTCCATGCGCCGTACATTCTTCTGTCGGGAGAATGGAGGAACAATAAGGAGTTCTATGAGATCGCCTTCGATCGGGCAGAGCAGGGCTACATTTTGAAAGAGGACGGGAATTGGTGCTCGACCTATCTTGCCGAAAGCAGCAAAAAGGAGGATAAGGAGGCCAGGCTGAATGCCTTCAAGCTCCTTTATCCGTCGGACGACGAAAAGCGGGCGTTCCTGAAGGCGCATCCCACCTGTGCGATTTTAGGCGGATTCCATGGCACCTGCTCCAAAAAGGTCAGAGAGGATTTTGCATTTTGGACAGATATCTATGCCCACACCGTCTATCTGGATGTTCGCGGCATTCTTCCCTCTGCGCTGAAAAAGAGCCAGGCGTTCCTTAAAATGTGCGAGCCCGTCAAGCATATCGCGGATTTTGAGAAATTCTTCATCTATGAAACGGCAGACGATCTGGAGCTTGTATTGGCTCAGAAAAGGACGGAGATCGATATGTCTAAGATCCCCGACTCGTTGAGGACCCGCGAAAACATCTACCGCATTTTGGAGCATGAATCGTACAACACGTTCCGCTTGAAGGATTGTATCGAAAAGCTCGACGTCACTCTCTTTTCGGATGAAGAATTTGTTGTCGGGGCGGCGGCTTATGAGATCGATGCGAAGGAATTTTTCCTTCGCATCGATAAGCCCCTGCGCAAGACCGAGCGCGTATGGAGGGCATGGGCGACGAGGGAGCGCATCGCGAGCATCTCGAGTGACCTTCCCATGGTCGTCAAGGGTTCAAGGAGCTTTGCCGAGCATCTCCTCGCGATTGGAGCGGGCGTGAGCTTCGAAGGCCCCGTGTTCGCGGAGCTGGTGAAGAAGTACCCCGACCTTTCCGATGCCCTCGTGGACGCATACGTCAAGGAATTGAGCTGCGGAGACGAAATATACGGCCGTCAGCTGCAGCAGTGGGAGCAAAAACGCCACGTCGACGAAATTCCCGATGAACAGCTTCGCGAGCTCGTCTCTCAAAAATTATTCGGTTGACGAAAATCCGTCGCGCTGCAGCTCATATCTGACGGCTCGCAGGCATTTTCGGCGCAACAGGAGAGGGGAATATGCAAAAAAACACACGGGAAACGCAGACCGCCGTTTCAGAGTATTGTAAAAGGCTGCGGGACAAGCTCGGGCTTCAGCTCGCAGAGTACGATTTTGACCCTTGGAAAAATATTCAGATCTATGACGGTGCAAAATTTTTCTGCAACGATACGGAGACCGCGTACGCATTGTATGGGTTCAATGACGAGCTTTCCCCCGAATGCGCAAGACGGCTCGGCGCTTGCCGTTTAAAGCGCGTCTGGAACGAATATCTCGCGGGCGTTTGGTTCAACTGCTACGCCAATGAACGGGATATCCTGAGGCACATGCACGGGGAGAGGAGCGCGCCGCCCGAGATTTATGCCAATTGCTTCAAGCTCATCCCCATCAAGCGGGAAATTTTCCGCACCATGGATATCAATGAGGACGGCATGCTCGAGCTCGAGCTCACGCCGTATGCGAGCGGCCGCTTTGAGCCCGATGAGGAGGAGCTCCCGCGGAGAGAGGGGTGCCTCGCGATTTTTCCCCTGCGCCTCCGTCTGAGCGGCGAAATGCCCGTAGACCCCGTGAAATTCTCCGTCAGCGAGGCCAAATACAGCCGCCTCGTGGAGCTCGATTGCGGAAAGGAGTCCTATCGCTTCTACACGGGGGTCAGCTATCAGAAGCCGCTCGTCGAGATAAAAAAATATCGCGCCCGCACCGATGCGGAGGGCGCATACCTTGACATCCTTCTGAAAATGACCTTTCAGAAAAATTACGGCGATTGGGAGTGAGCGGAGGACCGCAGGAGAGCTTTACGGAGGGCCCGGGCACCGCGACGGCTCGCAGTCAAGCGATGTTATGAATATCAATGCAAAGGCGTATACGAGGGTATACGCTTTTTTTGTCCAAAATTTGACACAGGTGGAGAAAAGTCGGGGAGAAAATAAAATTTTTTCTGAAAATCAGGCAAAAAAGTTTTTCAATATTGTTGACAATGGGGGGGGGGCGTGGTATAATAGCGACGGTAAAAAAGAGTATTTTAACAGAAGGAGTTTGGATATGAGTATAAGAAAAAAATTGATAGGCGTTCTGATCGCCTGCATGGTCGCACTCCTCGCTGTGGGCATCAGCGTGCCCTTTATGGTCGACGCCCGCGGCGAATCCACCCCCGCGGAGTTTATTATTGCGAATTTTGAGGACGACGACGGTAACGCTTATTCAGATGATGGCTACATGCCGTGGTCATATGACATCCTTCAGGATCGCTTCAATGCCAAGGCGACAGATGCTTTCATGGACGTTGTTGAAAATTTGACGTTCACCAAGGGCGGCACCTTCACCGCAACTTTTTCCGCAGATTTTGCGGAGTCTCGTACCGCGCTTATCGTCAAATATGACGGCGAGGAGCAAAAACGTTGGACGGGCACAGATTTTCAAAATGAAGAATTTTCCTTGACTGTGGAGGCGGGAAAAACACTGACGGTGACATTGTCTCCTTATATAGGTGGCGACACGAGCACTGCGTCGTTTTCGGTCGAGGGCTACAAGCCGCCTGTAGCGGATTATACAATGCACGAGACGTGGTTTGATACATATAACGGTTATTCGAATGATGCGTTTTATTATGATTTGGACAGCAACACTTGGTCGGGGTACATAAAGGGAGATTATCCTTATGTTACAATGTCGTTGACAGACATCTCCGAGGCAGGACTTATCAATTTTAATTTGAATGGTGAGTTCGAACGCAGCGCGAAGTTGATAATCAGCGCGGCAAAGGGGAGCGAGGCCATTCCTCTCTATACGCTGAACTATGGTTTTAACTATCGTGAGATTGACTTCAATGTCACATTCGACGCTGCCATGATCCATACTTTAGACTGCGATGCGCTCGTTTTTGAATTTATCTTTGATCTTGATAGTTATTATTACTATGACGAAGAAACTGAAGAGGAAGAGTTTTATGAAGGGTATGATTACAAATCCCGTGTTGGTATTTCCGGCTTAAAGGAGCCGGAGAAAGGGGAAGTCCTCTGCATTGAAGACAGCCTCAATGAAAGCGGCCCCAATAAAGATGCTTTTGACTATGATCCCGATACGGGGGAATATATTTGCAATTATAACCGTTTTGGAAGTAGTGCGTATCTGACTTTTCGGGTGATCAAGTCGGGATATATCACGATTACACTTGATCTCGATATGTACAATATAGAAGTAGATCTCTATAGCGGGTCAAAATTTTATGATGCCTTTTTATTTAATTGGTCATGGGATGAGTTTGAGACTACCTATGGCAAAGGCGAACGCATAACAGGCGAAAGACAGGTGTCTTTCTATATGACGGAAGGGGAAGAGTTTTATTTTGGCATATGTTGGTTCGATCGCGGTTATGATACCCCCGAGGGTCAAATCACCGTCAAAGAGCTTCCCGAGGTAGCTCTTGTTTCTGCCTCTGTAAATGACGTCGAGGGCGGCAGCATTCAGTTGAACGAGGATGAACTGAGCGAAGGATTTACGGATCAACATTGCAGTACTCAAGAACCCGTTACGCTCACGGCGATCCCCAATGATGAATACGAGTTCCTCTATTGGTACGACGTGACCAACGGCGAGATTGTCAGTGAGGAGGAAACCTTTACAGTCAAGCACCCGAATGCCGAGCTGGAATATGTCGCCTATTTCGGTTATCATGGCGTTTTGGAGACGCTGAATCCCGATACGGAAGTGGAATATTGGGAAAAGAGCGGCTCGGGCGAAGAGGCTGTCTATTCGGTCGATATTGTGAAAAAAGCTTCCACGACGAAATGGACGGCCACTATGACCTTTGAATTTGAGGGGGAAAAATGGATCCAATTCGAATACGCCTATTTGACGAATAGTTGGAAGAACATATTCAGCGTTTTGGTGGATGACGTAGAACAGGTAAAAGATACTTCTTATCCCTTATCCTCGTCGTCCAAAGACAAAGACGAGAGTTTTAAGCCGACTACAGTCCATGCCATGGGAGATGGCTACCATAAAGTAACTTTCCAGTTATATTTAGATACATATACTCTTTCATCAACATATACATATTTCTGCGAAGTCAAGAACCTGCGCTTCAGCACAAGTGAGGACGCAGACGCCGTTATACATTATACGTTGGAATATGACGATCGCTTGGGCGAGGTCTACCTTGAAGAGCAGCTTGTTACCTCCGGGCAACAATTGAGTGCCATGGAGGGCTACTACGGGCATTTCGAATTCAAGGCGAAGGAGAAGGTCCAATCGACCGCCGATCCTACCCGTCAGACAAGCGCCGTGTTCGGCTATTTGAGAAGCGGCGACGACAAGTACATGGTGGGCACCGGGAACAGGGGGAAACAATCGGCCACCGCGACCGTCAAATTCACTTCGACGGGCATCAGCAACGGCGAATACGAATCCACTAACCACAATCTCAAGGTGGAATTCCAGGAGGTGCTGCTTCCCATCACTGAGCTCTCTCTCACCAAGACGATAGCGGGGCAGGATGAGGAAAGCGGAATTAAAATCGAAGACGGGAACGAGATCCATATTCCCTTTGCGACGGCGAATACGCTTGCCTTCACATTCATGCAATTCAAGCCCGCATCGGACGACATCGAAGTGAAATATACCGTCAAAGTGAACGGCACAACCAAAGCCTCCGATGCCATGGAAGGCGATACGGGCGATATCGTCGGCGATACGCGCGGGTTTGCTCTCGAAAATGTCGCAATCGATACAAAAGTGGTCATTTCGACCTATATCAAGGGCTATTACACCGAGCCGACGCTCACATTTAATATCATCATCGACGAGCCCGGGACCGACGCGGAGATCGCCGGGATGAACAACCTCAAGACAGCGGACAGCGAGCCCTTTACGCTCTCGCATGATAAAGTAAATCAATGGCAGTTTGCGCCCGAGCATTCCACACCCGAGACCTTTGTCTATAAGGCGTTTACGGGTAACAATTCCGTCTCGCAAATCCAATTCACGTTTGACAAAGCGGGTTCGATCACCTTTGAAGTGCATTTATACGGCAGGTTCTTCAAGGATTCGCAGAGTGACGAGGTCCGCTACAGCAGACTTCTCTACAGCTTCAAGGATTGGATCCCCACAGACGAAAAGACGCCCGGCTTTAAACAATATATCTATGGCAGAGATGTCAACACCTACATCAGAAACGGAACATTTACACAACTCGCTGCGGGAAACGATTCCGAATATAATGTCCATGTAACTCCGTCTTACAACGCACAATACGTCACCGTACTTGACGACGGCTGGCTGAGGTGTCAAGTCCCTGTCTCGGGGGCAGGCAATATGTGGCTTGCCTTCTGCGCGGATTCGGCGAGCGAGCACTGCTACATCCGAAATATCGGGTTCTATTCGGGTGCCTCGACTGTCACATTTGAGGTCAAGGATTACGACAACAAGGTCTCAGGGACATCGATCACCGCAACAAGCGGCTCAAAAACCGTTAATAACAATGATAGTGTGACAATGGGCGACCTTGTCACGCTCAAGCTCAACGGGCTGACCTCTTCCTATCAGTTCTACGGCTGGGTCATGAACGACAAGCTGATGTCCACCGCCACGACATGGTCCTTTACCGCCAGCAAGAACAACGCACCCATCTACGCATGGGTCGCCCCCAAGGAGACCTACCTCGCTCGCAATGAGGGCAAGTTCTATGCGACCGTGGAGGCGGCTTGCGAGGATGCCAAGGCCGACGAAACGGTCTACATCATCAAGAACGGCGGCACGATTACGCGGAGCTTCACCATCCCCGCTAAGGTCAATCTCATCCTGCCGATGAACGCTTCGGGCAGCTACTATGCGCAGGGCGGCAAGACCTCTCAGATGGCATGGTACGGCGCGAATGAGAACACGTACAAATACCGCACGCTCACCATCGCAGAGAACGTGAAGATCACAGTGCTTGGCAACTTCTACATCGGCGGCACTCTGCACCGCAGTGACCGCTCCGCACAGGCGCACACCTCGGGCGCGTATTCGCATCTTGTGAATAACGGCACAATCGAGGTGAAAGACGGCGGCGTCATGGACGTTTACGGACGTGTCACCGGGAAAGGCGAGATCGATGTCCTCTCGGGTGGGTATCTCTATCAACCTTTCCTCATTCTCGACTACGCGGGTGGCTCGAACACGCAGGACCTTTTCAACAAGCATCAGGTCCCGTTCAAACGCTACGCCATGATCAACATCGAATGCACCTATACAATTCATTATGGCGGCATTCTCTACGGCCACGCGAGCCTTTACTTCTGGAGCAGCATCCACACGATGGATGAGCCATTCATCTCCTATCCCACTGCCAATTACAGCGACAGAGGCGCGATCCTCCTTTTGACAAAAGAGGGCTCCTACGCAAGAATGGAGTATGACGCCGAGAAGGTGATCCCCACTATCCACAACCCGCTTGCGGAGACGGTCGGCACGGCTGAGTGCTGGGGCACGGAGAGCGTCGGCCTCACGAAAATGACTCTCAGCGGCGGTGCGCAGCTGAATTACATGGAGTTCCCGCTCGGTATCAACACCGCGGAGGTCGCCTTTGCCATTCCCTACAACTTTGCCGTCACGCTGAAAAACGGCGCCTTTGACATCAACTATGCCTACAAGCTCATGCCGGGCGCGATTTTGAGGGTAAATCAGGGCGCGACCCTGAATCTCAACAGCGATTTCTACGTCTATGACGGTATCATCCAGCACTCCATGAGCGGCGGCATTTACCCGCAGGTGAATGACCTCACGTCCGCGGGCTATTCCGCGACCGCAAATCTTATCGTCGACGGCACGCTGAATATCGGTATGAAAGGGGCGAGCGTGACCTTCCTCGGCGTCATTCAGACCACAGGCACGGGCGAAATCAACATCGGCGATAACGTCACCCTGAGCGGCACAATTGTAGACGGCGGCCGCGGCACCTATGACTGCAACTACGCGACCTTCAACTCGAGTGCGCGCGTTTGGGATGCGGTCAATGGGGTGCTTGCTCAGCTCGAGGCCGGCCACAGCTACACAGCAACGGGCAATGCAACCTTTGACCTTCCCGCGCTCTCCATCTCCTTTGAGGCAGGCACCCATACAAGCGGGGATGCGCATAAGGATCTGAAAACGGTGGAGCTTCCCGCCGTCTCGAATCTCACAGGCAGCTGGAAAATTGTTCACGAGACGCATGTATTTGAGGGGTGGGATGCGTATAACCCCACGGCCGAGAACCGTATCATAGAGGCCGGCGGCACCTGCACGGCGCTTGGGTGCAACGAGACGGAGACCTCGTACCTTCTCTACACGCCTACCTCGCTCGGTGCACTCACCTTCCGCAATGAAGCCTTTACGAGCGGGGACGTCGTTGAGCTCTTTAAGACATACTTTAAAGGCCTCAATGAGACTGTCAAAGTCACCGCCAAGCTTAACGCAGACACTCCCAAAAACGCAGGGGAGTACAACGTCACGATCACGCTGGAGGGTGCGTACTTTAAGACAGGGGAGAGCTACGCGAAGGAGTCCACCTTCAGCTGGACAATTTCTCCTGCCGCAATAGATTCTCTTGAAATCGTCGGAAAGTACATATATAACGGCACTGCGCAGACTCCCACGGTCACTGTCAAAGCGGGCGGGCTCACTCTTGGAGACGGGGATTACGCGCTCACCGCAACAGACAACACAAACGCAGGTCAGGCCTCCGTCACAGTCACTGCAAACAAGGGTAACTACACGGGTACCCTTACAGAGACCTTCACAATTGCCCGCAAGTCCATCACGGTCACGCTGAAGGAGCAGACTGCAGAATACAGCGGCAAGACTCCCGCAGTTTCCTCCGCAAACGGCACCGCCTGGACGGCGGAGAGCTTGGAAGGGGAGGACACCTATGAAGATCTTCAGATCACGCTCTCCATTGCAGAGGGTGTCAAGGATGCAGCCAAGTACGAGATCAGCGGCACCTGCGGGAATGAGAATTATGATGTAGAATTCACAGAGGCATACTTCACGATCACGCCGAAGAAGATCACGGTGCAGGCCACGGGCGGCACATCCATTTACGGAGAATCCGTCCCCGCTCCCACAGACTGGACAATTGCAGACGGTGAGCTTGTAGAGGGGGACGATAAGAGCCTTCTCACCGTCACGCTCAGCTGGAAAGACGGCGTTACTCCCAAGAATGCGGGAGACTATACCATCACAGGCACAGGCACTGCGAAAAACTACGAGATCACGGTAAAGGACGGAACCTACACCATCACCAAGAAGTCCATCACGGTCACGGCCGAGGACAAGAACTCCACATACGGAGAATCTCTTCTCCCGCTCACCTGGACCATTGCAGACGGTGAGCTTGTGGAGGGGGACGATAAGGGCGTTCTCACCGTCATCCTGCAGCGCAGCAGCTCCTCCTTGAATGCAGACACCTATACCATCACAGGTACAGGCGAAGCAGAAAACTACGAGATCACGGTAAAGGACGGAACCTACACCATCAAGGCGAAGTCCATCACCATTACGCTCAAGAATCAGCAGGTGACATACAACGGCAACGAGCAGCATGCATCGAGTGTGGAAGAATTTTGGTCTGTAGAGGATGCGCTTGCCTATGAGGACAAAGCGTCGGATCTTAATATCACGCTTTCGGCTTCGGGCACAAATCAAGGCAGCTACGCCATTGAAGGCACCATCGCCAACAATAACTATACGGCAAACTTCACTCAAGCATTCCTCGTGATCGATCCGCTCTCTATTGAGACAGGGAAGGTCAGCGGCATTCCCGAGAGCGGTGTGGTATACAATGGGGAGGATCAAACCCTTGCCCTCACAGTGGAGGTAGACGGCCTTAGCGCAACCTTTAGCGCAGACTATCAAGACAACCGTAACGCAGGTCAAACCACCGTCACGCTCACGGGCACGGGCAACTTTGAAGGCAAGCTCGAGAGGACCTTTGAAATCACCAAAAAGAGCATCACCGTCACCATTGAGGACCGGTCCAAGACCTATGACGGGAAGGACGGCGTTCTGGACGGGGACGCATGGACCTATCCCGAGGACGCTCTGTGCGGAGGTGACACCAAGGAGGACCTCAAGGTCACGCTCTCTGCAGAGCTCGGCAAGGATGCGGGCAGCTACAATATCACGGGCAACAGCAATTCCGCAAACTACGCCGTGACCTTCCTTGGGAAAGACGGGCAGGACCATGGCGTCTACACCGTCAACAAGGCGGAAGCGACGCTCAGGATCGATCCCGTGACGCGGCAATACGGCGAGGAGAATGAGCTCACCTTCTCGGTAGAAGGGCTTATCGACGGTGAAAGCATCAATAGCGCGATCACGCTCGAAGCAACCGCAGACCAATGGAGCAATGTCGGGGAGTATGAGATCACGGCAGTAATCAACGAAAAGGATGCGGTCGCGAAGAATTACAATGTCCATTGGGAGAAGGCCACGCTCAAGGTCACGGAGCGGGAGATCACCGTCACGCTCGGTGAACAGACCGCACCCTATTCAGGCGGAACACCCTCTGTCAACA
>CANQWI010000002.1 GCA_947627515.1 uncultured Clostridia bacterium
TCCGCCGTCGTCTTCGCCATCGCGTCAGGCCGCACCGCTCCATCAGTGAAATGACGTAGTCCTTGATGTCCTTTTTGGGGACGATCTTGTGGACGGCCACCCCCTCGCTGATGATACCGCCGACGGAAAAACGCGGGGAAAGCGAGGAATACGGGTCCTGAAAAATGACCTGCATATCCTTGCGGATGGAATTCATCTGCCGCTCGCCGAAGCTTGTAATATTTTTCCCGTCAAACCATACCTCCCCCGTCGTCTTCTCATAGAGGCCGAGAAGCGTCCTTCCGAGGGTGGTCTTGCCGCACCCGCTCTCGCCGACGATGCCGAGCGTCTTGCCATAGGGGATCCTGAGCGAAACGTCGTCCACGGCCTTTAAAAAGCGGATGGGCTGACCGATGAGATTGCTCTCGATCGGGAAGTACTTTTTGAGATGGTCCACGATGAGGATATTCTCCTTGAGTTCCTCCTCCGTGGGCTCATGCGGCTCGTAGTCAAAGAGATCCTTGCGCGGGATACCCTTTTGAAAGAGCTTTTTTGCACCCGCCACAAAGGCGTTCTCCTTCTTTTCGGGCGCGGGAGCTTCTGGAGTCCTTGTGGACTCCTCCTGCGTCTCGGGCTCAGGTACGGGAGCGGGCATGGGCATCGTATCGAGCTCTTGCTGTTGTTTGTTTTCCATGATTTCCCCTCCCCTACTTCTTCATTTTGGGGTCGAAAGCGTCCCTGAGCCCGTCGCCGACAAAGTTGAAGCTCAAAACGGCGAGCATGATACAGATCCCGGGAGGACCCCAAATGTGGAAGTGATATTGAAGCATTGTAAAGTCGCGCAAAGCCTGAATGATGTTCCCCCACGTCGCAAACGGGATGGGCACACCGAGGCCGAGATAGGAGAGCGTCGACTCTGTGAGGATGATCCCGCCGAGACCGAGCGTCATTTCCACGATGAGCAACGGTAAAACGTTCGGGATGAGGTGCAGGAAGATCTTACGCCAGACAGGGACGCCCATCGAGCGTTCGGCCAGCATGAACTCCTGCTCTCTCAGCGTCAGGATCTGCCCTCGCACCATTCGCGCCGTGCCCGCCCAGCCGAAGAAGACGAGGACAAGGCATAGCCAGTATATTCGGGCAAAGCCGTTGACCTCATACGCGCCTAAGATCGCACTGCATATGAGCAGGACAGGCATCTGCGGGATACAATAGAAGATATCCACGATACGCATGATGATCTGGTCGACCCATTTTCCGAAATATCCTGCAATGCCGCCGAGAATGACGCCGATAAACGTCGACAGGAACACGACGACAAGGCCGATCGTGAGCGAGATCTGCCCGCCGTAGAGCACACGGATGAGCACATCGCGGCCGTTTTCGTCCGTCCCGAGCCAATGCTGTGCGCTCGGATAGGCAGATTTATTGATGCCCGACTCGGTATAGGTCACGTCGTACATCGTGTACTCTACACCGTCGACCTCATAGGTGATCACGGTCTGCTGCGCCTCGACGGGCCCGTTGAGGTCCACGGTGTCGTAGCTCATGTCAGAAAAGAGCGGCCCGATAAAGCAGACAAGATACAGAACGAGCAGGGTGACGAGCCCGATCACAGACAGCTTGGAGCGGAAGAAACGCTTTAAAACAAGCTGTGCGGGGCTGAGCACCTTGACGCGCTCGGAAAGGTTCTCCGTCTCTGCCTTGACCTCGGCGGCCTCCGTGGCCTCCGTTTCCGTCACGACCCTCATTTCAGCCGCCTCTGCCTCGGAAAGCTCGGTCTCGGGGGCTTGCGTCAATTTTTTATCTTCATTTTCCATAAGTCCCCTCCCTTAGTGACCCAGCTTGACGCGGGGATCGACGACGGCGTACATGATATCGGACAGGAAGATACCGAGCACCGTCAGCACTGCAATGAACGTGTTGTATGCCATGACGAAGGGAATGTCCCCCTGCGTCGTCGCATAGTAGGATTGATACCCGATGCCCTGAATACCGAAGATCTGCTCGATGATCATGGACCCGCAGAACAGGCTCGCAAGGAGCCCCGAAAGCATCGTGACGAGCGGGATCGCGGTATTCTTAAAGGCATGCTTGTAGATGATATTGCGCTTCTTGACGCCCTTCGCCCTTGCCGTACGGATGTAGTCGGCGTTGAGCACCTCGAGCATGTTGGTACGGGTATACCGCATGAGACCGCCGAGGCTTAAAACCGTCGATACAAAGATGGGCAGAACGAGGTGCCATGCCTGATTCCAGAAGAGCTCCCAGCCGTTTCCGTTGAAATTGCCCGATTGCAGGCCGAGGCTTGCGTCAAACCAGCCGAGGTCGACCGCAAAGACCTTGATCACGATCCCCGAGAAGAAGAAGGACGGGAGCGAGATGCCAAGCATCGTAAACACGGTCGTGATGTAGTCGGTCGGCCCGTATTGGTTGACGGCGGCCTTGATCCCGAGCGGGATAGCGATGCCGAGCTGAAGGATCGTGACGATGAGCGACATGATGAAGGATACGGGAAGAGAACTCTTGATCTTCTCTGTCACGACAGAGCCATCAATGAAGGAATATCCGAAATCCCCCTTGAGGGCACTGCCGAGCCAGGTAAAGTATCCCTCCACGACGCCCGAATTCAGGCCGTAGAGCTCCTTGACAAGATTTGCCTGCTCCTGCCAATTCGGATTGGTCGCCGACTGAGCCATGAACTTTGCGTCAACATAGTTGTCAGGCATCATGCGGAACAGGGAATAGGTGATGAATGTCACCCCGAAGATGATGATGATCGAGATCAGGATGCGCTTGAGGATGTATTTGAACATCTCCGTCTCCTTTTGTTACTTCAGATATTCGACCTTCCAGATTTCGCTTATGGGGCCGCTGTAGGATGTGGGCCTCTGGTTCAGAGTACTTGCATCGATCACGTTCTTGTTGTAAACGTAGAGGTCGTTTCTCTGATAGAGCGGGAATTCAATGGCGAGATCCATGAGGATGTCGAGTGCCTCCTGATAGATCACACTGCGTTCGGACTGTCCATTGACGGAGCGTCCCTCATCGATCTTGTTGGAAAGCTGATCGAGAAGGTTGTAATCCTCCTTCGCAAGGTCGCCGCTGTTGGCCTTGATCCAGTCATACCCCCATGCAAGGACGTTGGTCGCCTTGGATTCGATGTGATAGACCTGATACATGTCGGGGTCGATGGTTGCGGACCAAGCGGCGCACCAAACCTGAAGGCTGCCCGTCGAGAGCTTGGAGAGCGCACGGGAGTCGGGGTTGATGGAGATGTTCCAGCCGTTGTCGTTGAGCACCTTCATTGCCGCGGAGAGCGTCTGATAGGCGGGGTGGTCGTCCGTGCCGCCTGCAATCGTGAAGGTAAACTTCAGGGGCTTGGAGCCGGTGTCTGTCCTGTAGGAATAGGTACCTGTGTTGGTGTTGAAGCTCAGAATGCCATCATTCATCGCCTCATCCATCCAGTGATGGTACTGTGCGAGGACCTCGTCGAGCTTGGCCTGGTTGTTATTCCGATAGGCCTCATCGTATTCGGCATAGTTGAAGGAATATTTTGCTTCGGGAGTCCAGACCTGCTGACCCTCCGTGGTTCCGGGGCGGCCGTTTTCGTCATACTTATACACCCATGACACGGTCGAAAGCGGCCTTGTGAGCATCGTCGAAAGGTTTCCGGGGTAGTAGGACTGCACGAGGCTTGCGTCGAGAACGGACATGATCGCCCTTCTCAGGTTGATATTCTGCACAAATTTCGCATTGATCCCGATGTAGCCGTAGCCGTTAGTCTTGGTCATGACCTGCGACAGGAAATCGCTGTGGCTCTGGACCTCGTTTTGGTTGTCTGTCGTGGCACCGACGTCCGCATAGTCGATCTGCTTCGTGGTGAGCGCATTGAGAACGTTGGAAGTATCGACGACCTTGTAGCGCACATACTTGATCTTCGCGTTGGAATCGGACGTTGTGGTCTCCGCAAAGTTGGTGTAGAAGTACTCGTTGCGCTCATAGTACACCATGCTTCCGTCGAAGAAGTTGCCGCTCGACGTCCCGTTGAGGGCGTTGAAGTCGTGCGAGCCGTTGACGTTGGTCGCCCGATAGATACCCGCGCCCATGGGAACGTGGTTACGAGCCTGCACGACCTGCGTCATGTAGCGGTAGTTGCCCATGGGGAAGCCGAAGCTGATGGGCTTTGCTTCGTCATATCCCGCAGTCCCGGGAGCGTTGAAGGAATTGTAGTCCTGCGTCGTATTGAATTCAGCGGAAAGCGAGGAATCCGAATAGTAGTGCATGGGAGCGACGGTGAAGCCGAAGTTCCAGATGGCCTTGGGGTCGATGCCGTTGATGCGGACCTGAAGCACATCATAGCTTGCGTCGTAGGCAGATTGATTCTTGCTCTCCGAGGAGGCTGCAAACTCATTTCCCTTGACGACAGTGATGCCCTCGACGGTCTTGGGCGTGTCGCCCGATTCGATCTTCTGGGCAATGACCTTACTCTTCTCCTCCGCAACGATGTTGGAGCGAAGGGTGGAGCCCGATGCCCAGTACATGACCTCGGCAAACTTGGTGAGCTGTCCCCTGTCTGTATCGCTCGCATTGGCAGCCGTCGCACCCTGATAATACTCATAGACGAAATTGGTCATGGTGTTCTGGTCATGGGCGGGAAGCTCCTCACTGCTCGGGATCGACTGCGGATCGATGTCGTATTTGCCGTTGGTTTTGACGGGACGGCCGATCGTGTCCGTCTTGACACTCATGACGCCCTCGAGAAGAAGGTATACCTCCCACTGCTCGGTGATATTGTATTCCTTCTGATAGTTCTCAAGGCTCTCGCCCGCGCTCGTCCAGTCGTTGTTGACCTCCTGACGGAAAAGCGTCGCAAGCTCCTTAGCGTCGGTCTTGGCCTGCGCGAGCTCATCAGCCCCGAGATAGTGAGAGCTGTCATTTTCGGATGCAAGGAAGTCCGCAAGGTGGTCCCAGCGCACAGTCGCATTGCTCTCTGCAGTGCTGTCGATGGGAGATTCGTGCTTCTTATCATCCGAAACATCGCCGAGGTTGCGGTATTCATCCAACCCGACAATATCCGTCGAGTAGATGGTCGTCGAGCCCGTATAGACGGGGTCGAGATACATATAGAGGTTAAAGAGGACGTCCTTGATCGTCAGATCCTTGCCATCGGAGAACTTGATCCCCTTCTTAATGACAAATTGATAAATAGTGTAGCCGTCGTCCGTCCCCTCATCCGCGGGATTTCCGCTCGCATCCTGATAGCGGATGGAGTAATCCTTGACAACGCAGGGCTCCGCGTCGCCAAAGGCAATGTTGCCGTCACGGTCTGCCGAGAGCATGGACGTCTGCGTCATGCCGACGACGCTGGAGTCGGTCCCTGCCGTCGAGAAAAACGGGTTGAACAGCATCTCGACGGGTTGAATGCTCATGACAAGCGCATCCCTTTCGGGATCGCGTTTTTCCGAGCTGCCACCGCCGCATGCTGCGAAGGAGACAGCCATTGACCCGACGAGTACCGCCGAAAGTGCAATTGATAGTTTCTTTTTCATGTTTCGATCTCTCCTCTGAATTGTTGTTGTTTGTTGTTTAGATGATATTCAGCTGAATGCTTCCGCTGACGTTTGTGAGGGTATTGTGATTGCTCTCGTCCTCGCTTCGGTCGATCCAATAGCAGGTCTCGGAATCATCGCATTCATAGGGAACGACCCTGTTGGCGATTTCGATCGTGAGAGAGCAATTATCAAAGGTGACGTTCTCGAGCGTCGTGTCCTTGGCGGTCGCCGCAAGGAAGCCGATCTTTACCGTGGAGACGCCCTGCGGACGACGGGTAAACTTGACCGTGTAGCTGCAATTCTCAAATTTTACGTCCGAAATCGTTGCGCCGTCGAGCACACCGAACAGGCCGTAGCTTTCATCAAAGGCATTCTCCCGTACAATGGTGGCGTTTTTGATCGTGACGCCGTTCCCTGCGATCTTGCCCTTGAATTGACGGATCACGGGAAAGTCCTTGCCCTCAAAATCGAGCACGCCGTTTTCATCGCCGATCAGCCAATAGTTGGTACTGCTGCCGAAATCATTCACCGTGCGGACCTTCGTGTACACGCCGTCCACATATTTTGCATAGACGGTGACGACAAAGTCCTCCTCGGGTGCGGTCAGCTCATCCTTGCCCTCGGGAAGGCCGGGATGGATAAAGTTCTCATCCCACGGGATCGTCAGCTCCTTGTCCCGATAGTAGGCGATAAACGTCTTATCGGGCACACTGGCTGCACCGCGGTCGGACATGTCGAGCGTCTGGCCCGCGTTCACCTTAAAATCCTTGAGCTTTGTCCCGTTTTCGTCGAGAATACGGTACATGTAGTTCGGGACCCACCTTGCATAGAGCGTCGTATCTTCACTGAAGCGTTCGCTCCGATCCCACGGGGAGCCGTAGGTGATGTTCCCCTCCTCGTCTTTGGTGCCGTGAAAGAAGCCGTAAAGGCGGTATCCGTTTTCATTCGTCGGGGGATTGATGATCCCCTGCCCGCCGTATTCCTCCCAAGGAAGGGCGAGCGGCGTATTCTCATGAAGGAACAGATAGCGTTCCGTCTTGTCGTTTGAGGTCCCGCCCGCAAGATCAAGCGTGATCTTTACCGTTGCGCCATTCTCCTGAAGGAGGTCGTCGACGCTCTTCTGCCCCCCGCATGCGCCCGCCAGCATGGCGGCGAGCGCAAGTACGAGGCTGCAGATCAATAGATAACGTTTTTTCATTCTGTCCCTCAGGCTGCGGCCATACCGCCGCGGGTAAATGTAAAGTAGTAGGTGTCGCCGAGTGCAGTCCCTGTGAAGCGTTCCGATTCGAAGCTTCCGTTCTTCTCGGTCAGCTCAAACGAGATCGGCGTCACAGAGGTGATATTGTAGCCGGCATCGCTTGTGAACACCATGTTCGTCAGCGTTTCAAACTTTAAAGACACGGTGAGCGCATCGCCCGACCAGCTCAGGGTGTAGGTCCCATAGTACAGCTTGGGCTTATACACCGTCGCACTATCCTCAGCCAATCTGGTAGGATCATAGACATACATCATCGCATATCCGTTTGCGGAGATCGCAAGCTGAGGACGGAACTGAGGACGTCTGTTGTTCGCATCCGACAAACCCGAAACGCCGTTTTTGTACGTATCGGTCTTATCCATGTAGATGCCGCCGATGGACTTGAGCGTCTCACTGCCCTTTGTAAGCGTATTGCTCTCGGCATTGTAGGTGTAGGTCGCGTTGTTAAAGCTGTAATTCGATCCGCTCGCCGTGACCTCGGTGAGGTCGCCGCTGCCCTTTTGGAACCACGCCTTGCCATCTGCCGCAATACGGAAGGCAAGCGGCTCGGTTGAAGCCTTTTCGGCAAAGACGCCCGATTCATAGGTCTCAAAAGCACTCTTGTAGTTGTGCCAGCCGAAGTCGGGACGCTGGGCCTTGCCGCTGTTCCCGCCCGTGACGCGATATGCGTTGACGATGTTGTCCTGATACATCTGAAGCGCATCCTCGGGCACATAGATCTTGAGCCCGTTGACCTTTCTGAAGTGATCCTCAAAATCCTTCATGTTCTCGGTCATAGTACGGCCGTTTTGCGTAAGCGTCGTGCTGAGTTTCGCAAGCTCTGCGGAGACATGTGCGGGGATCGAGGCAATAAAGTTCTGATCCGCAATGCAGAATGCAGAGTAGGCATACGATGCATCCGCGATATCATAGTCGATGTGCGGAGGAATGCTACCGAGAAGCACAACCTCCTTGAGGCTGAGGCAGTTGGTGAAGAGGCTTGCGCCGCCCGCATAGTAGAGCGTGGACGGGAACGTGACCTTTTCGAGTGCGATATCACCCGCAAAGGCATCCGATCCGAGATGCACCAGCCCCTCGGGAAGCTCGATGCTTTCAAGCGAGGTGCAGTAGTTAAACGCATGACCAGCGATAAACTTCAGATTGCCTGACTTAGCAAAGTTGATAGCCGTCAGCGCGAAGCAACGCTCAAAGGCACCGTCGTCCATCTCCTCAAGCGAAGCGGGAAGCGTTACCGACTCGAGGCACTCGTCGCCATAGAAGCTGTAATTTCCAAGCCTCTTGATGCCCTCGGTGAGCTCGATCTCCTCGATGCCCGAATTCTGGAAGGCATAGTTGGGGATCTCATCCGTGCCTTTGGGCAGATAGACAACATTTTCCTTCTCTTTGACGACCTCGCCTTGATCATTTTTGAGGGCGACCGTCTTAAGGGCTGCCGTTGACCTCAAAGCCATGGGGCCGAGCTTTTGATTTTCGTTGAGATAGACCTTGACGAGCTTGTTGGCGTAGTCGAAGCCCGAACCGATATCCTCGATCATGCTGAGATCGACCTCTTTCAGATCGGTGTGACCGAAGGCACCCTCATAGACCTTTTCGAGGCTGTCGGGGAATGTAATGGAGGAGATGGGCGTGTTGGGAACGCTCGGGCCGGTATAGGCCTGGAAGGCCGTTGCACCGATCGCCTTCATCCCCTCGGGAATGACGACGTCGATCGAAGCCGTTGCATTAAATTTCTTGAGCCCGCCGCAGCCATAGAAAAGCATTCCGGGGATCATCGGCTCCATATAGCCGTAATTGTCAAAATTGGCGTCCTCAGGCAGATCCTCGGGAAGAATGTAGCGGTAATTTTCTGCATTCTCGGGGAATCTGACCTCCTCAAGGCTCTTCGTATAGAACGGGTTGCAGATAAGCCGTGCCGTGCCGTAGTAGGCCATGATAAAGCCGACGGACGCAGGGCTCTCGACGACCCTCACCGCATCGCAGTTGAGGAAGCTGTAGTTGCCGAAATTGACGTTCTTGAACTTGAAGGTCCCCTCTGTCGTCGTCTCATTCTTGGCGTGGAACATGCTGAGGTTCTTACAATCTGCAAAGCAATACGCGCCGATCGTGAGCGGATTCTCCGTCGAGGCCTCGGGGACAACGACCGATTTGAGATTCGTGCAATAGCGGAAGGCATAATCGCCGAGCGTCTGAAGAGAATCGGGGAAGGTGACCTCGGTAAGCTCCGCATTGTTTGAAAAAGCATTGTTGCCGATAAGGGTGAGATTGGTCGCCGAGGCAAAGTCGAAGGACTTCATCTGACTGTTGCCGCGGAAGGCACTTGCACCGATCGCCTCAAGCTCGGACGAGAAGAGATATTCGCCCGTATAGGTATCCATGGAGTTGAAGGCGCAGGCCGAGACATACTTGCTTGTGAGCTTGATCGAGCTGAGGGTTGCGGGAATATAAAAATCCCATCTCTGCGGATCCACACCGTCGGGAACCTGATAGTATTGGCTGATTTTGGTACCGCCGGAGTAATTTGTTTGTCCGAAGATATACCCGAACAGCGTCATTGCATTAAAGCTCTTTTCGAGGGTCTTTTGATAGTACTCTTCCTCCTTCTCGGGTGTTCCCTTGCAGAGATCCTTGTACTCAATCGCGTTAGGCCAATACCTGCTGAAGAAAGTCTTATGATCCTCAAAGAACTTCACGTCGTCCTGCAAATAAGAATTATAATAATATTCCCTACCTTTGTTTTCAAGCTGGTTCACTTGCATCTGATACAAATTGAGGTCGAAACAGGCACTATACATATAGACCTCGCGGAAATACCTGCCAAACCCAATGTAGTCGAATGCGCCGACGAAGGGAAGCTGGATGGATTCGATCGAACCGCACCCGCCGAAGGCCCCTTCACCGATAGTATGAAGACAATCGGGAAGCTTGACCGTCGTTATGGACGTGCAGTTGCGGAAGGCAAAATCGCCGATGGTCTCAAGCATGGTGAGACTCGTGAGATCGAGCTCCTCAAGCTTGGTCCCCTCGAATGCACTTACTCCGATCGTCTTGAGCGAGGAGGTCCCCTGGAAGTTAATCTCCGTCAGAGCCTCGCATCCGCTGAATGCGCTTTCTCCGATGGTCACAATGGAATCGGGGATCGTCACGGTCGTGAGGTGGTTCCAGTTCTCGAGCTCTTTCGCCTTGACCTCTGTCTTGCCTGCGGGGAAGGTATATTCCTCGATCCCTGCAAACGAGAAGTTGTCCGTCTTCATATTCCCATAGTCGTAGTCGATTTTGTCAAACGGGAAGGTCTTGAGTGAGGTGCACCCGGAGAAGGTCTTGGAGGTAAGCTTGACCTTATCGGCCTGCAATGTGACCGAGCTGAGAGCCGTGCAATCCTGGAAGGCACTCACCTGAATGGTCGTAAGGTTCGCACCGAGCGTCACGGTCTTGAGGAGTGTGGATTTTGCAAACGAATTTATTGGCAGATATTTCTGATTCTGTCCCGAAATCTGCACATCCGCCTCAACAATAAGGCTGTTTGCAAACGCATTCTCGCCCAATGCCTTTACCGTTGCGGGAACGGTAAGCTTTTTGAGTGCAACATAGGAGAAAGCATACTGTGCGACCGCATCTGCCTCTGCGGGAATGGACACCTCCTTCTCAGAGGTCCCCTCCGTGTAGAAGAGCACTGCGTTGGGGTACTCATTGTTGCCGATCGTTGCTTTGCCGAGGACAAAGCCGTCAACATTCCTGATGGTATCGTTGCCCGCAAATTCTCTTTCGACAAGGCTCTCGCATCCGCTGAAGATGCCTTGACCGATCGAGGTCACAGAAGCAGGGATCACGACCTTCTTCAGATTCTGGCAGCTCGCAAAGGCTGTATCCACGATCGTCGTGATGCCTTCTTGAAGGATAATAGTCTCAACGGGCTGGGCCTGGATGCCTCTGACGACCTCTACGGTGATCTCATCGCCGCTGCCGTCGTCGCCGTACCAGACTGCGGGGACAATGACGTACTTCCCGCGTCCTCTCCAGTACTCGTCGGTGTAGGTCTCATCCTCAAGGAGACCGAAGAGGGTGCCTACGCCGTCTACCTCCTCGATATCGAGGCCCTTGCTGTAGCAGTCCGCATACAGCGTCACGGGAGCGGTGAGGTTTTGCGAAAAGTCAAAGGCCTCTCCGTCCTCATCGACCCATTTCAGGAATACATACTCTGCGGAATTGCAGTCGATATCCTCGGCCTTGCCGCCCTTCGCGACGGCAACCTTCGAATACTCCGAATCCGCGACCATGTAGGTGACCAAAACGGAATCCGAGTCGGGCTCCCATTTTGCATAGACAACGGAGTTTGTCTCGGGGAATACGAGCCCTGTGAAGGGAGTGCTGCACTTACTGTCCGTAAACCAACCCTTGAACAGCCAATTGTCGCGCTCCACCTCGGGGAACGAGATGTCCTCCCCGGGGGTACCCTCGCGCACGATCGTCTTTGCGCCGTCGTAGTTGGGGTCAAAGGTGAGCGTGACCTTCCGTGACACATTGGGCTGCCACATGCCAAAGAGGTCAAGGTCCTTTTCCACAGCCAGCGTCTCGTCATACGGCGTCACGGAGTCCCTTACATCCGTCCAGCCGACAAACGTCTCACCTGTGCGGTCGGGCAGAGTCACAACGGAGAAATCGGGCGTCTTACCCTTCTCCACCTTCTGTGTCGTGAACGGCTGGGTCGCCGCGGAATCCTCATAGAAGGATACCGTGTACTGCGTTGTGGTCCCCCCTCCGTTTCCTGTCTCGCCGCAGGCCGTAAGGAAGGGCGTCACGCAGAGGACGAAACCGAGCACCAAGCTCAAAAATCGCTTCATGACTTTCATTATGTTACTCCTTTCATGAATTCGCGGCAGGAACATCCAAATAGATGGTTTCTGCCCTTGAGACGCCATAAGCGTCAGAAACAGAGAAGGTTACTTCATAGTTGCCCGATCTCGAAAGGTCGTAGGTCCCATCTGCGGCAGGTGCGATCGTTTCATCGCCGAGAACAACAGAGGTGACCGTCCAAACAAGGTCCTCGACAGGGGTCTCATCAAATGCGCCGACCGTCGTATCCTTCGCGGTGACAATGGGATGCTCTCCCTCCGAAAGGAAGGCCTTGTCGATTACGAGCTTTGCATTGGCCTGTGTAGAGACCGTTCTCAGATTGACCGTGATCGTGGGTGCCCCGGGTGCCGAATTCGTGATGTGATCCTTGCACCATGCATTCTTGGCCTGATAGCGTTGAAGTCCGTCCGTCGAGCTGACCAAAATGTAATAATACTTATAATCCGCGTCGAAGATCCCCTCTTCAAAGGTGATCACCTCGTCGTCGGTCGTCGCGGGACGGGAAACAGAGATCCTGTGCAGGTTGGTGCAGCCCTTGAACGCGCCCGCACGGACGGCAGAGATGTAGGCATCCTTCGTATCGCCGAGATAGACATTTCTCAGGCTCGTACAGCCCTCGAACGCACCCTCGGCAACCTCAAACACCTCATCCATGACATGGAATTCCACAAGGCTTGTGCAGCCCTTGAAGGCATTTTTCGGAATGTAGCTGAGAAGGGTCGCCTGATAGATCTGCGTGTAGCCGTCAAGATAGCTGATACGCGCCATTTCGAAGTGAGTGACCGAGCTGCAGTTCTCAAACGCCGATTCGCCGATGCTCATGAGGTTGAGGCCGATATAGAATCTGTCGTACTTGATGGTGGTTGCTGTATCCTTTTCGCTCGGGATATACACATTGCCGAGAAGCTTTGTGCAGTTCATGAATGCCCGTGCACCGATTTGAATGAGCGTATCTCTCGTCATGAATTCGACAAGATTTGCATCGTCCATAAATACCTCATCGAGGATATAGAGCGTATCCGTCGAGGGAAGGAAGGAGTGAAGATCCTCGCAGTTTTTGAACGCGCCGTTGCCGATGAGCTCAACGCCTGCGCCGATTGAAACGCCCCAAAGCCCGCTGATGTTTGCAAACGCACCGCCCGCGATCGAATAGAGGTCCTCATCCTGAAGTACAAGCAGGTGCTTGCCGAGCTCACGGTTGATCGCGGCATATTCCGCACTGCTTCTATCCAGCGAAGAGACATATGCAAAGCTCTCGGGAACAGTGAAATCTGCGGGGAAAGCAGGGAATTCTGTCAGGCACTGATAGATTACCTGCGTGCCGTTCAAATAGACATAGTCGGCCTTTTTCCCCTTCGCCTCGGCGATGAGATTTGTCTCAAAGGGCGTGTTCTCAAATACCTTATAGCCGTAGATGAGAAGGGTGTCGGGGAGCGTGAGCTCTGTCAGGGCCGCGCAGTCCTTGAAGGCAGAGTCACTGATCTCCGTAAGACCCTCGGGAAGGTTGATGTCCGTAAGCGACGTGCAGCCCTCGAAGGCACTCTTGGAAATGGAGATGAGTTCGCGCGGCAGATGGATCTTTTTGACGGCGGTGAGGCCCTTGAACGCATTGTCGCCGATGAATATCACGGGAAGCGGGTCCTTATCCCCCTCTGCGCTGTAGTTCGTGGGGATATAGATCTCATCGATGCCGCCTGCAGCCGCACTGTCGTAGGAGGAGACCATATAGTACCTCTTGACAAACTGCGAACGCTGGTCCTCTGTCAGCTCCTGATCCTCTGTCAGCTCGAAATAAGCCTTGATGTCCTGTTCCCCGTAGAAGAGAACGGAGGACGTGCCCGAGGCGAACGTATAGATGCCTTCAAACCTGAGATCCTTCGAGCAGAATTCGGGAACGAGGACCATGTCGCCGACGATGAGGTCGTTTTGCGGATCGAAATCGACCCCGTGCGTGCTCGTGAGTCCGAGATAATCGATGCGGCGATTCTCTACGACTGCTTCATCGAAGAGGAACTCGTAGAGAGACTTGTCTGAGTCCTTGAACGCCTCGAAGGAGTGATGTCCCTCGGTGAGCTTATAGCCCTTTTCCGCATAGAAGGAGACGCCCGTCTCACGATAGTCCCCGTCGAGATAGATGGAGGGCTCGATGGTGATCTTTGACCACAGCTTATGCGTCTTGAAGGTCAGACGGAGCTCGGTGTCCCGATCGGTGACCACATAGGTCCCGACCGCAAGACGGTCGTTGTCCGCGCTCACTGCCCAGCCCGCATATTCGAGGTACTTTGCGTCGTCGCCATTGGGCTGAATGACTTCAAGCGTGAGGACGGTGCCCTCATCCTTCGTCTCGGTCTTAAGAACGGCCCCATTCGCATCGAGGAATTTTACCTCGACATTCTTTTTCGCATCGCGCCATCCTGCATATACGGTGACGTCGCTTTCGGGGAAGGTGGAGAAGCGGTAGCCTTGCGTGCATTCCTCATCGGAGAACCAGCCGAGGAAGACATGACCTGCATAGACAGGCGTCTCGACCGTGCCGACCTCCTCGCCCGCTCTTCCGAGGAGCGCAGACCTTGCCTCGGCACCCTTCATATTGAAGGAAATGGAGATCGCCTTTTCCCAACCCGCATAGAAGGTGATATTCCTTGCGGGCATCCTGTAGTTGTAGAACTCCGCAGCCTTGGTGCAATCCTCGTCAAGATACCAGCCCGTGAAATAGTAGCCCTCGCGGGTGGGATCGGCGGGCTTGTTGAGAAGCTCGTTCTTGTAGAGCGAGCCGCCCTCGACCGTGCTGCCCCCCTTCGTGTCGAAGGTGTAGGTATACTGCGTTTCGCTGTAGCCCCCCTCTGTCCCGTCTCCGATCGGAGAATTGGGAAGGCTGTCGGGTGAGGGCTGTGTGCTGGGAGGATTTTCACCGCCCGAGGGAGTATCGCCGTTTCCGCTGTTGCCGCCGCACCCTGCGAGCATTGCGCCGCAGAGGCAGAGAGAAAGCGCACAGATGGAGAAAATCAATTTCTTTTTCATTTTCTTTCGTTCCCTCCTTTTTTCTTTCCGAGAACAACAACCGCCGCGATAAGGATGCAGAGAGCCATGAATACCGCACAGCCGCTACCGATCACGCCGCCGCAGCCGCCATTCTGCTCCTCAGGTGTAGAAGGCGAATCGGGGCCCGTGGGTTTATCGGGATCCGCGGGAGTGGAGGGATGCGCCGCATTGTAGGCCGCCTCAAGCTCCACAAATCTGTCAAAGTTCGTCACAAACTTCCTCTGCGTTGCGCTGAGCAGGCTGTAGCTCCTGCGGATGAGCGCGAGCTCGTCACCGTCAAGGTTGTCGGGATCGAGTGCATTGATCCTGTCGACAAGATCGAGCGTGCCCTGCTCGGCCCCCTCCTCAAGGAATTCTGTCGGCGTATTGAAGTAATTCCCGTAGACATGGTTGTTGTAACCCGTGCCGTTTGAAGGATAGATGATCGTGAATTTATTGGACGGGATGGGCTCGAAGAGTCCGCCCGAAATCACGTCGTGCATATTGGTGAGGCTGTCGGAGAAGCTGTTGTAAAGTTCGGTATAGCTCTGAACATCAGCATTGAACTCCCCTTCGACCTCGGGTGCCTGAACGCTGTGGAAGACGTAGGTGGGAAGAACTGACGCATCCCCCGCTCCCTCAAGGCTCTTGCCGAGGTAGTAGAACCCGCCGACGCCGACGCTCTTCAGGGATGCAGGAAGCTCGATCCTCTTCAGATTGACTGCGTAGGAGAGTGCCCAGTCGCCGATGCGGACTGTCCCGTCCTTGACGGTGTACTCCTTGGCAGGATTGCCCTGCGCGTAGGTAACGATCTCAAGCCCGCCGTTGTCAAGCGTGCGGTAGACGCCCTTGCCGTCCGTCGTGAAGACCTCGTTCCCGTCCTCGACAGTGAAGCTTTCAAGATAAATGCTTTGGGAGAAGGCCGCCCGTTCGATACGGGTAAGCGTCTTGGGAAGCGTGATGCTCGTGAGGCCTGAGGCAAAGAAGCTTGCCTCGCCGAGTGTCTCAACCTTCGGGATGGAGACATTGACAAGCTCAACATCGCCGTAGAACGCCGCTGCACCGATCACGGTGACATTGGGAATACTCACCGTCGTGAGCGCAGCGTCCTGATAGAACGCCGCCGCACCGATCGCGACACATTCGGGAAGGCTGATCTCCGTGAGAGAGGTGCACTGCATGAATGCGTTGCCGTTGACGATCTGCGCCTTGGGGAAGGTGAGCTCCGTGAGCGCGGTATCCTGATAGAAGGCCTGTACGCCGATCGCCAGGACATTGTCGGCGACAATAGAGCTCAATCTCTGGCAGCCCATGAAGGCACAGTCGTAGATATACTTTACTTTGTTGAAGTTGATGGACGTAAGTCCTCTGCAGGCCGCAAAGGCATACGGTCCGATGATCTCGAGCGAATCAGGGAAGGAGATCCGCATCAGCCTCGTGTTATAGTAGAAGCCGGTCCCCTGCGGATTCACCCATGAGAAGGCGCCGTATCCGATGTAGGAGAGGCCCTCCTCGAGCGTGACATCTGCAAGGTCGGGGCAATATGCAAATGCAAAGTTGCCGAAGGTCTCAAGCGAGGCGGGAACGGTGACCTTGGTAAGTCCCGAATAGTAGAATGCGTAATTCCCGATCGTCTTGATGCCTGCGGGGAATTCGATGGTCTGAAGCGGGATATTGCTGAAGGCATATCTGTCGATCGTCTCGAGCTCGCTCCCGTCCTCGAACTCAACGTTCTCGAGCGAGGTGCTCTCAAACGCATACGGCCCGATCACCCTCAAGGAGGCGGGGAACGTGATGCCCTTGAGCGAGGTGCAGAAGCGGAACGCACTCATCCCGATCTCCTCGATGCCCTCCGCAAAGGAGACGCTTTCGAGCGCGGAGCAGTAGATGAACGTGCACCAAGGAATGACCTTGAAGTCCCCTCCGAGGAACACGACGCGCTTGAGGCTCGTATTGCGGCCGAAGACCTGATCTCCGAGATATTCAAGAGTTGTGGGAAGGATCAGCGTCTCGAAGCTGCAGCTGTAGAAGGCATAGTCGCCGATCCTCTTGACGCCCTCTGGAATAATGACCGTATCCGTATTGATATTGGAATACGCATACGCGCTCGCGCCGATCTCCTCAACAGGCTCGCCGTCGCTGCCTGAGAAATCGAAGCTGCTCGATTTGTAGCCCGTAGGCGCAAGGATGAGTGAATTGCCACGATAGATGAGGCTGTAGGTCGTATCTCCGCTCACAACCTCCTTGTTCGTCAAATCATAGCGGTTGTTCTCCGCAACGGTGAGACGGACGAGGCTCGAGCATCCCTCAAACGGATAGGAGGAGATGGTTGTGAGTGCCGAACGGAAGCCGAAATCGATGCTCTCGAGCTTGGTGCAGTTGACAAACACACCGCTGCCGAGATAGGAGACGCCGTCGAGGGACAGCTGGGTCAGGTTGACGCAGTTCCCGAATACGTTGGAGTTGAGCTGCGTGATGCGGGCGTTGTTCTTGAGGCTAAAGGAGCTGAGCTTGGTGCAACCGTAGAATGCACGCGAGCCGACAACGCTGATATCCGAACACACATTGACGGTCTGCAGATTCGTGCAGCCAGAGAAGGCTTGATCGCCGAGCCTTGACGCATAGATGTCAACGCTCTTCAGCTGGCTCAGGCCGTAGAACATCGCACTCCCGACCATCGTGTTCTTGCTCATGAGAAGCTCCGTGACGGAGGTGCAGTTGCTGAACGCATAGGAGCCCGCATAGGAAACATTGGAGACGTCGAGCTTCGTGAGGCCATAACAGAAGGAGAATGCCTGCGTATAGACCGCCGTCGTCTTGGAGAGATCGAAATCCTTCAGGGACGAGCAGAGGTAGAATGCGGAGTCACGGATGTTAAGGTTCTTTGCGGTACACTCTGTGCTATACTCAAAGGCACCCTCGGCGGGAACGCCTTTTTCGTCAAAGACGCGCACGCGCTCCCCCTTCTCATTCACATAGGAGTATGCATTCAGGGAATCATCCCAGTTCATCTCCGTGTACCAATAGATGTTCTTGAGCTTGTTGCAGCCGTAGAAGGCTTGCACGCCGATCGACTCAAGCGTCGAGGGCAGATAGAGCGTTTCGAGATTGGAACAGCCGTAGAAGGCCGCAAGGCCGATCTGCGTGACGCCCGAGGGCACGATAGCCGTCTTGATATGGGTATCCTGATAGAAGGGCCCTACCGTACCGTCGCTGTAGTGGCTGAGATACATGATACCGAGATTCGCGGGGATCTGCAGAACCGAATCCGCACCGTTATAGCGGTAGAGATACCCGCTGACGATCTCATACTTCTCCCCGATCGAGATCGTGAGGTTGGACGAATAGTCGACGCCCTGATAATTCCAGCTGACGCGCACACGTCCGACGCCTGTATTCAGGGTCGTGATCACGCCCTTATCCGTCACAGAGACGGTCTCGGGCGTCAGCGAGGTCCACCTGAGATTCGTGGGCGTCGCATACCAAGGGTCATACTTCAAGCCGATCTGCGTCGTCACACCGCTGTCGAGCGCAAGATAGTTGTTGGAAATGTTGACCGTGATCGCCCCATTCTTATAGGTGTCAAAGTAGACGTTCTTTGCAGGAACGGTCGCAACCTCCCCCTCTGCCTCCGTGACAGTGATATCGAATTCGTAGGTGTACGTCTCGATCGAGGAGCGGGTAGGCGTGATGGTCACATGGGTGTTCCCTGCTTTTTTGCCATAGAGGATACCGTCGCGCATCTCCACAACACCGGGATTGCTGAACACGATGCTCAAAGCCTCGGGATCCGTCCTTGTGGGTGCGGTCGTAAGCGTATAGCTGTAGGCCTCGCCGACCTTAAGGGAAATCTCGCCAAGGTCCTTCAGCTCCTCGGCCATCCCTGTCTCGGCATTCTTGTGCGTCATGGAAACGCTTTCCACAGTCTCCCAACGGAGCGGAACAATGTAGGCACCCGTGTTGAGGGCGTAGTCCTGCATGTAGATACCGATCTGATTGGTGCTGTTGTTGATCTTATTCTCCTTGAAGGAGGTAATGTAATCGGTGATGTCCACCGTGACCTTAGTGATGCTGTTGCGGCCGCCCGTGATCGGGATCGGATACTGATTGAGCATCGTGAGGTCGCTCCCGTTTGCGGTGCTCGCGGAGAAGAGCTGGAGACATTCGATATAGTGGTTATCGGAAAGGTACAGGTCGAGGTAAATGGTCTCGTTGTCCTCTCTGTCAAAGACGGTGCGGATCTCATAATCCTGAATGCTCGGCATCTCGTAGTCGACATAGAAGGAGAAGCTCCAGGTATTCCTGTGGGCATTCTCTCCGTTTTCATAGTCGAGAGCTGCGGTGAGCGTGACATCGTACTTCGTATTGTTCATGAGGCCGAGTTCAAGCGGATCAAGCTCGATCTCGATGAACGCGGGACCGCCACCGCTCGATTTTCCGACCTCATAATCCGTCTTTGTAAAGACGACCTCGCCCGTGACGGAATCGGTCACGACAATATTTACGGATTTTGCGGAACGAAGCAGACCCGCATAGACCGCATAGATCTCATAAATGCCGTAATCGGAGCCCGTGACGGCGATCTTATCGATGGAGCTCTCCACGATCGGTGTATCCTGATCCTCATGGATCATGATGTAATCGCCCATCGACATGTAGTTCTCGCGTGAACGATAGTACTTCCCAATGACGATGGAATCATACACATCGGGATGGAGCTTGTTTTCATCGGGAACAGAGGAATCGAAGTAGGATGCCGAAACATCATACGCGGAGACATCGAACATGGGCGCGTCCAGCCAGTCGCCATAGAAGGCCATGAAGGGAATGCTCAGCTCGATGTTCTGCGTCGCGGACCCCTCCTCGATAAAGCGAAGATAGCCCTCGACGAACATGCCGTTCGTGAAATAGGTGTTGAGATAATCCTTGTCGGCATCCGTGAGCTTGAGGGTAAAGACAAGCTCCGCGTCCGTATCGGGCTCCACGGTGAGCCTGTTGTTCGCATAACTCGTGCCTGCGCCGTGCTTTACGAGCTTCACCTCGGCGTCGTTGAGCATGTAAGCCTTCTCAGCGACGGTGATGCCGTCCGAGGACATCGCTTCGGTCATGACATACTTATCGAGACGGTATGTCTTGGCCGTGTCTCCGACGTTCTTGATGCGGAAGCGCAGGGTGTATTCGCCGAGACGCTCGGGATCCTGACCGAGCTCGAGTTTGGTCTTGTTGTCACCCTTGACATAGAGATACGCTTCGGTTGCGATCGTCTTCTGAATGTCCGCAAGGCCCGCGCCCTGCTTTCTGGGTGAATACGGCTTCCCGTCCTCGTTGAGCGCGATCGTCGCAGTCGACATCATGAGTTGATACATGAGGTCGTTGCGCTCCGTCTTGGAAAGCTCGGGATATTCAGCCGCAAGATATTGACGGATGAGTGTTGCGATACCGGCAACGTTGGGGGTCGCCATGGATGTACCGCTGTAAACACCGTAGCCGCCGAGCACCGACGAGGTGATGTACCCGCCGTGTGCGGTGATATCGGGATATAGATGCAGGTCGGACGTCGTGCCCCATGAGGAGAAATCGCTCATGAAGGGTCCCGCCTTGTAGTCCTGACTCAGCGTGATCGTCCCCTCTGTCTGCCCGATGAACTGCTTGGCAATATCCATCGAAATGGTACAGGTCGGGATCCTGTAGCCCGTACCGAGGGAAGCGTTGATGATACCTGAAACGTTATTGTAGATAACGCATCCGACCGCGCCGTTGTTGGCCGCGATCTTTTGCTTGTCCTCAAAGCTCGAGACGCCACGCGAGACGACCGCAATGGTGTTCCCGTCCTTGAATTTCTCCTTGACCGCGCTCGTGTAGTTGTGGTTTTCGCCGTAGCCGCCCACAACGACATAGTGGAAGGTCTTGCTCTTCTCATTCCCGAGAAGGGTGTTGAGGAAATCAAGATCCTGCCCTGCGCTGTTGCGGGCATTGTTGAAGTACACCGCAACGGAGTTGTTTGCAAGGAAATAGGGCGAAAGCTGGCCGCTGACCGAGGCCACGGAGATCGCACCGTTGTAGATGGAGGGCGAGCTCACCGTGCCGCTGTCGGGGTTGGTGGCAAGGTTCGTGTTGCCGTACGTTCCGTTGAACGCCGACGAGTACTCATTGCCCGCCGCAACGATCAGGGAGATCCCCTCTTCACGGATCCTGTCGTAGATCTGATTGATGGAATCGTCGTCCGAGATCCTTGAGAAGCCGCAGGCCATGCCGAGCGACATATTGATAACGTCAACGTCGAGCATCACTGCGTCGTTGAGTGCCGCAATGATATCCACGGTCTCGCCGCCCTGCGCGTCCGTTGCGTCCGAGAAAACCTTGAAAATCGCAAGCTGGGCGTCCACGGCAACGCCCTTGAACGTCTTTTCCCCGTTTTCGTTGGTGTTGAAGTACATATTCGTGTCCGAGGGAAGAGGCGTGTAGTCGACAGTCTCCTCATACCCCGTGATGATGCCCGCAACGTGCGTACCGTGCGAGGAGGCAACGGGATAAACATCCGCATCGTCATCCGCATAGTCGAATTGATACGGGACCTTTTGGTTGTAGTAAAGGTCGTCCTCGTCCACACCCTCGACTCTCGTCTGTGCGGCAAGTAAATTCTGCTCCACCGCCTTCTTTACCTTGGCCTTGGTGAGGGTCAGGGTCTTCGGCATCGTGGAAAAGGCATTGTGCGTGTAGTCGAGCCCCGTGTCAAGGATCGCAACGACCACGCCGTCGCCCGTGTAGTTGATGCCAGTCGTGTCATAAATGCCCGTCGAGTACGCGTTGACAGGGTTCGACACTGCCTCGGCAGTCGGAATTGTGTACGTCTCGGAGAAGATGATATTCTTCACGCCGTCAAGCTTGGAGATCGCTTCAAGATCCTTCTCCTTCACCTCAAGCGCAACGCCGTTTACAATGCCGTTGTAGCTGTATTCGGAGGTGTAGTCGATCCCCTCGCTCTTCATGGCGCGGAAAAAGGCCTCCTGCTCCGCTCTCGCGTCCGACGTCAGCTTCTTCCCCGTGGGTGAAAGCGCGTAGTCCGAAAGACTCTTGTACGCCGCAACGCCGCCCAGCGTGTTGTACTCCTCCGCAAGGCTCTTTTTGCTCAGCTCGACAATGATCTTCCGCGAGTCGCCCGAACGCGCATACGCAGCATAGCCGTTGTCGGCGATGTAGCTGCCCGACTGCTCGTTGATCTGCCTGCCGATCGTGTCGCTGACGTCAATGATCCCGCTCTGATTCGGGCTGTACGTCTCGGCAGAGGCATTCGACCCTTGCTGAGTACTCTCGGCCGCTCCCTCTGTCTCGATCTCGCCCGCAGGCAATTGCGTCAGCACAGGCTGAAGCGCGATCGACCCCACAAGCGCCAGAGAAAGCATGCCCAAAACAAACTTCTTCAAAATGATCCTCCTGTTTGTCCTGAAAAGGACATGTTGTTATTGTCCTACTCGATTCTCTCTTTTTAACGCACCTGTTCCCTCCCGTTTTCGGGAGGGAAAGGACGTTGTTTTATGAAATTTGTGTGAAAGTTACCGCTGCCCGTTCTCACTCAGCCTCAATATTGACGAAGGTCGCCTTCGAGCCGGAAAGAGAAGTACCGGACTTCTGTGTCGTAAACTGTTTTGCCCAATCCACTCCCTCGTACTTGGAAGCGTCTTTCACGTGGATCGTAACATTTCCGCATGCTGCGAATACTGTATTCGATCTCGCAGAGGTACGGCTGCCCGATGTCCCTGACTGCGTCGGCTCGGCAAGTATAGCTTCACCGTCGTACCAAATATCGGTGAGAGCAGTACAGTCAAGGAACAGCTGCTTGGCATCGAGGCCATCCGCAGCAAGTGCCGTGGGCAGTTTCACTGTCTTCAAAACAGTGCATCCGCGGAACATGGTCGTCGTGAGCTTTGTAATATTTGCTGCAGTGAGATCTGCCGTCAGGAGCGAGGCGCAATTCTGGAACACGCTTGTGCCGATCGAATTGACGCGTGCGGGAAGTGTGATTTCCGTGATACCCGTTGCATTGAATGCAGATTCTCCGATCGCAAGGTCTTTCGCTTCTCCGTTGGGAGCTTCAAAGGTGACCGACGTGAGCGATTTGCAACTGTTAAACGCATATGCACCAATGCTTGTAACGCTCGCTGGAATCTCAACCGAAACGATTTGCGTCCCATAGAACGCGTACGCACCGATTTCAGTAAGCCCGGCTGGAAGAACAACATTCTCCGCATCGCTTGCATTGAACTTAGTGAGCGGCGCACCATAGAACATGTTTTGAGGGATCTCAGTCCATGTCCCTGCTCCAATAAATTCAAATGTTGTAAGCTTCTTGCAACCGCCAAATGCTGCATTGCTTGAGCTTGAATCAGTATACACCGAGGTCTCGGACTTGAGCTTCAGAGTCGCAAATCCTGTGTTGTAGAATGCAGCTTTCCCGATTGTAATAACATTCTCAAAATTCACAGTGCTAAGATTAGTGCAACCATAGAAGGCGTAGGCGGGAACAATTGCTTCGGTGCTATTGAATTTCACCGTGGTAAGAGCGGTGTTACCGCCAAATGCAGCGGATGATGTCGTGGTCCCTTCTGTTACTTTAACCTCTGCGGGTAATTCAATCGAGGTAAAGGCAGTTTTGTAGAATGCAGCCGAACCGATAGACTTAATCTTAGTAAAATCAAGCTCTTTAAGTGTTGAACAGCTTGAGAAGGCATATCCCGGAATTTCATACCCTGTACCCATTAGCTCAACCTTGGTAAGAGAGGCGGATTTTGCAAACACGCCCTCGCTTTCCGTTGTTCCGGAAGCAAGCTCACAACCTGCAGGGATTTTGATCGATGTGAGTGCAGATGTATTAAATGCAGCGATACCAATTGAAGTAAGCTTGCTGTTATTTGTGTCGATCGTAACAGTCTTCAATTTACTTGTGTTCTGGAATGCATAGGCACCGATCTTTGTAACGGATGCAGGAATGCTGACGCCGGTGATTGCAGTGTTTTTATAGAAGAGGTAATCGCCAAGCGCATACTCATCAACCTTAATATCTCCCTCCAAGACAAGCTTTTCAGGGAAGGTCACCTCTGATTCGGTGCCATAATATACAATTGCTGTATAGCTGACCGCGCCTCCCTCCGGCGTTTCTTTGAGAGCCATGAATTTCCCGTCTGTTGTCTTATAGACCAATCCGGTGCTCTCAGCCGCATTCTTGACGACAAGCTTTGCATATTGGGTCACGTAGTTATTGCCCGAGGGATTTTTTCCGCAATTTTCCTGCGTTACATTTGTAAGCGAGTTACTCAGATTGACAACGATCACAAGCCTGAAGCAATCCTGGAATGCGTTCGAGCCAATCGTCTTGATATCCGCGGGAAGCGTTATCGTCACAAGCGAGGTGCAGGATTTGAATGCTGAATCCGCAATATCATTCTTACCGACCGCACTCGGCTTTGCGACTGCTTCAGTCAGCGCAGCGCATCCTTCAAAACCATTGGAGCCAATTGCGGTAACATGCTCAAAGTCTACCTTTGTTAAGCCTGTGCAGTTCTTGAATGCACTGCCGCCGAGCGCAACATTCTGACTGAATGTAACCTCCGTAAGTGAGGTACAGCCCTCAAAGGAGCTTGAGCCAATTGAGGAGACTTTGTCAAAGGGGAATGTCGCAAGCTCCGCGCAGCTCTTGAATGCGGAATTGGAAACCGCAAGGGATGTCGCATCTTCCGTCAAAATCACCGTTGCAAGCGACGCGCAACCCTCGAATGCATTTGTCCCAAGCGTTGCATCCTTCGCCAAGGCGACGCTCTCAAACCCGCATTTACTGAAAGCATAATTTCCGATCGAGGAAATCTTAGCAAACTCGACATTCTTGAGCACAGGGCATCCGTAGAAGGTATAATTGGGAACCTCAAACGCAGAAACATTATCTGCAAATGTCACAGCTGCGAGCTTCTCGCAAAGACCGAATGCACCGAGATTTGCGCCGGTCGTATTCGAACCCGCTGTAAGAGACGCACCTTTCGGAAGTGTAACGGAAGTAAGTCCGCTGTCCGCGAACGCAGCCTTGCCGATCTCAACGTTTTCCGCAAGCGTTACGCTTGTCAAATTCTCTGCGCCATAGAATGCGCTACCGCCGATCTTGGTCGCCTTGGTGAGGTTGACAGTCGCTACATTATAGAAGTAGAACGCATTGTCCCCAATTTCTGTAATGTTGGAGAAGTCAGATTTCTCAGACAACAGAGCCGTCGCGGAACCGAAGCTTCCCATATGGAACGCATCCTTGCCAACCTTTCCGACATTGACAAAGTCGAAGGAGGAAAGCTTTGTACAGCCGTAGAAGCCGTACGCGGGAACAGAAAGAAGCGAATCGCCGCTCTTTGTGATATTCACCGTTGTAAGGGTCGTGCAGCCGCCGAAGGGGCCGTAATCCGCACCACTATTTTTCGTTCCGTCGATCATCTCAGTTGCGGAGGAGAGCGTGATTATGGTGATCTTTGTGGAGGCAAATGCAGCCTTACCGATCGAGGTCAGTGCAGAGAGGTCATATTCTCCTGCAAGACCGCTCGTTGTGAAGCATGCCGTACCGACGGAGCTCACCTTGGAGAAATCAAAGGATTTAAGTAACGTTGCACCGTAGAATGCATAATCGGAAAGTGCGATCTTATCCGTCCCCTCACCTGTGATGGTGACGGAATCAAGCTTAGCACAACTTCCAAAGACACCATTACTTGTCGTTGAGTTAGATGTACCTGGGGTAAGCGTAGCTTTTGCAGAGATAGAGACGGTCTTAAGCTGCGTGCTGCTCGCAAATGCAGCCATACCGATCTCAATTTCACCAAGGGTAAGCTCGGTAAATCCTGTGTTATAGAATGCCGCCTGACCGATTGTCTTTACATTCTCAAAGTTTACAGTTACAAGCTTTGTGCACCCGTAGAAGGTGTAAGTGGGAACGGTGACCCCTGTCCCCTTGAATTCAACTTCAGCAAGTGCCGTGCAGCCTGCAAATGCGCCGCGGGTCGCACCTGATGTAGACGTACCTGCTTCAATCGTTGCATTTGCGGGAATGACGACCTTTTGAAGTGCAGTCATGCCTGCGAAGGCTGCCTTACCGATCTTTGTGAGTCCATCGGGAAGAGAAAGCTCCGTAATGGCAAGCCCTGTAAGAGCACTGCCGCTCAATTCCTCAAGCTGGCTACCGGGTGCGAACGAGAGGCTTGTGAGCTTCGTTCCCGTGAATACGCCTGCGCTGAATTTTGTAATATACGCAGGAATCTCGATCTTCGTCAAGACTGTCGAGCCTTGGAAGAGATTTGCAGGCAATTCCGTGAATGCAGGGTCTGCAGTTGCAGGGAAGGTCACAGTGAACTCCTGCCCCTCAGGGAGCACAGTCAGATTTGCAAATGAGCCCTTGCCGAGCGTCTTGAGCTTAGAAGCATTCTTGAGGTCGACGGATGTAAGCTTCGACCCGCTGAACGCATTGTCACCGACAGTGGTGAGCTGGCTGCCCGCTTGTGCAGACAGGGTGGTGAGCCCACTGTTCATAAACGCGCCCGCTCCGATCGACTCAACACTCGAGGGAATGATGAAGGAGGAGAACTTGACGCAGCCCTTGAACGCATTGGCACCGATCGACTGCAGTGTGCCCGAGAACTCCGCATCTGTAAGCACAGCGCAATTTTCAAACGCGCCCTCGGGAATGGTGGTCACGGTCGCAGGAAGCTTGATGCTCGTGAGCTTTGACCCCGCATATGCGTTGCTGAGCTCTGTGATCGTGCCGCTTTCCCCTGTAAAGTCACGGCTGAACTCCTTATTCTCGGCAAGCTCCACATCGTAGAAGACGCTTACCCTCGAGTTATTGCCTTCGGGCTTATAGAGAATGTAAAGCTTGTCGCCCGTTTCGGGGTCTGTCGACATGCTATAATATCTTTGTCCCGTGGTAACGGTATAATCTACCTGCCCCGATTCAAATGCGGTAGGATCGATCTTGGTAATTTTAAGCCCGATCTCAAACGACCTGACAGCGGTGCCGACAAAGGCCTCCGTCTCAACCGTCTCGAGCACATCGAAGCCCTTCAGCGTCGCAAGGCTTGCACTGCCGTAGAACATCTTCTCGGTGACATCCTTAAAAGGTGTACCCGTGAAGTCGAAGGACGTAATGGTGGATTTGTAGAAGAGATACTTGCCGTACTTGACATTCGTGTTCTCAAAAACAGGCGTTGCGCCGCTGAGAGCGAAGGCGAAATCCTTAAGCTCGGTGAGCGCACTGTCGAATTTGACAGTCTGAACCGTTGAACCATAGAGCACGGGGTATTGGGCGAGTTTTGCGCGCTGCCCCTCCGAAGTCGTGATCGCGCTGAGCTTATCGAGCGCGTCGGTCGTGTCGGTGGTCGTCTCGCCGAAGGTCTTAAAGCCGTTGAGGTTGAGCGTTGTGGCCTTAGTGAAGAAGAACGCGGAGTTCGCATAGGTCGCCCCCTCGCCGAGGGTCACTGAGATGGTGCTGCCCGCATCTGCAAACACATGCGAGCCCATTTTACCGTTTGCCGCGATCGTCACATTGAGTTCGCCGAGCTGTGAGAGGCCGTAGAAAGCGTAGTCACCGAGCAGATCGAGGACGGCACCGCCAAAGTCAACGCTCGTCACATTGGTACTGCTTTCAAACACGCTGATGTTTGAGGCATTCGTGACACTCAAAGACGATTCGTCCGTGAGTTTGCCGAATGACTTCAGGCTGGAAGGGAGTTTCACCGTCTTGAGCGCAGTCATGTACGCAAATGCGAGTTCGGGAACGGTCTCAAGCTGTGTCCCCGAGAAGTCGAGTTCGGTAATGTGCGTATTAGCGTTAATTACTGATCCCGAGTTATTTGCACCGAAGAGACGCTGTCCAATCGTCGTGAGCGTCGCGGGGAACTTGACCGAAGCAAGCTCGGTCATATGCTGGAAGGTATTTGCGGCAAGATTTTCGATCTTCGTGTTGGAAAGGTCGATCTCGGTCGCGACAGTATTTTTATTCGTCGAACCCGCAAATGTACCGATCTCCTCAAGCGAAGCGGGGAATTTGAACGTTGCAACGTTATAGAACGGTGAGAGCGAGGGCAACGTCACAAGCTTGGTCGCATTTGTGAAGTCAAGAGATGTGACATTGGGATATTCCCCGCCGAACGAGCCGATCTCGGTGAGTTGCGACCCCTCGGGGATCACAAAGGATTCAAGCTCAATTGCTCCTCCAAAAGTATCCTGAGGCAGCTTCTTTAGAGCCTTGGGAACTGTAAAGGACGTAAGGCCTACCGCCCCACTGTTATCTTTCGTGAAAAACCTGTCCGCAATATACTCAACCGTATCGGGGAAGGTTATCGTTTTAAGACTTGCTGTATCTCTGAACATCCCGGGATCATTGAGCTCCTGCAGCTTGCTACCTGCGGCAAAGGTCACCTTCTCAAGATTGGAAGCACCGTTGAAGAGCCCATTATAGTTCACATTGCTATTCTCGACCCAAACAAGCTTAATGTTCGCAGGAATGTAAGCGGATGTGATGTTTGCAAAATAGCTGTCCTCATTGATTTGGTTCACATCCTCGATCACTTCCACGGGAGTGTTGTTGTAATATTGAGGATAATAGAGCGACGTCCAATCGCTGTGCATCTTGTTGGGAGAAATGCTCGCAACATAGAAGGATTGCGAGAAATCAATGGACGTTTCTGTTTCGAAGGTTTGCGTTGCGCTCGAAAGCAATTCGAACTCCATCCCGCTCGTGTAAACATCAAGATACACATCGTAGAAGGAGAGCGATTCGACCGTGACCTCATCAAAGACGGAGCCGTCCTCATTGAGGAAGCCTGAAAGCTCGAGCCCGTACGAGGTGAGCATCTTCCTGACGTCGCTGTCGGGATTGTTGATCTCGGCGTCGAAGGAGATCTTTTCGCCATAGCGATAGACGGAAAGGAAGGAGGCCTCCGAGGATTCGGGAAGATAGCAGGTAACGACCGCTATGATCGGCGACCATGAGCCCGTAAATTCGACGCTGCCTGTCGAGCCCTTGGGAATATAATATGCGGGATCGCCGTTTGCGTCTCTCCAGCCCGTGAAGGAATACCCCTCGCGCGTGGGCGTGGGAAGATTGAAGGAATCCTCAACGGTATAGGTCGTCTTTGCGCCCTCGGGAAGCTCCCCCTCCGAGCCAAAGGAGTAGGTGATATCATATTCCACAAGCTCCCATTGAGCAGTCAGAGCGACGTCATGCGCCGTGCCCGTAGGGATCGATGTGACCTTCTCGTTCTCGGCATTGTAGAAGCCCTTGAAGGTATAGCCCTCCTTGACGGGCTCCTTGAGAACAATTTCCGCAGTCTCGATGTCGAAGGATGCGGGGTTGCTCTCGCCGGGCCGATATTTGCCGCCGTCAAGCTCGATCGTGAGCTGAAGGGCGTTCGGAGACCAGACAGCGGTGAGCGACAGATCCCCCATCGTGCCCTCATCGAGCGTCGTGATGAGTGTATCGGCGTCCTCGTCCGTGATAAAGCCCTTGAAGGTATAGCCCTCTCTCACTGGATAGGTAAAGGAGACAAAATCCTCCACCGTGTATGTCGCGGGGTTGGTCTTGCCCTCGGGCAGCTGCCCCTCTGCGTAGTCATACGTGATCTCATATTTTTCCGCCTTCCAGACTGCCTTGAGGGAAACATTCCCAAAGCTGCCGGAGGGGATCGCCTCTACAGTCTCTCCGTCGGAATTCATCCAACCTGAGAAGGTATAGCCCGAACGTGAAGGTGCATCAGGAAGGGTGACCTCGGAAGATTCGATCGTGTACGTTGTAGGAGCGTCGGCCTCATTCTGCCCGCCCGCAAGGTCGTACGAGATCGTGTATGTAACGGCGGTCCACTTTGCAGTGACGGAAACGGTCTCGCCATAGCTGCCGTCTGTCTTTTCGGGAGCATCCCAGCCTGCAAATGCATAGCCGTCGCGGGCAACGCCGTCGTAAGCGGCGAGCTGCGCACTCAGCTGTGCGTCGGCATCCATCTTGAATGTGACCGAGGTCTCATCGTTCAGCTCACCGCCGTTAAAGTCGACCGTGACCTGTGTGCGGGGCTTGGAAGCGGAGCCGTTGTCCCCGTTCCCTGTGCTCCCGCTACCGTTGTTCTCCGTTCCGCAGGAAGCGAAAAGGAGCAATCCGAGAGCCGCGACTGCAAGCAAAATGGCTGTAAAGATTCTTTTGCCGAATCGTTTCATACTAACCTCCTAAAAACTTTCAACCGCAAATGCGGTGATTTCACAAAAGTTGTTTGTCCGAGTGCTCGGATAAGCATTTTTGTTTGGCGTTAAGACGCCAAACACCTCCCATGGGAGGTGTCCATGGATGACCTGTATTTGATTTTCACATCAGGCTTGAAGCGGGAAAGCTCTCAGAGCCAGCAATAGTAGAGAAGCAGGAAGGCGAGCCCGACCCCGAGGATCCCGCAGATGAGAGGGATCGCGACCGAGCGATAGGTCTCTCTGAAGATCATCTTCTTTTCGGCAGGCGATTTCTTCCTGATCTCACGCTTGGCCTTCTTCTGATCTTCGGACTCGTACCACGCGAAGCCCTCGACGTTCATGTTGACGATGGTCCTGCCATCGTCGTCGGAATAATCTTTCTTTTTCACAAACGTCACTCCGAAATAATTTTATACCGTCATGCGGAAATGATTGATATTTGCATACCGAATAATTTTCAATCGCAATGACAAATCATTTGTAAATTCGAGAAAGGAGACAATTCAACCGATTCAACCGATTATGCATAATAAAAAGTGTATGGTTTCCCCCACCCTCAAATTTAGCCTTATGATTATAACACATCGGTTATTTCTCGTCAAATATATGAAAGAGCGAAACGAAAATCTTTCAATTATATTTGCGATAATTTTTTCTTATGTTTTGGAAGAATTTTAAAAAATTACAAAAATTGAAAAAAAGCAACGTTTTTTGGGAAATTTTATTCAAAAATTATTCAATTTATAACGAAAATATCGATTTTCAAAAAATGCTCAATAAATTTACACAGATGAATAATTGTGTATATATGCACTGACTGTATTCGTGTCGTTAAAAATTATACTGAAAAATTTATAAATATTCTCATTGTTTTTTTCCGGAATTTCCCTTAAAAATCAGAAAAAAACCACCCGATCGGGTGGATCAGAGCTTGACGAGCCTTGCGAGGAAGAAGCCCTCATAGAGCGGCGTCGGCGGGATGCGGAGGGTCCCCTCCATGCTTGAAAGTAGCGGGATGCCATCCATAGGCCGAATGGGCACGAGCCGCACGCTCCCCGACAGCACCGAGCATAGAACATCCTCGTCCTCTCGCTTGAGGACAGAGCAGGTAGAATACACCAGCTCGCCCCCTCTTTTGAGCAAATTCAGGGCCTTCTTGAGAAGTTTTTCCTGCATGCGTGCACATTTTTCGACATACTCCCCATCAATATGGACGGGGCGTGTAAAATCTGCCGTTCCGCTCCCGCTGCAGGGCGCGTCGAGCAGCAGCTTGTCAAATTTCAACGCATCGTCAAGCGACAACGCGTCCGCGCATATCGCTGTCACGCGGCCCGCACCTTGCCTTGCGATGTTGAATTTCAGCCTTTCAAACCTTGCCCTGTCCCGCTCGCAAGCGGTAATAAACGCCCTGCCGTCCGACAACGCCGCAAGCTCCGTCGTCTTCCCGCCCGGTGCGGCGGTCATGTCGAGGATGTTCTCCCCCTCTTTCGGACAGAGATACAGCGGCGGGAGCATTGAGGAAAGGCTCTGGAGATAGATCCTCCCCTCCTCATAGAGGGAGGTTTTGCGAATGTCCTCCTCGTGGACATCATGTAAAATCAGAGCCGTGTCCGAAAATTTAGCCTCTTCAAACGAAAAGCCCGCCTTCAAAAGGGCAGACCTCCCCTCCTCAGCGGTCATTTTTAACGAATTGATCCGCAGCGTGACGGGGCGTTTCACACAGCCGCGCACCAGCCGTTCTGCGGTTTCCTCCCCAAAATCACGGACAAACAGCTCTCTCAGCTTCTCGTTCACTTGATTTTCCGTGCCCATTCCACGATTGCACTCTCGGGTGTTACGCGCTTTTTCTCCTCAAATCTGACATTGAGAAGCTCCTCAATGGTCGCACCGCGGAGTGCTTTTTTTAAATCGCTGGGCGTATGGCCGAGCCAGCCCCCATTGGTCACAAAGGGCCAGACGGTCTTCCCCTTCCAATCGACAGTCTTTAAAAAAGACTTGACCGCGGGCGCATATGTGTACCACCACACAGGAGTGCCGAGAATGACGGTATCGTACTCCTTCACGTCGACGGGCGTCGGATAGAGCTGGGGCAAATACCCGCTCTCCACCTCTTTTTTCCCGAGACTCACGAGCACATCGTAATCGTCGGGGTACGTCTTGACTGTCCTGATCTCGCACAGGTCCGCGCCGAGCTCCCTTGCGAGCATGCGGGCAACGGAGCGGGTGTTTCCCCCGAAGGAATAGTATACGACAAGCTTTTTCATATGCGACCTCCGATCAATAAAATGTGGCGACCTCTTCCTCCTCGGGAAGGGGCGCGGTGTGCTCAGCGGTAAATACCTTTAATACAGGGCCCTTGGTGCCGTACAGCTTATGATATTCGATGTCCACACGGGCGGTCAAATCGAGCCAATCGTTCATCCTTATGTCAAGGGAAGCGTCCCCCTCGCAGACAAGCCCGTGATAGGCGATATCGGCGGCACAGCAGGTCATGACGAGCCGACCGATGCCGAACGAACCCTCCTTCATCTTCCTGTCAAGGGCGACGATCCCTTTGAAGTGGACGGTCTTGCCCTCATATTTGTCCGTTTCCTCGCGGATATCGCGGTAAAAATAGGCAAAATCCCTGTCCTCGATCTCAATCACGGGAGCATGGATGTCAAACGGGAGCGGGTCCTCGATATCATCGTACTCCGCCCTGCCGCCGACATATTCATAGACGATATCGGGACGGCGGGAGGCCGCGCGGACGATTTTGTGGAAGGCCTCCTTGCCGAGCTCATCGCGAAAACGGTTGAAGACGACCATATCAGCGTATTGTATCTTGTCAAAGACAAGCTGCCGCATATTGGTATTGTAGCTCAGGAACGTGTTTGCGTCGAAAAAGGTCATGACCTGTGCGATGAGCCAACCGTCGGGCATGGCCTCGAAGAGCTTGTCAAGCAGCAGCATGCCGTTCCATTCCACGACGACGCGCTCTGCCTTGTTCTCCCTTGCGATCCGCGTGAGATTGGGCATATTCAGGCCCGCCTCATCGATCTTGACAACGGAAAATCTTTCTACGGCAAAGCGGGAGGGAGTGTATTCCTCCTCCCCCTCCTCGCAGACAAGCAGCAGAGTCCTTTCACCCGAATCGAAGCGTTCGTCCTCAAAGGTCTCCTGAATAAATTTCGTCTTTCCCGCATCGAGAAACCCCAAAAACAGGTAGACAGGAACTTCTTTTGGCATAAGTTACCCCAAAAACAGTGTTTTCAGCCGCTCCTCGTCGATCTGACAGCCGATTACACAGAGCCGTCCCGTGACAGCGGGAGCTCCTGTGCGCAGGTCGGGCTCCCCGGGAACAAAATCAAAGTAGATCCAGCCGTCCTCGCCGTTTACATACCCCTTTGCGCGGAGCACCTGCCCGTATTCACCCGAATCGAGAGCTGCAAGGGCATCTTCGATCTGCGCCTTGGTGAACCTCTTGGAGGTCTCGATCCCCCAGCTCGTGAACACCTCGTCGGCGTCATGCCCGTGGTGGTGATGGTGGTGATGAAGATGCTCTCCTTCATCCTCATCATGATGATGCTCTTCTTCGTCCTCATCCTCATCATGATGATGCTCTTCTTCGTCCTCATCCTCGTCATGGTGATGATGCTCTTCTTCGTCCTCATCGTCATGATGATGGTGATGATGCTCTTCCTCACCGTCATGCTGCATGTCTTCGGCAAGCCTCTCGAGCTCGGCCTTGAGGCTGTCCGCATTCTGCATCGCAAGGAGGATCTCCTTCCCGTCGAGTGCGTCCCAATCCGTTGTGATCACGGTGACGGAGGTCTGCTCCTTTAAAAGGGCGGCCGCCTCCTCCGTCTTTGCGGGATCGGAGGTGTGTGAAAGCACGATACAGCCCGCATTTTTGACCTGATCGAGGAAGAATTCGCCGAAGTTTTTCAGATATATCCTGCACTTTTTCGCATCGACGACGGTGCAGAACGCATCGAGCACGCTGTCGGGGACATTTGCACGCTGAACTGCCTTGATAACGTCCGAAAGCTTGCCCACGCCCGATGGCTCGATGAGGATGCGATCGGGATGAAACTCGGCAGCAACTTTCCTGAGTGCCGCGGCAAAGTCGCCGACAAGCGAGCAGCAGATGCACCCTGAGTTCATCTCCGTGATCTCGATGCCTGCCTCCTTCAGAAAACCGCCGTCTACACCGATCTCGCCGAATTCATTCTCGATGAGAACGACCTTTTCGCCCGTATAGGCCTCCTTGATGAGCTTTTTGATGAGCGTGGTCTTCCCTGCGCCCAAAAAACCCGAAAAAATATCGATTTTGATCATTTTATGCCTTCTTTCTACTGAAATTGATGCTGAAATACCCTTAAAATGCCCAGCTGCCGTTCTTAAAGATCGGAACATGCTCGCCGCTTCTGGTGACGCCGGTGATCTCAAGATCCTTGCTGCCGATCATGAAATCGACATGGATGGTACTGTCGTTGATGCCCTTCTCGCGGAGCTCTTCAAGAGACATATTCTCAAAGCCTCTGACGCATTCGTTGAACCCTCGGCCGAGAGCAAGATGGCAGCTTGCATTCTCGTCGAAAAGGGTGTTATAGAAGAGGATCCCCGTGTTGTTGATGGGAGAATCGTAGGCGATGAGGGCGCATTCGCCGAGCATCTTCGCCCCCTCGTCCATCGAGATCATTTTCTCGAGTAGAGCCTGATTTTTCCTCGCCTTGACCTCGACGACCCTGCCGCCCTCAAAGCGAACGGAGAAGTCTTCGATGAGCTCTCCCTGATAGGAGAGCGGCTTGGTAGAATAGACAATGCCCTCCGCATCCCCCGCCTTGGGCGAGATAAAGATCTCCTCGCTCGGAATGTTGGGATTGAAGTACGCGCCCGAGAGGGTCTCCTCGCCCCCGCCGCAGAACCTGCTCCCGTCGATGAGCCCGACGCGAAGGTCCGTGCCGTTGGAGGATCTGTATTCAAGGGCTGTGAGCTTAAGCCTGTCGAGATAGTCGCACTTCTCGGCAAGCTCGTCATTGTGACGGTGCCATTCCTTCACGGGATCGGGACCGTCCGCACGCGAGGCGGTGAGGATCGCGTCCCAAAGCCGCTCGACCGCACTGCTCGCGGTAGGCGCGTCGGGGAAAACCTTCTTCGCCCATGCTTTGGAGGGCACTGCAGCGATACACCACTGATATTTATTCTCCATTTGGTCGCGGATAGGCTTAATGACCTTGGAGCGGGCCATCCTGACGGAGGTAAACTTCTCCTGATCGAGCCCCTTCAGCCCGTCGGGGTCGGCAGATTCGAGATAGAGCATCGCGGGAAGCTGCTCCTTCCTATACTCGAGCTTCTCAAGTTCCCACTTTGCAAAGGAGGAAAGCGTCTCCTCCTTCTCATATTTATAGTGTGTTGCAACAAGAGGCTGGTGCGACCATTCGACGGTCACCTTGCCCGCCCCCGCGCGGTAGAGCTCCTCCACGACCATTTCGACAAATTCGGGCTGGTCAAGCTCGGCGTCGACAACGACCCACTGCCCTTTTCTGACATTGATGCCTGTCCTAGCAAGAAGCTTTGCGTACCTTCTGAGCTGAAGCTTATTCACGGTATATTCTCCTTATTGTATTTTCTTTACCTATATAATTATACCCCAAATTTTTCCTTTGTCAAACATATCGCAGACAATCGTAAAAATTCGGCAAATGACCTTGTTTTTTGCAAATTAGCATAGTACTATGTCAGATATAGTACTATGTTCCCGCTCGAAATTGTGCGTTTAAGATCCAAAACCCGCTGGTTGGAGGAGCCTCGGAATTTGAGCCGAATGTCTTTCAGCTCCTCGATGAACGGCCCGTCGACGAGAATATCGATCAGCGAGAGAAGCTCTCTCACCCCCTCTCCGTCGTCCTCAAGCAGGGTGCCGTCGCGGTAGGTATAGCCTGTGTAGCACCAGATGTCCTTGTCGGGATACTGCGCACGGAATTTTTTTAAAAACGGCACAAGCTCCCTTCTGTTTTCGGGCTCGAACGGATCCCCGCCGAGCAAGGTTAAGCCGGCGATATAATAGGGAGACGACGCTTCAAGGAGCTCCCTCTCCGTCTCATGAGTGAACTGCCTTCCGTACGAAAAGTCCCATGCCACGGAGTTAAAACAGCCCCTGCAGTGCCTCCTGCAGCCCGAAACAAAGAGGGAGACTCTGACTCCCTCTCCGTTTGCGATATCGTATTTTTTGATTTCGGCGTAATTCATGAAGCCTCTCTCGTTCTTACAGATGAAGAACGCGCTCGCGTATTTCCTGCGTTCTCCCCTGGTTCCAATACTGCGTTCCGATGTAGCCGCAGGTACGGCGGGCAACATTCATTTTGCTTTGATCCCGATTGTGGCAGACGGGACATTCCCAAAGATACTTCCCGTCCTCCTCCACCGTGACGATCTCGCCGTCATAGCCGCAGACCTGACAGTAGTCGCTCTTTGTGTTGAGCTCGGCATACATGATATTGTCATAAATAAACTGCATGACGGAGAGCACGGCGGGGATATTGTCCTGCATATTGGGGACCTCGACATAGGAGATCGCGCCGCCCGGGGAGAGCTGCTGGAACTCGCTCTCGAACTTGAGCTTTGTGAAGGCGTCGATCTTCTCGGTGACATGCACATGATAGCTATTAGTGATGTAATTTTTATCCGTGACGCCCGGGATGATGCCGAACCGCTGCTGAAGGCACTTGGCAAATTTATAGGTCGTGCTCTCGAGTGGAGTGCCGTAGAGGGAGAAGTCGATGTTGTGCTTCGCCTTCCACTCCTTGCATTTGTCGTTCATATGTTGCATCACGGAGAGTGCAAACGGCTTCGCCTCGGGGTCGGTGTGCGATTTCCCCGTCATATATTTCGTGCATTCATAGAGCCCTGCATAACCAAGCGAAATCGTCGAATAGCCGCCGTAAAGGAGCTTGTCGATCTTCTCACCCTTCTTGAGTCTTGCAAGAGCGCCGTACTGCCAAAGAATGGGTGCGGCATCCGAAAGCGTCCCCTTCAGTCGCTCATGACGGCAGAGAAGTGCCCTGTGGCAGAGCTCGAGACGTTCATCGAAGATCTTCCAGAATCGCTCCATGTCCCCGCCCGAGGAGAGCGCGACGTCGACAAGATTGATGGTGACGACCCCTTGGTTGAATCTCCCGTAGTACTTCGGCTTGCCGTTTTCGTCCACATAGGGCGTGAGGAAGCTACGGCAGCCCATGCAGGTGTAGCAGTGTCCCTCTCCGTTGCGGTCGACCTTGTACTCAAGCATCTTCTTTTCGGAGATATAATCAGGCACCATGCGCTTTGCGGTGCACCTTGCGGCGAGCTCGGTAAGATACCAGTACCTGCTTCCCTCGCGGATATTGTCCTCTTCAAGCACATAGATAAGCTTGGGGAAGGCAGGCGTGACCCATACGCCTGATTCATTCTTGACGCCCTGAATGCGCTGGTTGAGCGTTTCCTCGATGATCATGGCAAGATCCTCGCGCTCACGCTCATTTCTCGCTTCGCCAAGGTACATAAATACCGTGACAAAGGGTGCCTGTCCGTTTGTCGTGAGAAGGGTAACGACCTGATATTGGATGGTTTGAATGCCCTTCTTGATCTCGTCACGGAGCCTCTTTTCGGCAATGCGATGAATCGTGTCCTCCATGACGGCGACGTCCTTGAGCTCCTCGGCGACCTCGGCGCGGATCTTTTTGCGGCTGATATCGACAAAGGGCGCAAGGTGGGTCAGAGAAATAGACTGCCCGCCATATTGGTTGGACGCGACCTGCGCGATGATCTGCGTGGCGATATTGCAGGCCGTGGAGAAGGAATGCGGCTTTTCGATGAATGTCCCCGAAATGACGGTGCCGTTCTGAAGCATGTCCTCGAGATTGACAAGGTCGCAGTTATGCATATGCTGGGCATAATAGTCGGCGTCATGGAAGTGGATGATGCCCTCCTCGTGGGCCTCCACGATCTCACGGGGAAGAAGGAGACGCTTCGTGAGGTCCTTGCTGACCTCACCCGCCATATAATCGCGCTGAACTGAGTTGACGGTGGGATTTTTGTTGGAGTTTTCCTGCTTCACGTCCTCGTTGTTGCACTCGATGAGCGTGAGAATCCTCTCGTCGGTCGTGTTTGACTTCCTGACGAGAGCACGGGAATAGCGATAGGTGATATACTTGCGGGCCACGGCAAACGCCTTTTGGTCCATGATCTGGTTCTCGACAAAATCCTGCACCTCCTCGACATTGACGGCACGGTTGAGGTCTCCCGCGAGTGCGGAAACCTTTTGCGCGATTGAAGAGATCTGCTCCTCGGTTAGCCTGTTGTCGATACTTACCTCATTGTTTGCCTTGCGGATCGCATTGACGATCTTCCGGATGTCAAAGCTGACCTCAGTCCCGTTTCTTTTGATGATCTTCATGAAAAGCTCCTCGAAAATTTTCCCCTGAACTTACCCCGAAGGGCGAAAAAGCGTCCCCCGCAGGGAACGCTATCATCATACTATAATACTCTGAAAAAGTCAAGCGTTTGAGCACAAGATTTTGGGAAAATTTTTCTACCACACCACTATATCTTGTGGTCATGACGAATTTTGCCGAATTATGCGCATGAAACATCAGGCGCAAATGTTACACAGCCGAGCGCATACGTTTTTCCGAAAAAAGAGTCACAAGGATCCGTATCAGAACTCCGTGACGCGGAGGTTGCTCAGGACCTCCTCGTACTTCTCCCGCGTGAAGGAGATGGTGCCGAAGGTCGTGACTGCAGCCGTTCCCGCGGCGACGCCTGCTCGGAGAATGTCGGGAAGGTCGGCCCCCTGCTGCATCATATTGGCGACTGCAGCGACCATCGCGTCTCCTGCGCCGACCGTGGAATTGACCGCCACGTTGATGCTCTTGCAATAATAATTCCGGGTGCCGTTGGTGAGGATCGCGCCGTCCCGCCCGAGGGAGAGAAGGACGTATTTTGCTCCCCTGTCGAGAAGCTCACGGCAACCCGCAAGCATCTCGGATCTGCCCTTCAGCTTTCTTCCGAGGGTATTTTCGAGCTCCTCGAGATTGGGCTTGACGAGGTCGATTCCCGCCTCGAGTGCAGCAAATAGCCGACCGCCCTCCGTATCGACGATGCGAAGCGATTTCGGATCCACCGAACGGAAGAGCTCGCGGTAATAGCTGTCGTCCACGCCGCGGGGCAGGCTTCCCGATATGACGGTGACAGCCGCCGAGGAGGAGGAAGACTGGATCATGTGCAAAAGCTCCACGAGCTTCCCGCCCTCCACCTGCCCGCCGATGTCGTTGATCTCGGTGAGCATGGAGCGTTTGTCGATGCATTTATAATTCTCGCGGACCCTGCCGCTGTTCCAGACGAATGTAAATTTCACACCCTCGCGGTCGAGCGCGTCGATGAACATCTGTCCGTTTTCGTTGTACATAAATCCCGTAGCATGCGCCTCGCCTCCGAGACGGGCGACGCCGATCGCGACGTTGAGTGCCTTCCCCGTGAAGGAGAGCGTCTTGCTTTTGACGACGTTGACCTTGCCGACATTGAGCGAATCGAGTTCGATCGTGACGTCCACGCTCGGGCTCATGCAGACCGTTAATATCATTTTAAATCCCCCTCGCATCCGCGGCTTCCCCCGAAGCACCGCAGAGCCTTGCTACGTGTTGCGCCGTTACATCGAGATCATCTGAAGCGTCTCATACAGCTCATAGTTGAACTTCTTCTTCATGGAGACTGCTTCAAAGATATCCATATCGATGATCTCATTCTTGTGAATGCCGACGACGCGGTTCCCGATGCCGTCCTTGAGAAGACGGATGGCCTTGTTGCCGAACTGTGCCGCGAGCATCCTGTCCGCCATCGAGGGCGAGCCGCCGCGCTGGATGTGGCCGATCGTCGTGGCACGGACGGAATAGGTCGTGACCTCCTGAAGCTTCTTTGCAAAGGCGTCCGCGGTGACTGCGCCCTCTGCAACAACAATGATGTTGGAATGCTTCCCGTTCTTGCGGGAGCGGTTGATGCGCATGACGATGTCCTGAAGGTCAAAGGCGATCTCGGGCACGACGATGATCTCTGCCCCCGAGGTGATCCCCGCGTAGAGTGCGATGTCACCGCAGTGCCTGCCCATGACCTCCACGACGGAGATGCGTTCGTGCGAATTCATCGTGTCGCGAAGCTTGTTTATGACCTCAAGGCAGGTATTGACCGCCGTATCGAAGCCGAGCGTATAATCGGTGTACTGAAGGTCGTTATCGATGGTCCCCGGGATCCCGATGGTGGGAATGCCGAAATTTTCGGTAAGACATTTCGCCCCGCGGAAGCTTCCGTCGCCGCCGATCACGACAAGCCCGTCGATCCCGCGCTTTTCAAGCACTTCGGCCGCCTTCTTCTGCCCCTCGCTCGTAAGCATCTCGAGGCACCGCGCAGTGCGGAGCATAGTACCGCCCCGCTGAACGATATCCGAGACCGAGCGCATCTCCATGGGGCGCATGCTGTCCTCGATGAGACCCGCGTACCCGCGTTCGATCCCATACACTTCCATACCGAAATAGATGGCAGTACGGACGACCGCACGGATCGCCGCATTCATCCCCGGAGCATCTCCTCCGCTCGTAAGTAAACCGATTCTCTTCATAGTAACCTCCGCAGTCCAATCTATTATAGCACAACGTTTTTAAAAAGGAAAGTAGTTTGGGAAATTCTTTTTTTGTTTTCAGACAATTTTAATGCACGGATCGGGCAAAAACATCCTGACCTCGGCAAGAAGTGCCCTCGAGAGCCGCACGCTGTACTCAAAACGCTTCCCCCCGAAGAGGATCTTGGTCCTTGTCCCCCCTTCGTAGTCGGAGAGCATCTCGATGAGCTCGTTGAAATCGTCCTCCGTGAGAGCGCGTGCGTCCAGCCAAAGCACCTCTCCCTCTGCCTGTGCGGGAGGCATTTCGGGGGCAACGTCGGGCTTGAGTGCCTCAATGGAGTCAACAATAATGACGGGTGCCTTTTCGGAGGGGATGTCGATCTTTCCCTTGACCCTGACGACCGCATCCTGCTTGACGATGGAGCGCGTCTTTTCGTAAATCTTAGGGAAGGCGAGGCATTCAACACTCCCGTAGAGGTCCTCCACGGTGATAAAGGACATGAACCCGCCCGATTTCGTGCTGATCTTCTTGATTCCCGCAATGATCCCGCCCATCGTGACGGGATCCCCTGCCTTGACGAGATTGTAGGTGCGGTCATGCGTCTCCTCATCCTCTTCGAAGTCGGTGAGCATGCCCGTATTGAAGGTGCAGTCCGAGAACCTGTGGGCGTACTTTTCGAAGGGATGCCCGCTGACATACACGCCGAGGATAGATTTTTCCTTGGAAAGAAGCTCCTCCTTCTCCCATTCGGGGATGCTCGGATATTCTGCCTTGGGAGCCTCCTCGACGATGATGTCCCCAAAGAGTGAGATCTGTCTGCTGCTCCTCTGCTTGTCGAGAGCCTGAATGCGGCGCATGAGCTCCTCGTAAACAGCCGCAAACTGCGAGCGAGTATGCCCGAGGCTGTCGAACGCACCGCCGAGGATGAGAGCCTCCACCATCTTCTTGTTGATAAAGGAAATGCAGCGCATCAGAAAGTCCGAAAAATCCGCAAAGGGACCGTTCTTCATGCGTTCATTGACGACGCTCTCCATCGCGGCGATCCCGACCCCGCGCAAAGCGCAGAGGCCGATGCGGATCCCATCCCCCTCCACCGCAAAATACGCCTTTGAACGGTTGACATCGGGCGGGAGAATGCCGATATTTTTCTCCCTCATGTATACAATATATTTTGCGACCTCGTCGATCTTGGAAATGCGGTTGTTGAGGACCCCTGCGAGGAACTCCTTCGGGTAGTACTTCTTCAAATATGCCGTCTCATAGGTAACGACCGCATATGCCGCCGCATGCGATTTGTTGAAAGCATAGGAGGCAAAGCTCTCCATCTGCGCAAACAGCTCGGAGGCAACCTCGGGAGAGATGCCATGCGCCTGACAGCCCGTGATGCTGCCGTACACGGGATTGCCGTCCTTGTCCTTTCCCACAACCTTATCGACGTCGCCGTAAATGAACTTGTCCTTCTGCGCCATCAGCTCGTTGAGGTGCTTCTTTGCCATGGCGCGGCGGACGAGGTCTGCCTGTCCGAGGGAGTAGCCCGCAAGATTCCGGAAGATCTGCATGACCTGCTCCTGATAGATGATGACGCCGTAGGTCTTCTCGAGGATGGGCTTTAAAAGGGGCGTTAAATAGTGGATCTTCTCGGGCTCGGCCCTGTTTTTGAGATAATTGGGGATGAAATCCATGGGACCGGGGCGATACAGCGAGATGCCTGCAATGAGGTCCTCGAGACAGGTCGGACGGAGTTGCTTCATAAACCGCTTCATCCCGCCCTGCTCAAGCTGGAACACGGCGTCCGTGTCCCCCTCTGCAATGAGGTCATACGCCCCCTGATCGTCGCACGCTTGGTCGAATTCGACGTGTACCCCATAGTCCTCATAGATGTAATCGAGGGTCTTTTTGATGTCGGTGAGCGTCGTGAGTGCCAAAAAGTCCATCTTCAGCATCCCGATCGACTCGACCTCCTTCATGTCGAACTGCGTCGTAATGTCCTCACCGTTGCGGGAGAGCGGCACGTTGTCCGCGATCCTCTTACGGCAAATGACGACGCCCGCTGCATGCATGGAGGTGTTGCGGGGCATCCCCTCAAGCCTGAGGCCCATGTCTATGACCCGCTTCAGGGTATCGTCCGATTCATAGATCTCGATAAATTCCCCGTTACGCTTCCCCTCGAGCTCGGAGGCCTTCTTCCTTGCCTCGTCGAGCTTCCCCTCGAGGTCGGCAAGCCTCATCTTATCCTCCTCGGTCTCGGCACCCTTGGAGCGTTGCTCAAATAATGCCCGCTCTGTCTCTGCGGCCCTTGTGCGCTTCTCTGCGATGTCGAGGCCTAAGAGCTCTCGAATCGTCGACTTGCCGTCCATGAGCTTGGTGACGCGGTCTGTATCCGAATAGGGAACGCGCATGACACGCCCGACGTCCTTGATGACCGCACGGGATGCAAGGGTACCGAAGGTGACGATCTGGGCGACATTCTCGGGATGGTACCGTCGCCTGACATATTCAATGGTCTCCCCCCTCCGTTCGGTGCAGAAGTCGACGTCAAAGTCGGGCATACTGACGCGGTCGGGATTCAGGAACCGTTCAAAGAGCAGGTCATAGCGCAGGGGGTCTACGTTTGTGATGCCGATGGCGTAGGCGACGATGCTCCCGACGCCCGACCCTCGCCCGGGCCCCACGGGGATGTCATGCGACTTGGACCAATTGATATAGTCCCACACGATGAGGAAATAATCGGCAAACCCCATCTTGATGATGATGGAGAGCTCGTATTCGGCACGCTTTTTGATCTCCTCCCCATAGTTCGGATACCGCTTGGGCAGCCCCTCCCATGTGAGGCGCGTGAGATATTCGGGAGAGGGCGTTCCGTCGTCTGCCGTATACAGCGGAATGAGAGATTTGTCATAGACGGGAGAGCCGTCCTCCTTCAGGTCAAAGGGAGTATCGGTGTCCGAGACCTTGTCGGCAATGACGCGGGTATTGGAGATGGCCTCGGGGACTTCGGGAAAGATCGCAGCCATTTCATCGCCCGACTTCATGTAAAACTCATGCGTCTGCATCTTCATGCGGGTCGGGTCGTCGAGCGTGCGCTTGGTCTGGATGCACATCAGGACGTCCTGCATCTCCCAATCCTCTTTTTTGAGATAGTGCACGTCGTTGGTCGCAACGAGCTGTGCGCCGATCTCCCTTGCAATGCGGATGAGCCCGGGCAGGATCTGCTTTTGCTCTGGAATGCCATGGTCCTGTATTTCGATATAAAAATCCTCGCCGAACAGGCTCTGGAGATAGAGCGCAAACTCCTTTGCCCCCTCATAATCGCCCGCCAGCAGAAGGCGCGGGATGCGGCCGGCAAGGCATGCGGAGAGGCAGATCACACCCTCTGTGTGCTCCTTGAGGACCTTATAATCGATGCGCGGACGGTAATAGTATCCGTCGACAAAGGCAAGCGAATCGAGCTGGACAAGATTGATGTAGCCCCTCTTGTTTTTGGCGAGAAGGATGAGATGGTCGGCCCTTTGGTCGATATGGTCGCGGTAATTGTCGACGACGTAAAATTCACAGCCGATGATCGCCTTGATTTTATTTTTTTTGCACTTTTCCGCAAATTTCAGAGAACAGTACATGTTGCCGTGGTCGGTCACAGCGACAGTGTCGATGCCGTTCTGCTTGCAGTGGCGCACGAGCTCATCCACCTTTACCGCTCCGTCAAGCAGGCTGTATTCGGTGTGAAGATGCAGATGTACAAAGTCGGTCACGGTTTTTCTCCTTGAAGTGACATCAATTTATCGAGGCGGCGTTGCAGGGAGCTCCGTGAGATCCCGAGAAGTGCCGCAAGCTCACTGTAGCTGAGCGTGGGATTGTGGATGCGGGCAGCCGCAGTCTCCCTGAGGTCAGGCGGCAGGGACAGGAGCTCTGCCTCCTGAAGGGAGGACAAGAATCTGATTTGCCTCGCGCTTGCGGTCATGGACCTGTCGATGTTCCCCGCCATGCAGTTTTCGAGACGGTTGCGGTTGTTGCTCTCGTCGCGGGCGGCGGCGGTGCGCTCCAGCGTTCTCAACGCATTTTCCGCGCCAAGCACAGAGAGATAATCTGCGATCCCCTCCCTATTTTTGCAGTAGGCGACATACTTTTCTCCCCGCTCGATGAGCCCGCAGAGGAGATGAAACCTCTCGGACGCCGCCAGCAGCCTCTCCGCATCCGCAAGCCGCGGGAAGACAAACTCGAGATGATACCCGGATTTGTTCTCTCCGCGGGGCAAAACACAGCTTCCGCCCCCGAGAAAGGCCCCTTTCAGATACGCATGCGCACATCCGTCCGAACGGATTGGCACAGAGGCGATCTCAAACAGCCTCGCCGCCGCGTCCTCTCCCGTATACGAAAAGGTGAGCTTGTCCCTGTCGTGCTTGGGGTCTCGGACCGCCTCGGTGAGCGTCGTGCAAATGCCGACCCCTTCAAAGATCCCGATCACGTAGGCGGCGACTGATTCATTTTCGCTGACAAAGGAAAAACCGCTCTCCCTCTCTGTTCCGCAACAGAAGAGGATCGCCTGCAAAAGGGCAAGCCCCTCCTCCCGCGTCCTCGGGACGCTCCTGACGAGCTCTCTCTTGATTTCCGTGGTAAAGCTCATAATTCAAAGATGTTTCTTGAATTCGGTAAAGCGGAAGGTGGGAAGCCTGCCGTCGATATTGTCGATGCGGTCAAGCGGAACGCCGACGCGCATAATCTGCTCCTCCGCAAGGAGGGTGTCTCCGATCCTGTCGACACTGTGGGCGTCTGAATTGATCACAAACCGTACCCCCGTCTGCACGACCTTGTCGAGCTCCTCGTCGGTGAGATGCTGCTTTTTGGAGCTGATCTCGAGATAGGTCCCATAGTCGCGGCAACACTTGGCGACCTCCACCGCGTCCGCAAAGCACTGAAAATTGAGATGGGTGACGATGTCGACGGGATTGCGCTTGACCGTGTTGATGTAGGCCTCCGTCGTATCCTTGATAAGGCGGCTTGAGGGCTTTCTCCCGAGAACGGTCCTCCACCAGCTCTGCCATCCGATGCGGTAATCTGGCCAGGTCTCATAGCTCGCCATGACATGGATCCCAGCAAGGAAGATGTCAAACACGGGATAGTCCTCCTCGCGGAAGCAGGTAAGCCCCGAGACGCCACGGATATTACACTCCATGCCCGCATACACGCGGATGCCCGTCGCGGCCTCTGCCTCACGGCATTCCTCGATCATTTTGGGGACGTTCTTATGCTTGACGCCGAACATGACATGCGAAAAGCCGTGGTCGGTGATCGCGACGGCCGAGAGCCCGCGTTCCTTTGCACAGACGGCATTCTCCATGACCGTATTCTTTCCGTGAGAGTACGGCGTATGCGTATGGTAATCTGCGGTAAGTTTCATTTCTGCTCCGTAAAGATCAGCCTATGTATGTTGAAGCTCAAGTCTGCGGATCTCCTCGCGGAGGAGGATCCCCGTCTTGAGAAGAACCTCATTTTTGATGATGTCAATAAGCGCGGACACGTCCGAGGAGGTCCCGCCCTCATTGATGATGAAGTTCGCATGGATGCTTGAAACCCTTGCCCCGCCGAACGCAAGCCCCTTGAGCCCTGCGCGGTCGATGAGCTCCCCCGCGCTGACTCCCTCGGGATTCACAAAGGTACACCCCATGCTCCGACCCTTTGGCAGGGTCCGTCTGCGAGCAAGATATTCCCTGCAGTTTTTTCGGAGCTGCCCGACGGATACCCTTTCGACGCGTAAAAGCACCCCGACGACGAAGAGGTTTTCCTGAAAAATGCTCCTCTTCTCCCCAAACCTACATGCGGGAACGGGAAAGCTCTCGATCCTTCCGTTGCGCACGGCGAGCACGCGGAGCACAAGGTCGGAAAAATGCTTCTCCTTCACGCCTGCATTCATCACGCACCCACCCCCGACGGTCATGGGAATGCCGACAAAGGGCTCGACCCCGCCGAGCGAGTTCTCCATTGCATACCGCACGAGAGACCCGCCCGTCACGCCCGCACCCGCAAAGAGCGCGTTCCCGTCATAGACGATCCCCCTGAGCGCGTCCGAGGAGACGATCGCGGCGTCATAGTCCCCGTCGGGGGGAAGCGTATTTGCACCCGCACCCAAAAAGGCATGCGGGATCCTCTCTTTTTTCAGAAAGGAAATGAGCTCGGCGGCCTCCTCCGCATCGGACGGAGAGACAACGCAGGAGGCCCTTCCCCCGCATCCGATCGTCGTCCGACGGGCGAGAGAGACATCTCTCTCCATTTTCATGCAGGGAAATCTATCCCGCAAAAGCGCGAAAACACCCAATTTACTTTCTCCTTTATTTTAACATATATTTTCAAACATTTCAACGGGATTTCAGATATTTTTCGAGAAATTTTCCGTCATTCTCTCTTGCGGCGAAAAGAAGCCGCTCCCGCCCCTCTGCAGTCGTAAATACATTTGCGGTGCGGACCGCGCTCTCCGAAGCGGGGGAATGGAACCCGATTTCGGAAAGCCTGCCCTGCGTGGCATCCGAAAGCAGTGCCTCAACAAGCCTCAAGCAGATCTTTTTCTTTTCACTTGAAAGGATTGAAATGTAAAGAAAAAGGTCGTTGTATTCCGTGAGAGGCCTCGTATAGACGGTTACCCCGCGCGATGCAAATCTGCAGACATCCCGCTGGGTCCCCAAAAGATAGCGGAACTCCCCGTTCAAAAATCGCGTGTATGCCTCCTGCGACGCAAGCTCGACCCCCTTGACGTCATGAAAATATGCTGCGACGGGTGCAAGATTTTCTCCCCCAATCGAGATCGCGGTCTCCCCCTTCTCCGTAAAATTGTCCGTCATGGAGAAGAGGAAATACCCTCCCGCAGCCCATGGAACGGCGAGATTTTTCCCATCTGCCTGTCCCCCCGCAAACGCATAGGGAAGGGGAACGCACCTCTCCGCGATGCCGTCGAGCCCGAGCCCATAGGTGAGCATATCGGGATAGATGCCCCTTTCGAAGGCACTCTCAGCCCCCTCCTTCGTATAGCTCAGGATATAAAAATAGACCTCATCCTCATCGACAGTCCTTGAAACACTGTTCAAAAAGGAGGTCCGAGACCCCTTCCCGCCCTCAAATGTGTCAACATTCCACACTTCGATGATGATTTTTTGCGCAGAAATGTCCCTTTTCCCCCTCGGAAAACACAGACATGCGCAGAGCAGGGCCGCGATCAATGCAAAGGGAAGGAGCCTGAATACAGCTTTCATATGAATATTGTATTACGAAGGAGCACCGTAAATGCAAGAAGGGACGCCTGAGCGTCCCCTCTGCGCCTCTGCCGCGCACGCGTGTTGACGGCAGAGGCTCTATATCAAAGCGTTCGACCGCCTGACGATAGATTGTGTCACAAACACGCAATTATACGGCTTAGTCTATGCGATTCTCAAAGCTGTCACAGCAGGTGCAGTGCTCGCAGTCGCAGGTGTTGCCGACATGGATCTTGGCAAGCTCGCATGCCATGCCGTCGCGATTGAACCTGCATTCCGTGACGCCGCAGGTCACGCCGCAGTTGGTATTGTGTTCCATATGCCCTCCTTTCCCTCAGTATGTACGAAGAAAGGAAAAATATCACGCTCGGATATTGACAAAACGCAAGGAAGGCTGTAAAATAGAGATAAGGAGAAAAAAATATGAAGGTCATCCTAAAACAAGATGTAAAGGGTAGCGGCAAACAGGGAGATATTCTCGAGGTCTCTGACGGTTATGCGAGGAATTTTCTCATCAAAAAAGGTCTTGCGGAGGTCGCCACCGCGGGCGCAGTCAACGAAATGAAGCAAAAAAAGGCCTCTGAGGCATATCAGAAGGCCGAAAACATCAAGGCGCAACGGGCACTTGCCGAGCAGCTGTCAGGCACGGGGATCACCCTCCCCATCCGCGCGGGAGAAAACGGCAAGGCCTTCGGCTCTGTCACGACACAGCACATCGCAGCGGCACTCTCCGAGCTGGGATTTGACGTCGACAAGAAGAAGGTACTTCTGAAGGACCCCATCAAGAACATCGGTACATACGACGTCGAGGTCCGCCTGATGGAAGGCGTGATTTCCAAGATCAAGGTCAACGTCGTTGCACAGTAACCAAAAACCAAAGTATGAAAAGGGGCGTCCGATCGGGACGCCCTCATTTTTTACATTTTTGACAATATTATGTCTGGCATAGTACTATGCAAAATGATATATTCTGCAAAATTCTCCCTCATTTCTGCCTTCCATAATAAGCATTGAGATACATCTGCTTGATCTCGGCCATCAGAGGATAGCGGGGATTCGCGCCCGTGCATTGGTCGTCGAATGCGTCCTCTGTCATTTGATCGAGCACGGAAAGGAACTGCTCTTCGGTATATTTCCCCTCGAGTGCCTCTCGGATGGTCTTGGGCTGGCCGATCGCGTTCTGCAGTTCGCGGAGCTTCTTGATGAAGTTCTCCACCACGGCCTCGTCCGTCTTGCCCGTGCAGCCGAGGTAGCGTGCGGCATCCGCATAGCGAGCCATGCACTGCGGATAGGCATACTGCGGGAACGTCCCCATCTTCGCGGGTGCCTCGGCACTGTTGAAGCGGATGACCTCCTCAAGCATGAGCGAATTCGCCATGCCGTGCGCAATGTGGAAGTAGGAGCCGAGCTTGTGCGCCATCGAGTGGCAGACGCCGAGGAAGGCATTCGCAAACGCCATGCCCGCCATTGTCGCGGCATTGGCAACCTTTTCCCTCGCCTCGGGGTCAGCAGCCCCATTTTTATATGCGGAAGGAAGATAGGTAAAGAGTAGCCGCAGGGCCTCCTTGGCAAGGCCATTCGTAAAGTCTGTCGCCATCACGGAGGCGATCGCCTCCAGCGCATGGCTGACGGCGTCGATCCCCGCGCAGGAGGTGAGACCCTTCGGGATATTCATCATGAGATCCGCGTCCACGATCGCCATATCGGGCATGAGTTCATAATCGGCAAGCGGATATTTGGTCCCCGTCCTCTCATCGGTGATGACGGCGAACGGCGTCACCTCGCTCCCTGTGCCCGCCGTCGTGGGAATGGCGACAAACAGTGCCTTTTCCCCCATATGCGGGAAGGAATAGACCCTCTTGCGGATATCCGAAAACCGCATTGCCATGCCCTCGAAGTCGACCTCGGGATGCTCATACATGACCCACATGATCTTGGCGGCGTCCATGGGAGACCCGCCCCCGACGGCAATGATCACGTCGGGACGGAAGCTCTGCATGATCTCGAGCCCCTTCTTCGCGCATTCCAGCGTCGGATCGGGCGTCACACCGCAGAAGGTCTCCTCCTCGATTCCGTTTTCGTGCAAAATTTTATTGATCTCGGCCGTAAATCCGCTGTCGTACAGAAATTGGTCGGTGACGATAAACGCACGTTTCCTGCGATAAACCTGCGGCCCGAGCTCCTTGAGTGCCGTGCCGAGACAGCCGCGCTTGAAATAGACCTTTTCGGGTGCTCTGAACCAAAGCATGTTTTCTCTCCTCTCTGCAACCGTTTTGATTTGAATGAGATGTTTGACGCCGACGTTCTCCGAGACGGAATTCCCGCCCCATGACCCACACCCGAGAGTGAGTGACGGCGCAAATTTAAAGTTATAGAGATCCCCGATCCCACCGTGGGAGGAGGGCGTATTGACGACGATACGGCAAGTCCGCATCACCTCTTCGAATTTTTTCAGCTTCTCTTGCCCCTCTCTCACGTTGAGATAAATGGAAGAGGTGTGCCCGAGCCCGCCGTCCCTGATGAGCCTGTCTGCCTTTGCGACGGCGTCGTCGAAGCTCTCCGCACGGTACAGATAATTTGCGGAGA
>CANQWI010000003.1 GCA_947627515.1 uncultured Clostridia bacterium
GGCTGAGGCTCAGTGGGCTGCTCCTCGGAGCCGCCTTGACCGCCTCCCTGCTCGGTATCCGTGCTGCCGCTCTCGCTGCCGTTGCCCTTTTCCTCGCCGCCGCAGGACGCGACGCCGAGGCATAGACAGACAAGGGCGAGAATGGCCAAAAATACCACCCATACCTTGTGCTTCATTTTCATATCTCTCCTTTTATGCAAGCTAAACCCCGCGATGAGGCGGGGCTTTGCAAAATTTTCCTCTCTTACATCGCGGGGCCCGTTGTCGAGGGGGCGTAAACGCGGGCGAGAAGCTCCTGATTCAGGGCATACAGACCCTTCGCGTCCGAGCCGAATAGCTTGTACTTCTTGATCATATCGTCGGCATTGGTCTCCTCTTCGCCCTGCTCCTTGATGAACCAGTCCAAAAACTGCATCGTGCGGTAGTCCTTTTGCCCCGCCGCCTCATGATAAATGGCGGTGATGAGCGAGGTGACATACTGCTCATGCTCGTAGCCCGCCGTCAGGGGGTCGAGATGGGAGCTGAAGGTCTTGTCGGGCTTAGCAATGGCCGTAAAGGTGACGCGGTGGCCGTTGTTGATGAGATAGCGACGGAGCATAAAGGCATGGTCGCGCTCCTCCTGCGCCTGCACCTCGTACCAGTGCGCAAAGCCGTCCAGCCCCTCATCGGCATAATAATTGGCGAAATCGAGGTAGAGATAGGCAGAATAGAGCTCCTTGTTGATCTGATCGTTCAGCATTTCCGCAATTTTGTTGTTTAACATACGTTTCTCCTTGTGCCTTCCGTTGAAAGCACACATTATTGTAGCCTTTTTTGCAGAAATGTCAAGTATTTTTTGAAGGTCGATGAGAAAGAGCTGCCCCTGCCGCTCTGAGGAGCGGCAGGGGCATACGATGAGACGGGTGCGGTGGCGGCGTCATGCTGAGAACGCGGCCACAACGCAGTCCATGAATGTCCTACCGAAGCATCTCGCCGCACACCGTCTGTTTCTGCGAGAGATGGAAGCGCATTGCTTTATTTGATTTTGAATTTCAATCGGATGCTATGCCTTTTTATTTTTTTAACAGCCTCATCCACCCTTCGGATTGCATGATAACCGTCCTCGACCAGTGGACGCAGCTCCTCTGTGGCCGCAGCTGAATTTTTAGTAAACAGTGCATGGATGAGTTGATTGCGTTTGTTTATCCATTCCGGTGCCAAATAGTTCAATGCCTCAAGAAGCTCCCTTGATTCCGCGAAGGGCAGCATGACCCTCACAAGCACCTTTTGATAGTCTGATAATGTCTCATGCTCACCCTTACACCATGTCAACAGCTCTTTGATACGGACAAGCTTTCCACCAAGATTATTGAACTTATAATTGGTCGGTTTTTGACTCTCCAGGTTGTAAATCGCACGTATATCCTTCTTGATCCTCCTGGACGGTGTCACCTTAGAACGTTCGTTCTCGCGCGTAAAGCCTATGTGATACAGAAAGGAGCAAGTCCTGTCCTCGATCATCGCATAAAGGATCCAAAGGCATTCAAGATAGAACTCGGATGCGAATGCCTTGTTGTATCGATCGAAATATGCCTTGTAGGAAAGATATTTATCTTGATCGTTTTTTACCTTTTCAATTGTAAAATCCTGTGCTTTTTTATCGCAAGCATCGCTTGACCTTATCTCTTGTTCCCCACTCATCTACGCTTCCTCCTTTGTCCAAACGACGGGTTGATTTGTGACAGGGTCGTGGTGCCAATGCTCCCCGTCATAATTTTCTTCCACACTGTAGTAGTAGCGGGTTGCTTCTGTTAAATCCTGATTATCGGAACCTATATCGATTCTTCCCCAGTCGCCCGATGTGCCCATATAGTACACGCTTTCAAGCTCGTCGCAATACTCGAACGCATATTCTCCAATCGAGGTCACACCGCTTCCTATCGTCACACTTTCAAGCCCGTCGCAACCATAGAACGCATACCTTCCGATCGAGGTCACGCTGTCGGGAATAGCAATGCTCGTCAATCCGCTGCAACCATAGAACGCAAAGTTTCCAATTGTAGTCACGCCGTTTCCGATTGTCACACCCTCAAGCCCACTGCATTTATAGAATGCAGAATCTCCGATCGAAGTCACTCCGCTTCCTATCGTCACACTTTCAAGTCCACTACATTCATAGAACGCCTGATATCCAATCGAAGTCACGCTGTTGGGAATGATGATACTTTTCAGTCCGCTGCAGCTATAGAATGCCCTACCGGCAATCGTTTTTGTGTAATCGCGGATGGTATAGCTACCCTCAATCGTGTCTTTACACCTTGCCAAAGTTGTAGCCGAATGTTGAAAGAAGTATTCAGTTGTGGCGCAACTTCAGTATACCACAGCGAAAAGAAATTTGCAACTCTTTGAGAAAAATTTTCCAATCGGAATTCTCTGCCCGTGAGGGGGTGCGGGAAAAAGAAAAGGGCGGCGCATCCGTCCGATGCACCGCCGTCTTACAGGTGGGATGAGAAGTTATTCAACGCCCTCATTGAGCTTAGTGAGGAGCTCCTCGAGGTCGTTATCGTGAACGGCGACCGCCTCCGCGATCGTCTCGCCGTGTGCAAGGGCGCAGCCGAAGCAGTGCATCCCCGCCTGCATCAGGATCTCCGCTGCATTGGGATTGAGCTCAAGGCAATCGGCAATGAGGGTATCCGCAGTGATCTTTGCCATAGAATATGTTCTCCTTATCTGAATTTCTGCGACTATTATAGCACGCCTGAGGGCCGAATGCAACCATTTTTCAAGCGAATTACAGTCCGACGAGCCAATAGATGAGTCCAACCGCGGCACCCGCGCTCACCCCGAAGACGATGATGGGGCCTGCGACGACGAACATTTTTGCCGCCATGCCATAGACATAGCCCTCGGTCTTGAATTCGATGGCGGGCGAGGCAACGGAATTTGCAAACCCCGTGATGGGGACGATGGAGCCTGCGCCTGCGTTCTTGCCGATCCTGTCATAGACGCCGAGGCCTGTCAAAAAAGTGCCCAAAAAGATGAGAAGGACGGAGACTGTCCCCGCGAGCTCATCCCCCTGCAGGCCCGCGAATTCGAGCATATAGCGAAAAAACTGCCCGATCGTGCAAATAAATCCGCCGACGAGGAAGGCCCGAAGACAGGTTTTAAAATGCTGTGTGGGCGGGTCAAAGGCATTGACGTAGTTGATGTAGTTGCGGTTGTAGTTCTCCCTCGAACGTCCCGTCACGGCCTGAGCACCTCCCCCTTTGCCTCGGGAAAGCAAGCCTCACGCTCCTCACGCGTCTTCCCGAGCGGGTTTGCCTTGATCTTCTTCATGCCTATACTTTGGGAAAACGTCGGGATTTTTATACATGAAGAGTCTGAGGGAGGGTCACGGACGGGGGGCCTCCTATGAAGCCCGCTAAGGCAAAAGCCGACCCGTGCAAAAGTGCGCAGTTCGGGCCTTTCCCCATAAAAGCTGCGACGAGACGGTCAGACGTCGTCTGTGCCGTGGAGGTGCTTCCCCGCGTACTTTTTGCGGGTGGATTCGCCGCCGCGGAGATGCCGCTCGGAGAGATTTTTTTCGAGGACCCCCTTGACCCTGAGGTAGAGCTCAAAATCGACCGCAGGCAGCCGCTCCGTGACGTCCTTGTGTACAGTAGATTTGCTGGAGCCGAGAGCGTCCGCACAGGCACGGACCGTGCAGCCTGTTTTGACGATATATTCGCCGTTTTTTACGGTCCTCTCCTCAATTTCCTTCCACACAAAAACCGCCCCCTTTCGACAAGATATTCTATACCTATGTCGAAAACAGACGGATTATGACGCGGAGAAACGACCTTGCGTTTATCGCACACTGTCATGAGTTTAATCGTGGTGTATCCCTTGTATAATCTTCGTGCGAAGTTTTCCTGCCGTTTCCTTTTTTGAAATAATATAAAGCATGGCACGGGCGCGAGACAGCAAGGTGTATAACATGATATTTTTTTCGCTTTGAAAATAATTTTCCCCCACATCTACGGCTATAACAATTTTGGAATCAAGTCCTTTGAAGGACTGAACTGTCGCCATGCATAGATCGTTAGAGCCGCGCTCCCCCATGAATTTTACAATATTTGTTCTATATTTCCCTTGATACCGATCGAGGACAGACTTTTCGAATGTACACGGCGAAATAATCGTTATTTCGTCCATGCAGATGCCGGCTCGCAATAGGTTCCCGATCAAACCGTCAAAAGCTTCATCGAAAAATTCTTCCGAATATTCGACAATTTCAACTTGCTCTCCGTCGATCATTGCTTTCCCCGGTTCGATCCCCGAGCTGTATTTATTGAATCTCGCGATTTGTTCGGTATTTCGACAATTTTTGGTAAGTTTAAAGTATACAGGATGATATCTCTTCAACGCATCGAGTGCTTTTTGCAGTTTTCCCCCGCCGAATAAATTTTGATTCGCATCGTAAAAGAACATCCATTTTCCGTTATACAACCCTTTTTTGAGCAGTTTCTCAAAGATTTCGAAATACGCCGTATTCAACAGGTCCTGCCCTTCGTCCAAAACCAAGACATCAAACGGGGCGATCCTGTTTGCGGAAAGAATTTGCAGGAATTTCTCGGGCAACACTTTTCCGAAATAATTCGGATCGCTCATCTTGGCGAAATCGAGCGCGACATACTGTGAGATCAACCCATGAAAATGGACAATTTCGATATTCTCATCCTGCGTCAAACCGGACAAATATTTTGCAAGCAGTTTATTATAAGTCAACAGCAGCACCCGCTTGCCCTGCGCGGCACAGCGACGCGCAAACTCCATGGCCACGAGAGTCTTTCCGCTACCCGCGGGGCCGTTGATGAGAATTTTATCGTTCTCTTCAAGAGCGTTCAAGGCCGACGCCTGTTCTTCCGTCAAGCGCACGAGTTGCTTGTCAACGGAGTTTACGATGCAGCTCAAAGACGGTACGAAATGCAGGTCGTCTCGAATCGCCGTTTTTATCTGCTCGATTTCTTCATCCTTAAGGTAAGAAACACGCGCCCTGTTTTTGGAATCCCAATAGTTATGACACCCTTCCATATAATCGTCGAATCGAATAACGGAACTGTAGTCAAACATGGTTTCGGGCCTTACCGATACGCCTCGATATTCAAATGTGATATCGGTAAATACAACGCCGTTTGCAAAGGATACTTTATTTAGCCAAGGAATTTTATCCGAAAGAGACTTCTTCAACGCATACATTGCGCCGACCGCCTGATCGAACGGCCCTTCGTTTTTATAATCGACTTTTCCATACCTATTTTCAAATCCCCACACGCCGTTCTCACAAAAGACCCTACCCCCTTTTACCTCAAGGCACAGGATCCCGTTTTTCGTCACAACGATGAAGTCCGACTCCGTATTCGATTTTTCTTCGTGTTCCGATAAACCGACAGAGTGAAATGCGTAGCCATCCAAACTACTTTCTTTCAGCCACTGAAAAACTTTCTTTTCCGCGTTGCTCTTATACTCGGGGCCGATCGTCGCGGGGATCAATTTTAACACAACGGCCTCCAATTCATCACGCCAAGCATTTCATCGTCCGGTCTGCCGACGACAGCGCAACGATCCAGCAATACATTCCGAAATTCACAGGAAGTCTCGGGCAACAGCGTACACGCAAAGCAGGCCGCATAATTCAGAGACATAGATCCCTGTTCCTTAGAGCAATAACATAAGGGATCGGAACTGCACCATCTGCTCCTCTCCAACATGGATTTCAAGATGTGATCGAAGTTTATAGATTTTGCCTGTGCGGTCAACCCTCCGAGGCTACCGTCGGAATCCGATGTCGAGGTATATATCAAGATCCCGCACATTTGTTTCTCGGAATCCTGATAGGTCGAATAAACTCTTTCCTTGATGGAAGCCGAAGAATACCCGCACATGTTCGACAATTCGCGGATAAAAAGATGTGAAAATGTGTGTAAGAATACATACTGAGGAGAAAATCTTTCGTTGGTAAAAAACGAATCGCGCAAACGCTTTTCCATTTCCGAGTAATATTTCCCGTATTCTCTTGACCACCGATCGAGGATCTCTTGATTGAACTTGATAAATACTCCCTCTCCCTTTTGCTCGATCCCGGGGAGCCAATCCTTTTTCGTTTTTGCAAGCGGTGCAAGGTTGGGATCGCCGATGCCGAAATTTGACGTCAGTCTTGAAAACCCGACCATGGCCGTAATTTCCGTCAGTCTGTCAACGGCGATCACTCGCTCGATAATATGTGAATACTCATCGGGTACATTTTCGTCGTGCGTAACAAAATCATCCGACTCCATGCCGCCGCCATCGGATAAAATGGCACTGTACTCATCTTCCATGATGTCCTGCATGGACCCTGTATCCTTGTTGCCGTCAAGCAGCTTGTCCAATACGCTCCGTATATCTGTTTCATTCATATGGGGAAATTTGGACCTTGCCAATTGTACGATGAGCCTTTTATTGCTCTCGTCCAAATTCATAACCCCGATATATTTTGAAAGTTCTTTGGCGACCTTTGAACTCCAAGGCGGGATCGTCAACGCGCTGACGGTACACGGAAAGTACACGCTGCTTTCATTGCGGATCCGCATCTGCATAAATTTTTTGTCTTCGTATCCGCGGCATTCCACGCGATCGCCCAGCCACGGCCTTTGCCCCGTACATGGGTATTTTGAAAATGCCGTTTTGGAACTGATCCCCTTCATGGAACGGCGCACGCCGCAGGAGCCGCACTCGACGAACAGGCTGTCCATATCGGTTTTATTCCCCGCATAATACATACGAAAAGAAGGATCCTCGCAATTGCAAGTTTTTCCCTGCGCCTCATGTACCCACCAGTGATAAGGAAAATCCTCTATGTGCCCGTTTGGACAGACAAGAACAAATCTGGAAGGCAGTAAAAGGGACCTTCCTTTGCATTTTTGACTATAGCATTTAAATTTGCCGTGATCGAAATTCTTCTTCGACGCCCTCTGCAGAGTTTGACAGCGGGGACAGTACAGCCATTTCGGGAATACTTCCGCAGGAATATCCGCTTTTTCCTTTTCCCACGCAAATTCTTTAAAAGATGTCTTCGGCTTTACAAAATATCTGACGCCGAGAAGGTTTTCCAAACTCGCATTATGAATAATGAATTTGTCGTCTCGCCACCAGTCCCAATCGTCGAGTCCGCGTATCATCACGGTATGATCGATAAAATCGACCATGGAGCCGATGCCGAAGGTCGTGATTGCCTGACTCTGCCGTACTTTCCCCACGACGGTTTTTTCGCTCTTGCCACCAAGCTTCATGGCTATCTCCTAAAAATCAATAAAAATGTTGGAGCTGTTCTCCACGTTTCTTACGGAATTCAATACGGGAAACTCCCCCGGGTCCTCTTCCGCCGAAACCAATAAGGATATATACTGTGCGGCAAACCTGCCTTTGAGCTTATTATTATATACGAGCTGTTGCTTTGCGTGGCCACTCCAAGTGCGAATGACTTCGTCCAAATATTCCTTGGCATCATCGAAGGCATCGGGCTGAATGGCCCTGATCCTCGCAAGGAGATAGCGATAGATCCCTTGCACCGTTTGATCGTTTTCCGAAAATTGACTTGCCCCGTCGTTGTGTTCCATCTCGGGGACCAGATGGCGAACAAGGGCGATAAATACGGAGTGCAGACCCTTCTCGATGCTTCTCCGAGAAAACGGCGTCACGCTTGTCGGTTCGACATATCGATAAAAACAACTATGATATTGGTTGAATCTTTCATAATAGGACCTGTCCCTCGAGCGGAAGGCATTGTACAGGCAGAACACCAACCCCGGGTTAGTACGCCCGACGCGTCCGGTCGCTTGGATATAATCGGAATTGCTTTTCGGCTGACCGTAAACGACCATCAATCCAAGGCGATCGATATCCACCCCGACCGAAAACATATTCGAGGATAGGATGTATTTGTAGACCTGTGAATTGTCGCCATCCTTTTCATATCCCCTATTCAGTTCATCAAGAATATTCTTGACTTCCGTTGCATTCTTTCTGCTTGTCAATTCACCCGGGCGCATTCTGCATCCGTATCGGAATTTCTCCGTTTTCGGATCCTGTAGGTCCTCCTCGCCGTCGTCCTCATCGTCTCCGAATTTCCCTATGCCCAACTTTTGAGATTCCGCAATGAATTTTCCGTTTAATAATGAGGATATGTATGCACGCATTCTCTCTTTTACAATCGTTGACGCCGTGCCAAGATCCTTGATCGCATTGAAATACCCGATAATCGTATAATACTGGTCGACAACTTTTTCGTCATACTCGGGACAAGCGGATAAGAAATAGTCGGCAACGCTCAAGACCGAATACGTTCTTATCATCAAGTCTGTCATACTGCCGCCCTGCTCGGACAGCCCCACATAAAAACGACTCGGCCTTTCCTCTTTTGAAGCCTGCACGGCAAAGAAGGAATCCGTACTATCCAATCCTGAAGGCGGGAATTGAAAATGCTTTCTTCCGTACAGCCCCGCGATCTGATGCGCGGCATTTTTTACCGTCGCAGTCGACGCGATGATCTTCGGTTTATTCCCGTTTTCATCCAAACAAAGTCTATCGATCGCCGATTCATACAACCCCGTCAATGTCCCGAGCGGACCTGAGATCAAATGCAATTCATCTTGAATGATCAACTTCGGCTTATTCGTTTTCATGTTGCAGCCGAAGATCCTTCCCGTCCGTTCCTCCCAAACGATGCGCGCGAACTTGTCAATCGTGCTGATAATGAGCGTCGGGGCCCTATCGTATATATCTTCGTCAATGATATAGATAGGCAGCACACCGCAGTCGTCGCACACGATCTTCATTCCGTCGTTATCGATCCTGTAGTTGGCTGCCGAAAGAGTCTTTCCGCAATAAGGGCATTTCGTGATTTGCACGGGAGTCGACAATTCATAGAGCTGCTCTCCGGCCATCAACTTCTCCAATGCTTTTTGCGCCTCGTCCCGACGGTTGGGCGCACTATTCCCCCCGATCCACAGGCCGATAGAGATCTCGTTGCCGCCCAAATGCTCATCCCTGCGAATTTCCTCACATGCACAGATCAAAGCGGATGCTCTCTCGAATTGCTGAACGGTCAACAGGCGCAACGTATAACGCATAATGATCGTCGTGCCGTAAAACGGTCTGCACTTTGACAACCTCTCGTAGAAAATGAGAAAGGCAGACACTGCCAAATACGCCTCCGTTTTCCCGCCGCCCGTGGGGAACCAAAGCAGATCCACAACATCCTTATATGCACTGTCGCGATCGACAAAATCGGGAACGATCATCAAAAGGTAAAAAAGCTGGAAAGGATACCATCTCGGATCCTCTGTCTTTTCCGCAAATTCTTTTTTCGACGCGATCCCGCCGCGCATCAACGCCATGCTTTCTCTTTGGCGATACATGGCCCGATTGCACAGTACAAAACTTTTCCAAGCGATATCGCTTGAGCGAAGACACGAAACGCCTGCTCGCAACCTTTCGACACACTTTGAGATATTTTCGAGGCAACTGTTTACCGCTCTTTCGAATCTCTTAAATTCATTCTTCTTTCCGTATTCGGTTTGCGCTTTCAACCAACTTTCATATTTGTCGATAAATTTCGAAAGCCTTGCAAGGATCTCCTCTCTACTACCTGTTGAAAGATACCGCAAGGAAAACAGCTTCCTCTCCTCCTGTTCCACTTCGAGAGGTTTCATCTGTCTGACTTCGCTCACGGGGATGAATTCGGACTGCACGGACCTGCATTTCCCGTCTTCGATCTTAAATTGCGTCGCACACCCGTGCCCCTGTGCATAATTGCGGACATTTCGGTATTGCATCGCTAAAATTTCGTCTTCGATATCATAAATAGTTGAAAATTCGGGGTCGAATGCTACAAACTCTCCGCTCGGCGTTTGAATATCGAATCGGCATTGGAAAAGTGCATTTTCGTTTTGGACGATATCCCGAGATTGTGCATATTTCTCATTGGAAACAGAAAATGTGACCAATCTCTCCTGTCCCGATTTTCCGATCCGCTTGGTGGCATTGATCGAGACGCCGTACTCCTTTAATTCCTCAACTTTATCGGACGTATAAAAGACTTTCTCTGTCGAAAAGTCGAATCGCATCTTCACACAGTGCTGTTTGCGAGTATATAAATGGAACTTCCTCGTTTTACCTTCAATACCGTACTGACGGATCTCTTCGGAATGATGATATGTGCCGAATGAAAAAGTCGCCTCGACGACATTCGTATCGGCACCGAGCATGACGCTGATACCCATCGTGGAGGGCTTGCGCAAAGCCGATCGGGCAATGACGTCATCCCCCGCGGCGTCCAGATCCGGCTCGACGGGGACCGCGCTATCCGCATCATCCTCCTCACCGACGGCAGAACTGTCTATCAAAACCTGATTGGTTTCAAAGTCTCGTTCATCATCCGACTTGCTGTCCGCAGAGTTCAACGGCCGCGCCCATAAAATCCCGCAAACATATGTATTTAAAGGGCTCGATTCAAGGACCTCTTGCTCTTCGACGGGACCAATCAATTCTGTCTTGACCAACCCGAGAATGTAGTCCTTTGCATCATAAAACTTTTCGTATTTCCCCATTATTCCTCCAGCGGTCGCGCATAGCCGCAGAATTCTATCCCAAACCAGAATCCGCTCTTATCATAGGGTCCGGCGATATCCCGATCTATCATATTGTTCACAACAGTAACAACATCACTAACGAATACCTCTGTGAAGTCGGTATACCCATCCAACTTGTAATATCTTCCGTTTCCGACAAATCCGTTGGGAAGCGCGTACTTATTCATTCGTCCGATATAATGTCCGTCGTGTACGATCAAATATTCATTCCGATACTTACTGATTTTGATCGCATCGCCGATTTTGATCTTATCTCGAATGTAAAGCTGACGCGCGTGAACATCCATTCCGGGGAGACTTTCGGACACAAATCCGATCGGATCGATATCACCGTCGATCCCCAATTCGATCCTTTTCAGATTTCCGCCGTGAACTTCGATATATCTGCCACGGTCGACCCGCAGATCTCGTTTGCCGTAACGGCCACGGCCTCTTCTGACGACCAGATCCTTTTTCGCTCGCGTCAATGCGACATAATAAACTTTGATCCCGTCGCTGTCAATATCGCCGTTTTGCTTCAACAAAACGCGATCGAATTCCCGTCCCTTGGCCTTATGGATCGTGGATATCACGATATCCGCCTCGCTCTCGGACAACAACGCTTCATCCACGCGCTTTTCATATAGCAATGCCCGTCTGAAACTTTCTATCGGGATATAATCCTCATCGTCTTTATCGGTCGTGAAGAGGATCCCCGACCAGAGACGCTTTGCGGTTTCCCCGTCGATCCCCTGTTCGGCGGCGAGTCTCAGAAAAGTCCTGCGATCGATCGTAGTTTGAATATAGCCGCACAAAATCGCAGCCAACTCCCTCCTGAAATACAGCTTGTGTGCTCCCGTAAGCAATGTGTGCTTTACGCCTGAACCGTATAGATCCTGACTTTTTCTGTATGCATCGCCGTTTTGCCATGAAAGGATCGCTATTTTGCCTCCCCCGCTGCGGCGGCATATTGCATCTTCGTCAGAGGGCTTTGGATCCTCAAATCCGTCGAGAACTTTGGCAAGCTCCTCTTTTTGGATACTGAACGGCCGATAGAGCATAGAGGTTCGGAGCGGTGTAAGTTTTTCGCCAAGATCCGTCGTATGACGCCAATCCCGCGTCAGCTCATATTCTTCAAGATCGTCAAACGAATTTTCCAGCCACTCGTAAAGTTTTGCCGCATTTAATTCGTTTTCATCGGTGATCAGATAGTCATAAATCGCTTGACACTCGTCCCCGAGCAATAGGAAGCCGCAATCGACGTGTTTGAGCAAAGATCGGACCAATTCGGCACGGACCCCGACAAGATCTTGTACCTCATCTACGATCAAATAGGATAAGGCCTCATTCAGCATTCGGACGTCATGTTCATATTCGTCGATAAACATCCTGATCCTTTCGTCGTAGCTGTTACAAGAAAGATCCCGTCTCGGTTCGGTCTGCATCAAGTACCATGTCGCAAACGAATCGAACGTCATTATGGTGAATCGCTTCGCATAGGGAGAGATCTCCCCCTTGTCGATCGCCTCGGTCAGCCTGTCTCGGATAACTTTTATCGCGCTTCTCGAAAAGCACAGTACGAGCACCGAATCGGGCACAACATCCTTCTCGTTGACGTCGATATACTTTAATCTTTCGATCACCGTATGCGTTTTGCCCGTTCCGGGCCCCGCGTTTACCAAAATTCTCGAAGCGATCGAACTCTTGATGATTTTTTCAGCCGAGTCGATATGTGCGATCTTCTTTAACTGATATGTATTGCTCTGCGCGATCGCCGTTTCGGGGAACAGCCGTTGCTGCGCTCTGCGCTTGCTCTCTGCCAAGAAGTTATGGAACTTTTCAAGATCTTTACGATCCTTAAAATGATACTTTCGCGTTACGATTCTCGTGACGAATTGCTTGCTTTCGATCTCTTCTCTTTCATGATGCCTTTTATGCGGACGGACCCACGTTACCGTACCATTTTGCAAACACCTCCAAAATCCGCGAACTCCCCAACGCTTAAACTCATTTACATGGACATCGGTTTTGATCTCTTCGATCACTTCCCGCTTGCGGGTCTTTTTCAGCCGCATTTTCTGCGCTCTGCTCTCCCGCGGCGTCTTGGGCAAATCGATATCAAAATCGAAATCGTCGTCCGACTCGGCTTCCTGCGGCGCATTTTCCGCAGAGATCTGCTGCGTTCTTACGATTTTTCTGTAATTTTCAGCGGCGGAACAACTCGCAAAATGACTGCACGCCTCATTTTCGCAAGTGTTGACAAAGATCGGCTTCCCGTTTTCTAAAATTACTCCATGCGTATAATCCCCTTTGCCGTACGCGCAAGGGGTGGAATTCTCGTATATTTCTCCATGTAACGGTATAGAAAACTTGACCCTTCCGTTCGCATCCTTTTGCATCAAACTTGCGATTTCCCTCACGGCCTCGGGATCGACGACTTGCGCAAGGAATTTTTTATCGGAAAGCTTGCTTGTTCCTTCCATCACATAGAGATTGCTTGCGAATAGTATATTGCTTTCGTTCATTGTATGATTGAAAATTGATAGTTCTCTATTTCCGAGATGTCGCAGTAATAGCTCAACCGATTGATGTCGACTGTCTGCGGTGCAACGTTGCTCATCGTCCCGCTTGCCCGAATCGTGATCCTTGCGGTGAGACTATTGTCTATTTTGCCGCATATTTCGAAATATTCGCCCAAGAAGCCTTTTGCGGGCAGAGTGAGTCGATCCAGCACATTCGCCTTATCGTCCACAATGATAAAGTTCGCACTTTTCGCATTGTCGATCGTACCGAATTTTACGGACGTTCCCTCGAATGGAATTTTGCTTCCCCGCTTGATGATGGGATAGAAGGATCCGTCGCTGAGCGCAATGCCGATATCTTGATTCAACTCATATCTGCAATCGAGACAGTCGATGAGAGCCGCGCCCTCTGCTACGGACCATTGGGGCCTTTCGGGATATATGATTTTGATTTTGCGCTTACCGAAAAACTCTCCCTCCATGATTTGGCGCAACGGCAATAAATTGCTGGTGCCACCCACCATAATGATAGCATTCAGGTCCTGCCATGTTTTGTCTGCTTTATCGAGGACGACACCAATTTGGCCTACGGCGTCGCTGATGATCTGTGAAATCAGAGCTTCGAAATCCTCATATTTTAATCTGTAAAAAACCTTCTCCTCTCCGCAATAATCCAAAATGGAAATATTGGCAGGATAGTCGATATCCTCCTCTTCGGCAAATTTTATTTTTGCATCCTCACATTGAACCAATAATTTGGTTTTATCTCGGTCGGAGAGTTCATCGTATGATTTTTTATTCTTGATTTGATCGGTGCTCAAAAATTTATTATGTACAAATTCGGCGATCGTCTCATCGATCTTATCGCCCGCCACTTTCCATCCGGTCGTCGCGATCTCGTATACCTTGCCCTTTTTTACCTCCAAAAGACTGATATCGAGCGTGCCGCCGCCCCAATCAAACACCACGACCCTCGAAAATTGCTTCACGGCGTCACGGTTGCGGATATAGGCAGCCACGGATTCGCTTACGATCTTCCTGACCTTGATCCCCGCTTTTTCAAAAGCTTTGCACAACTCCTCCCTCTGTTTGGTCGTAAAATCCACAGGAACGGCAACGGTGGCCTCATCGATCTTGACGGGTCTCTTTGGATTTTTCTCGAGATATTGTTTGATCGAGGAAATAAGAAAGGAAACCACCTTGGAGGGAGTCGTTCTCAGCGAGCCGATCTCGTATTTGATCTCTTCCCCCAATGCGGTTTTGATCGATTTGAAGACCTTGTATCCTTCATCTTGCATCGTCGCGATCTGCGTTTTGACTCTTCTGCCGAACCTGACCTTCGGTTTTCCTCCTACCTCATCCTTTACGGCCACAATGGAGGGGAAGGGAACGCCGTCCTCGCCGTACAGCACCCTGAATGCCTTTTGCGTATCATGATCCAATAAAAGCCCGCCGACGGCAATATTGGTCGTCCCGAAATCTATCCCGAAATGTTCGATCTGTGTTCCGTTTGTATTCATACTTCACCTTACAAAGCGATCCCGTTTTTCTTTAATACTCTGAAAACATCTTCCAAAATGCCCAACAAGATCTCATAGTATCCCAAATCGGGCTTTTTCTCTTTGATCTCCGTATATTTTTCGTATTCGGAACTCAGCCGCTTGCGAATGTTGCCTTTCAACGCATCGATCTCCGTTTGCCCTGCTTGTCCGAAGGCCGATTCGACATTGTTCAGCTTTGCTTGATTGTGCTCGAGCGCGTTTTGCACTTCTCTGAGTTCTCCTGTCAGCTTAGAGACCTTGCGCTCAAGGTCGCTCTCTTTTTCTATCAGATCGCCGTTTTGCGCTCTCAATTTTTCGACCTCGGAAATCAAATTCGCATTTGTGTTTTTTAAATCCGACTTTTCCGAATTCAAGCTGCGGATCTCTTCATTTTTGGATTTGTTCTCGGCCTGTATCGCCGTAACCTTGCTTTCAAGTAATTTTAATAATTCGCCTAAATCAAGCGCACGCGCGGCCTTTTCGCTCGGTTTTGCAACCTTGTGGCCCCCCTCATCGGTTTTTTGCACCTTTTTTTCAGCAGATCCTCCGCCGTTCCACACAAAATTTTTGCCGTTGTTGCGACAAAAGATTTCCGTCGCTTGCCCGAATTCGCTATCGTTGAGATACCCCGCGCATGATACTAAAAATCTCGTGTAGAGATTGATCTCAAGGTCTCCCCAGTCCTCTAACTTCGCAAACAAATACGAATCGCTTCCGTATTTCATCGCACGGTGAAACCCTTCATAAAGAGACTTATTTTCTAATTTTTTTGGCAGATTTGTTTGCACGAAACGCATCAATAAGGAGCTTGCCTGAGGACGGTTCCCCGCTTTTTCCAATGCAACCGCCGCGGCGGCAATATGTCCTGCTTTTACGGAATTCTCCACATCGATGGTCTTTACGATCCTTTCAAGCGTATCTTCCGCCGCAGCAACTCGACCGTCGGTAAAAAAAAGATAGACCACGTCGGAATCGAGCTTTAACAATACCGTATCCAGCCGAGCAATATCGTCATCGGTAGAATACTGCCCGTTTGCAAGGATCTCAACGGCCTCTTTGACTCCCTTCTGAGATAATTTTTTTCTTTCGGTATATTGCGTCAAATCTTCCCAAATCATATAATCACCTCTTTAGCTGTATTATAACAAAATCCCAAATAAAAAGCAACCTCAACGGGAGAAATATATCAGAAATGTACGACAAATAAAAACCCGCGGAGGATAATTCGTCAAATCCTGCCGCGGAAATTGGTTTGGGTCGTGAAAGCAGACAATATTGTGCTTTAAACAAAAGATAAGCAAGACGGTGAGTCAGGGGAGGCGGACGGGAGAGGTGTTGGGAAAGACGGAGGAGGAGAAGAGGGCGGCGAGGCGGCGAGCCGGGATGAATTGTTCAGACGAATATCCAAAACGACTTGACGCCGTGCTCTCTCAAAAGGGTAAAAATTCGCTCTGCGGACTTCTGTGTAAAGCCGATCGTGTACAGCCCCATCTATTCCTCCTCGATATGGTAGCCGATCTCGGCGTTTCTCCTTCGATAGGCCTCCTCGAGATATTCCCGATCCGTGCGGGTGTCGAAGAGCGACAGCTGTGCGCGGTGCGGGAAATAAGTCTCGAGAAGCCGCTCCTCGATGTCCTCCTGCGTCTCGAGCCTGTCCCTTTCGAGATGCAGAACGCGGTAGCCGTGCTCCTTGAAGCTGCGGCCGAGGAGAATACAGCGGTGGCAATTGAAGGGGTCCTTTTCCGCGCACATGAGAGCAAAGCGGTACCCCATCGCATAGCCTGCGTCGACCTTGCGGATGCCGTCCGAAAAGACGGGCGTCGCGGCGAATTTTTCAAAATCAAGATAGCCGTTCGGATAGAGAGAAGCGTCCTCTTGTCTCGCGCCGAACTCCGTGCGGTAATTGCGATAGAGAATACCGTTTTCCCCGAGCAGCGGCTTGATATTTTCTGCATTATAATCGGTATAATAGCCCGATTTCGGAGTGGAGCGGACGTCGATCACGCAGGAGATCCCATGCTCCTTCAGGACGCACAGCATTTCCTCGGGTGTAAAGGACGTATAGCCCACCGTAAAGATCTCGTTCATTCTCCCTCCAACAGGCCGAGCTTCATCAGCCTTGCGCGGATGCCGCCGACGCTCCGCTTGTGCCGCTCTGCGATTTTTTCAAGGGAGAGCCTACTCATAAACTCCCTCACGAGCCTCCCCTCCTCATCGGGCGTCCACGGCTTGCCTGCAAGCTCTCCCCTATAATTCGAGGCCCGCGTGACGGGCGGGATCCGAACGACGTCGGGACCAAGAGACGGGGCTGCGGGCTCGGACTCCGCGCTTTTCTCTCCCGCCTGCTCCGACGGGGGCTCTGCGCTCGTCGCTGCGGCAAGGGCGGCAGCGTACCTTTTTGCGGTCTCCTCGTCCAAAAGAGTTGCGATCGCCTCGATGTTGTCAAGCAAAAACGCCTGCGCCCGCTGACCGTACAGAACGATCGGGTAGGTGACGCCGTTTGGAGAATGACGGATCTCATAGGAAATGTCATAGGTGGTGCCCAACTCGTCGGGAAGACGCTTTCCGCTCTCCCGTGAGAGAAGGCCGAAGCTCTCAAAGAGCTCGGCGATCATCAGCGAGGTGACCTTTTTCCCATACGGCTCCCTGACAGCGTTGATGCGCTCGGCAAGGGCTGAGGCCGTGAGCCTCTGCTGCGTCGTATTGATCTCCCCGACGCGGGAGCGGAGGATATAGACGGCGCGGGGGTCCACAGCCGACTCTGTGGGGCCGTAGAGGCGTCTTGCGCAGTAGCCGAACATGTCCGCATACGCCTCGGGCATGTCGAGCTCCTCCCCCGTCTCGGGGTGCTTTTTTTCGGCAAGCAGGGAGAGGAAGCGTCTTGCCTTGGGAAGGTCAATTTCCCTCTTGGGAGGAAGGACGAACGGTCGCCTCTCCGTACGGCCGCCGAGAGTCCTGTCCGCACGCGCGGAGTCCTCTGCCCTCAACGGTAAAAGCTTATCGATGAATTTATAAAAATTCCCATTGGAATAGGGCAGCCCGGGGAGACTTACGACGAGAAGGGCGGCCTCAAGCTCTGTCTCGGCAAGCTCGTCCCTGCGATAGACGGGATCTGTCACGGAGATCTCCGAATACGTCCTTCCGCGGTAGGTGAAGGAGCTGCGGTAGTGCATCCTGTTCTCCTCGTCCCGATAATACCCAAGGCGCAGGTTCTCTGCCTTGATGAGGACAAGCGAGCCGCCGACCCTTGCGATCTCCTCCTCGTTGAGAAAGGAAAAGGGGTTGCCGAAAAGATATTTCTCCCTGCTCAGATACTCCCCCGAGAGGAGCTCGGAGAGGGCAAGACGGCCCCTTCTCACAGGCGGGACGGTAAGGTCCATGAGAAAATTCTCCCTCTGGCAACCGTACGGGACGGGACGGAGGACCTCGACCTCAAGTATCTCGAGATAGTCAAAGCCGTCAAAGAGGCTCTTTGGGAGCTCGCTCCTTGCGGGGTCCTCGGACGCGACGAGCCGTATCCATTCCTTCGTCTCCGTGTCAAAGCCCGCGACGCAGTACCCGCCGTTCTTATAGGATTTTGTCATGAGTACAAAGCTTTTTTTCATCCTTATGCTCTCTTTTGCGGGAAATTATTGCCGAACGAGCGCGAGGATCTCCCCGACGGCCGCGGAAATATCGTCCGAGACCTCCACCTCGGTGTCGCAGACCTCGCTGTTGCGGTATTCGAAGTCAAGGGACATAATGCGGCGGGTCTTGTCGTCGATGTCGATGTCGCGGCCGATGATGCTCTTGATGGCCGCCGCCCTGTCTCTCCGCGTGAAGACGAGCATGGCCCTTTCCCTGTACAGATTCTTGAGGGTGATGGCCCCGCAGATGTCGATGGGAATGACGGCGATGTGTCCCCTCTTCACGATGCTCTCGATGTCCTTTTCGGAGGTGCCGAAGTGGTACCCGCTGTAGACGGTGGTCTCAAAGTAATTGCCTGCCCGCATCTCCTCGAGGAACTGCTTTTCGCCGATAAAGCGGTAGGCCGACGCGTCCTCCGTTCTTCTGCGGGGACGGGTCGTAGAGGTAAGGGGCTTTTCGAAGCCGTCGAGTTTTGTGAGCTCCCCCGCGATCTCCGTCTTGGAGGAGCCGGACGGCCCGACGAGGCACAGGACGCCCCCCTCGCTGAGATGGGGAGATTTTTCCGCAAAGGAATTCCGTACCATCTCGCAGAAATGGAGAAAGTCGTCATAGCTGTTGACGGAGAGCAGGCCCGAGAGGCCCGCGTTCCAAGGCTTGCGGAAGAGGACGGGATAGGCGGCGCGGGAGCTCGAGATGTTGTGCGCCCCGTCGTCGAGCATGATATCGAGGGAAATGACGTCCTTCCGCGTCCCCATCATGATGTTCTGCGGGGGGATCTCGGGGAAATCCTTCAAGAGCCGCTCCGCTCTCGCGCTCATGACGCGCGCCGGAACGGCTGTGATAAAGAAGACGTCGGCGATCTCGGAGAGCTTTTTGACAAACTCCTGTGCCCCCTCGCTGACGGGCTGGGTGCTGACGAATTCGGGGTCGGAATAGAGGGCGACCCGCTCCTCGCCGTGGCGTTCCGCACCGCCCCAGCTCCTGATGTCCTCGATGCGGATGGGCTCCTCATCGGGATGGCGGCGGTTTATGATATCCACCGCGTAGGAATTGCATTCATAGAGTGTGTCGTCGACGTCGAGTCCGACACGGATCCTGTATTTTCTCATATTGCCTCCGAATTCTATTATAACGAATGCGGGGGCGTTTGTCAAGTGCCCCTGTAAGGTTGACAAATGTCCGCGTTTGTGGTATAATATTTTGCTTAAGAAAAAAATAAGGAGATCCTCTATGTTTCAAGAAGCCCTGAACCTCATCAAAACATATGACCGCATCATCATCCACCGCCATGCGCATCCCGACGGGGACGCCATGGGCAGCCAGATCGGGCTCTACTACCTCATCAGGGACAATTTCCCCGAGAAGGAGGTATACATGGTCGGCGACATTGCGACAAGACTCCCCTTCATCGATATCAAAATGGACGAGATCCCCGATGAAGCCTACCGCGGGGCACTCGCGATCGTGCTCGACTGCGGCTCCTCCCATCTCATCTGCGACGAGAGATACAAAACGGCCGACAAGTCCCTCCGCTTCGACCATCACATCTACTGCGAAAAAATCTGCGACCTCGATATCGTGGAGAGCTCCTGCGAGAGCGCGTGCGGGCTCGTTGCATGGTTTGCAAGGGAGACAGGGCTCAGGCTCTCCGTAGACTCTGCGACCTACCTCTACATGGGCATGGTGACGGACAGCGGCAGGTTCGGGTTCGACTCCACCACCGCACGCACCTTTGAGCTTGCGGCCTTCCTCCTCTCCCAGCCCATCGATTTAAACGGCCTCTACTACAACCTCTATGCCGAGGATTTTTCCAAAATCATCGAGGACGCAGACAACATGCATAAGATCCGCTTCACGGAGAACAACGTCGCCTACATCTACACGGCAAAGGAGGACCTGCCCGCAAACAGCGACGCCGCGCCCGTGGTCTCCTCGGGGATGGTCAGCCTCATGCGGGACATCAAGGGAGTGTTCATCTGGGTGAATTTCACGGAGGCAGACGACGGGGTGCATGCAGAGCTGCGCTCCAACCGCTTCAACATCAACCCCATCGCGGTCAAATACGGCGGCGGCGGGCACAAGAAGGCCAGCGGCTGCATCGTCCCCGATAGGGAGACGGCCATGCGGCTTTTGGAGGATCTGAATACCCTTGCGGGAGGTCAGGCATGAACGAACAGATCAAGCTGCAAATTTTAGAAAAAATCGAGGCGTATCAAACGATCGTCGTCTCCCGCCATATCCGTCCCGACGGGGATGCGGTGGGCTCGACAAAGGGCTTTACGCAGCTCCTCCGCGACACCTATCCCGACAAGCAGATCTATCTCGTGGACGACGATTTTTCGGAATACCTTTCCTTCTGCGGTGGGGAGGACAGTGCGCCCGAGGAAATTTACGAAAATGCCCTGCTCATCGTCATTGACACGGGCACCCGCAAGCGCATCTCCAACAAAAACTACGACAGGGCCAAGGAAATTATTAAGATCGACCATCATATCGAGGCAGACCCCTACGGCGATCTCAATTGGGTGGAGGATTTCCGCTCGTCGGCGTGCGAGATGATCGCAGATTTCTGCGTGACCTTTCAAAATCGTCTCAAAATCTCCCCCACCGCGGCGACATTTATCTACATGGGCATGGTGACGGACAGCGGCAGGTTCCGCTTCGAGGGCGTCACGGGAGAAACCATGCGGCTTGCGGGCGCGATGCTCGATTTCGGCGTCGACTATGAGACCCTGTTTGCCAATCTCTACACCGAGGACGTCAAACGCCTTCGGCTCAAATCCTATGTCTACGACCATCTCGGGATCACCGAGCACGGCGTTGCGTATATCTATATGGATAAGGCCGTACAGGCGCAATTCGGGCTCTCCTTGGAGGAGGCGAGCGACGTCGTCAGCGACCTCTCCAAGATCAAGGGGAGCCTCATCTGGGTGGCGTTTATCGACAATCCCGACGGCTCCATCCGCGTCAGGCTCCGCTCCCGATTTTTGGGCATCAATGACCTCGCCATCAAATACCACGGCGGCGGGCACAACATGGCCGCAGGCGCGACCGTCTATTCCGTGGAGGAGATGTGGGCGTGCATCCGTGACGCGGACGTCCTCCTCGGCGAATACAAATCCACACACGAGGGCTGGTTATGAAGATCCTTTTGACAAATGACGACGGCATCGAGGCCGAGGGGCTGAAATATCTTGTGGAATGGGCCAAAACGCTCGGCGAGGTGACCGTCTTTGCCCCCAAGGTGCAGCAGAGCGCGAAGAGTCACTCCATCGAGATCCATAAGCCCTATGAGGTGAAAAAAGTCGACTTATTCGACGGAATTGAGGCGTGGAGCGTCGATTCCACTCCCGCCGACTGCGTGCGCGTCGCCATTCTCGGCATGAAAAAGCAGTTTGACCTTGTCCTCTCGGGCGTCAACAACGGCCCCAACCTCGGCGGCGACATCCACTACTCGGGCACCGTCGGCGCATGCTTTGAGGCCGCCATTTGCGGGGTGAGATCCATCGCTCTCTCCGCTGCCTTTTGCGCCTTCGAAAACGCCGTCAAAAACCTCGACAGGGTGTACCGCGAAATTATACGGCGCGGGCTCTTTGACCATGCGGAGATCGTCAATGTCAACTTTCCCGAAAAGGGCGAGGAGATCCTCTTTACCCGCATGGGCCCCGCGGTCTATACGGATGAGTTCGACTTCCTGCCCGACGGGACCATCAGCCCCCGCCTCAAATGCCTCTACGCAGGCACCGCCGACCTCTCGCTCGACACCGACGCCACCCTCACGGGCCACATCTCCGTGACCCCCCTCCGCTACGACCTGACCGACCTCTCCGCTTTGGAGATGATCCAAAAGAAAGTTGGGTGACTTGCCCCCTCCCGAGGATGCATCCCTCATCTGCCCCCTCCCGAGGAGGGGGATTCAGGGGGTGGGCAACGTTTTCAATTTCCCCAACCTTATTTGCCCCCTCCCGAGGAGGGGGATTCAGGGGGTGGGCAACGTTTCTGAATCCCCAACCTTATTTGCCCCAAAAAAACAAAGGATGAGCTTTTATGCCATACAACAGCAATTCCAAGTTGACAGCAAATGCACGTGCGCTCCGTACCAATATGACGAAGGAAGAAAAAAAATTATGGTATGAGTGCTTGCGGCTTTTGCCTTATAAGGTTCATCGGCAATATGTGATTGGAGTCTATATTGTCGATTTTTATTGTGCCGCCGCTAAAATTGTAATTGAATTGGACGGCGCACAGCATTACGAAGAGGATGCGGAAAAATATGACGCCGAACGTGATGCATTTTTGCGCTCTCAGGGCTTGAACGTTTTACGTTATACAAATATTGAAGTGCATCAAAATTTTAAGGGTGTCTGCGAGGACATATGGAATCGCTTGCCGCCCACTGAGTAAATAAGGTGAGCGTAATTTAGAATTCGTTGCCCACCCCCCTACCCCCCTCCTCGGGAGGGGGCAAAAAGGATGAAAACGATTTGAGAATTCGTTGCCCACCCCCCTACCCCCCTCCTCGGGAGGGGGCAAAAAGGATGAAAGCGATTTGAGAATTCGTTGCCCACCCCCCTACCCCCCTCCTCGGGAGGGGGCATAAAGGCCTACCCCCCATGGGGGGGGGTTCCGCCACAGGCGGTGGTGGGGGGGCTTGGCTCCGCCTTGGGGAGGAGCTGGCGAGCGTAGCGAGACTGAGGCGGGCCCCCCCTCTTCCGTCTGCCTCACGGCAGACACCTTCCCCCCAAGGGGAAGGCATGAGCTCGACCAAACAAAAAACAGCCTTTTGAAAAGGCTGTTTTTTGTTTGGGTTGTGGTTTACGCTTTACTCGAAGTAAACAGTAAGACTAAAGACATAAGTATACTTCGTTGAGTTGAGACGAACCGTAGTGCTTGCGGTTTCAAGAGTGAATGTTAAGTCTGTTGCGCTACCCGCCGTGGGCTGTTGTCCTGCTTTGCTTGAGGCATCCGCATCTGCATTCACATTCACCCAGGAAATGTTTTTATCGTTCCATGCTTGGCAATTGATCACAACCTGTTTCACCTTCTTTGTAAAGACAAGCGTGACATCTCCTTTTTTGCTGCCGGAGCCACCAAGTTTTAAGCAACCGTTTCCTTGGAAGCCGCCACCACTTGTATTGCCGGGATAGATATAAGCAAATCCTTCTTGTACGGATGACAATTCAGCTGCTCCATTTACTCCCTTGAAGAAAGCCAGTGCAGCATCTGTATCCGCAAAAACATATGTGTCTGCTGCTACGCTACTCGATGAGAAGTTGTATACGATAGAATCGCCAGTAGGAGTCTCGCTACCGCCACCACCAGGAGTTGTGCTACCACCCCCCCCCGTGGGCTCTTTGTAGAGGCCGAGCTTTGCAGGGTAGTTTGTTGAACTGCTTGCATAGCTGATTTTACTTGCGCTCATGGTGTCGAAAGTTTTCTTCTGACTGGAGTTGTAATAAGTTCCAATAAAATAGTCATTTCCGGCTACCGCCATGGTGAAAATGCTATATGTCTCATTCCATTTCCAAACATGGCCGGCTGTCTGAGCGTCACTGATAACAGCATTGAATTTCGTGGAGTCGCTCGCGCTTTGTACTATTTCAACAAATTGCGTGCCGAACTTGATGAGCCAGCCGCCTTCGGTTTGTTCGAGCGTGAGCTTTTGCGCACCTGAGATATCGGTCGTTGTTCCAAGATAGTACTTGTTCGCAACTTCACCCGTGAAATAATGCCAAGTATTATCAAACATCATTCCGAGATAGTACTCTGTTCCGGCAACGGGTGCAGTGATGGGATTGAAGCCGTCCTTGAGGTCCTCCTCTGCCTTGCTACCCTTGACGGTAACGGTGACTGTCTTGGTCTGCTTCTCTTGATTGAGGGTCCCCTGGACCTCGAAAACAATTACGAGATCATTTTCGGGACGCGTCGTGATCGTGAGCTTGTTGTCAGCGAACGTAATGCCCTCGGGCAACTCGGTGTCGGTGCTCCATGTAAGCGTGACGCCGTTGACCTTCGACTCGAAGGTCGTCGTAGCGGTGACCGTCATGGTCTCTTCCAAGGTCCCAAGCGCGGCCGTTACTCTGGTTTCATCGGTTTCGACAATGCCGCCCGTGTAAACGACTTTGATTGCTGAAATTCTGACCTGACCGTTTGTCTTTCCATTTGTGTTGGCCACGGTGAAGGTGAACTCAGAGGCTTTTACCAAAATAACTGAACCCGTCGCATACTGCTTATCCGTATCGCCGTATTTGGCCAGGATACCATCATTATTAGTCGTGTAGGTCACTATGATCGAGAAGATCTGAGCACCGTTCTTGGCAGTAAACGTGATCTGAGGAGAACCTGTTTGATAAATACGCCAGCCATCGGAATACAATTTACCGCTGTTGGAGTCGGTTGCCGTGATCGTCACCTCGATATTGTTGTCGACATCAAGCTGCTTCCATTGAGAGTTGCTATCCCAGTTATGGTCCTCGCCATAGGTCGACAAAGAAAGGTCCACCGTGACTGCGCCGTCGGGAGCCTTCGCGGCCGCGATAAGCGTAACGGTATCCTCCTTGTCGCCCTCGTCGCCGTAGGCTGCGGTGATCGTAATGAGGTAGGACGTTTCATCCTCGGTGTGGCTGATCGTGAGATGCCCGTCAGCGACTGTACCCGCATCGCACTTGTAGGAAAGCGTGACGCCTGTGACCAAGGATTCAGGGAGCGGGACCTTGGTAACATCCTCATTGACAGTCACATTGAGCGTCTCCTTGGCGAGCTCGATCGCTGCTGTGAGCTTTTCGTCTACCGTCCTGTTGTCCTTGTATGCGGCTGCAGTGGCATTCGTCCCCGAATTGTAGGTAATTTGAATACCGTAGCTTCCGTTCTGAAGGAAGCCCTTGACCGTGATCTCTGCGCCCTTGGCAAGGTCGCCGCGAAGCTTCAGATACTCGCCGAGCTGGAGCCCGTATACCTGAATGGCATCCGCTGCCTCTTTGTTTGTTTGATCCTTATCGTCTGAGATATAGACATTGATAAAGTTGCTGTTTCTATCCGACCAAGCACCTGCGTCGATCACATAGCCTGTGACATGGATCTGAACGGGCGAGCTGCCGCTTCCTGTGTAGTAGCCGCTCGCGGGCGCAAGCTCCTTCGCCTCTGCAACCGTGTAGGGATGCTCCGGTGTGCCGTCATGAGGGGCGGCAGAGATGGTCACGTGGACGGTCTTGCTTGCGGTTTCCTCGCGGAGGGTGATCTTGAGCTGAAGCTCGATCGTCGTCTCCTCGTCGGGAAGCTTGTCAACCTTGAGGACGGTGCCTGCGACGACATAGGGCTCGGTGCCGCCCGTCCATTCATAGGTCATGCCCTCCTCTGCCATATCTTCGGAGGGCTGAGGAAGGGTGTAGCCCCCATCAGCATCCACGACGAAATCCTCGACTGCCGCAAGCGCAGCGTCAACCAGGGGCTTGTCGGTGTTCGGGACCTCGCCCTCCGTATAGGTGACGGAGCCGAGGTAGATGGCCGCGTCAGAGCTGTTCTGAATGGTAATCGTTCTCTCGTTCCAAAGGATATTGGTGTATGTAACGGTGTACCTTGTGAGAGAACCGACCGCGGTGCCTTCGTCGGCCTTGCCCTCGATGGTGGTTGTTCCAACGGTGAGTGTGGGCAGCACGAGGGTCGAGGCGGTGTAGACCTCGAGGGTAAAGCTCGTGAACCTGCCGCTCACTTTAATAAATCCGTCGTTCTCTCTGAGCTGAATGAGGTCAGCGTATTCGCCTGACGCTTCCTTCACGCCCGAGGTCTCGACTCTGTACTCCCCTACCGTGTACTCGGCGTCATAGTCCGCGTAATCCTCGGAAAGAGCCTTCTTCACATACATTGTGTCTGTGGAGAGGAGGAGGGCGTCGGCGGGCTGGAGAGTGGCGGCCTTGATCGTGAGCGTGTAGCCCGCTCTCGAGGTGACGGTCGCGGTGGCTGCGCCGTTTTCAACGGTCTTTACCGTCGCGACAAGGGAAAGCTCCACGTCCCTGTCGGGCAGTGCGCTGAGGGTCAGGCTGTACACGCCCTGCGCGTCCTTCTGAAGCTCGTACCCGCCGTTATTTCCCATAATGGACCATGTGACGGCGATCCCGTCGATGTCCGATGCGGGAAGCGCGTTGGTAATGGCCTTTTTCAGGGTAAGCGGCTCAGCGAAGATGGCGTCGAGGAGGTCCTGCGCCTTCTTCTGTGTGGCGCGGGTGTCCGTGTACTCGACGATGGTGATGGGATTGTCGCCCTTGTCGAGGACGACCTTGCCGTCTGCCGGCTTCAGATAGCCCGTGACGGTGATTTTAGCATCCTTGGCAAAGTTGCCGAGGAGGTAGCTGCCCGCAAACGAAAGCGGAAGCTTTGCGATCGCAAGCCCGCTCGCGGTGTTGTCGCCATAGGCATCGCCGAGGACGACGTTTGTCGCATTGTAGCCTGTAGAGGAGTCAAAGGCAAGGACGATGCCCTGAATATAGACCTCCTCAGAGGCGCCCTCGAGAGCTGCGCCCGCGGCGAGAGCCTCTGCAACCGTGTAGGGATGCGACTCGGTGCCGTGCGGGGGCGTGTTGATGATAAAGGTAAGCTCGAGCGAGTCGCTCGCCTCACCGCAGGAGATGGCTACAGTGAGGGAGACGGCTACGGAAGACTCTTCGGGAAGGCTTAAAACCTTAAATGTTGTAGAATCGGTAGTTTTTTCGAGAGCGACGAGGTTCTCATGGCCCGTCTTCAAAGTCCATGCAAGCGTCGCGCCGCTCTCAAGCAGTGGGAGGGCGGTGTCCTCAACCTTTGAGAATTCCTTGTTGTCCCAAGCCTCGAGAAGTGCAGCTTTCGCTGCCGCCACCTTTTGCGCGTCCGTATTGGTCTCGGAGGAGGAAGCAGCGTAGAACGTCATGCTCTTTACGGTGACATAGCTGTTCTGGCCGGTGGCAGTTGAGGTGGATGAGGTCGTGAGGTTAAAGACGAGCTGGTAGTAGCAATTCGTCCAATCCTCGTCCCCCGCCTCAGCCGTCACGGTGCCGTTCTCAGTGAACCGGAGCGACCTTGTGAAGGCGGGCTGAGCACCCGTTGCAGGGTCGGCCGTGTAGACATTGAGCGTAAGGGAATTTACGGTGATGAAGGGCTCGTTGTTGTCATTGGTCCCGCTTCTCCCCGCACCAAAGGCGATCACGATCTTGGCAACCTTGCCCGTGATCTGATCCTTGGAGGTGATCTTGCGGTCCTGATTGGAAAGCGCGGTATTCTTGCCGCCGCCAAGACGCCAGGGGTGCTGTGTGGAGTTGCCTTCGAGATTCCACGTCACGCCGTTGACATCGATATCGCAGTTGCCTGCATAGGTGTTGTTCGTGCCGTCTGATGCCTTGACAGTGTCGAGCGTGTAGAGCGCGTCCGAGGGACCGGGTTCGGGAGTTACAGAGCCGCCGCTGGCAGTACCCGTAAGAGTAATGGACTTGACATACAATGCGTGAGCGGCACCCTTGAAGGTGATGGTCTGTTCGCCCGACGTAGTAACATCATACTCAATCGTATACAATTTCCAGTCGTACGTTCCATCCGAGAAATTCGCATCTGCCTCGGAATGTGTGGTCTCTGTCAGCGTCGTAGAGCCGGCTGTGATGGTGAGTTTATCTGCCGAATCATACTTATGGGACGATGCGAGCACGACAACGATCTTTGTGAATGTACCTTTCAGCGTAAGAGAGCTCCCATTTTTCTTGAACTGCAAAACGGTGAAGCCGAAAGGTAAATTTGACGTGCCGTTATAATAATTATCGGTTCCCAATACGTTGCTGGTCGTCACTTCGGTGCCGCCAACGGTGTGCGCACCATCATGAGCGGCATAGCCGGTTCCGGTGACTCCCGCAAACACGCTCTCTCTCGTCAATTCAAGCGTCCCGCCAACAGGCGTGGTGCTCTTGGCATTGATGGTGATGGTGACGGTCTTTTTGTTGTCGGTGACGGACTCTGTTCCGCAGGTGGCCGTAACGGTTGCTTCGACCGTTGCGGGAGTATCGGGAAGCTCATTGACCGTGATCTTGGTCTGCGCGATGGGATAGGTCGTCTGCGAAGAGGTCCACGTGAACGTGACGCCGTTTACCGTGGAAGCGGGAAGCGTTGTATCCCCTGCCTTGGTGACGGTGAAGGTGGAAGCGAGCGCGTTGAGCGCGGCAGTGACCTTCTCCTGTGCGCTACGGGTATCCTCGCCCTCCGTGAAGGTAAGGGAAGAGATATACATCGCGTAGCCGCTGGCATTGGTGACGGTGTATTCGCCTTCACCGGGAAGATCATAGGTGATGGTATAGACCTTGTTGCTTGCGTTTGAGGTATCTGTGACGCCCTTATCCTCACTGCCCCGGATCTCATTCGCGCCGCACTTGACGGTGGGCTTGTTGAGATCATAGGACGCACCCGTCTTGACGACGATCACGAGCTTATTGAACAACCCGCTTACGGTGATCGTACCGTTCTTCGCCTGAAGCTGGAGCTCCTCGGGATAGGACGTGTTCTGGCTTGCCATGACCTGATTGGTCGTGACCTTATAGGTGCCGACATCGTGCTCAGCGTTAAAGCCGGAGTAGGAGGAGCTGTAGATCCCGGGGAACAGGCTGTCGAGGGTGAGGAGCAGGCCGTCCTGAGGCTGAACGACAGCCGCTTTGACGGTGACGTTGACGGTCTTCTCCGCCTCTTCGCCCTTGCAGGTCGCCTTCACTGTGAGGGTAAAGGTCTTATCCTGTGCGGGAAGCGAGCCGATGTTGAGCTTGCCGTCAGTCACGGTGTAGTCGGAATCGCTCGAGGTCCATGCAAAGGTAACGACGCTGGAGGCGGGCTTGGGAAGCTCGATCTGTCCTGCTGCATTGTACCTGTAGGAATCCTTGACTGCTTCGAGAGCCTGCTCGGCCTGCTGCTTGGGAGTAAGCTGGTCTTTTTCAAGCTTGTTGCAGTAAACGGAGCTGTAGTTGTTGTCGCTTATCTTGAAGGAAGCGAGCTCCGCATAGGGCGCAGAATCGCTCTTGCCCTGATACCATTCGATATGGCCGTTGACGGTCATTTTGGCACCGAGCTTGAGATCGGAGAACGCTGTCAGGACATCATTATATTCGATCCTGAAGATACAGAGGGAGTTGGTATGGTCATACGTCTTGCCCTCCTCATACTTATCGGCGATATAGACCCAGCTGACTGCCCCTTGGGCGTATTCGCCATTGCCGCAATCCACGATATAGCCTGTGACCCAAACGCGGGTGGGGACCGCCTGTCCCTTATCGGCGTCGGCATAATAGTATGCCCCGACCTCGCCGATGCCCTCCGCGATGTCCATGACGTTGGCGACGGAGTAGGGATCTGCCTCTGTGCCTGCGGCCTTTCTCGCCACTGCGGGGATCGTGTGCCTGAATTCGGTGGATTTGGTGACCTCACCGACGGTGACGGAGGCCTTCAGCATATACTCGATATCCTGCTCGCCCTGCGTAATACCGATGGTGACCTGTTTGGTTGCCTCATCCATGGTGCCGATCTTGACGTAGGAGGTGATATCCGCGACGTCGGAGGTGACGGTCCATACGATGGGCGCGAAGTTGCCGTTGGAAAGGCGGGTCTGACCGAGGACAGTGTAGTCCTTGCGCGTCTCGACCTCCTTCTCAATGTACATCGTCCTGATGTTCTCGATCGCGGCAGAAGCGATCTGTTCATCGGTCGTGGACTGGTTGCCGCCGGGGGTTTCGCCGCCGTTCCCGCCACCGTTCCCTTCGCCGCCGCAAGCGACGAAGCCGAAGCACATGGCGAGTGCCATTGCACCCGTCGCAAGACCAATCAGCCATTTTTTCTTCATACCTGTTCTCCTTGTTTGATTTTTTTATTTAAAAATTGCAACATTGAAACGCAGCTTTACCGTCAGTCGAGGACCTCGATGCAGTCGAGTGCGGGGACCTTGATCTGATAAGGATAGGTATCCCAAGAGACCTTATCGGCATAATATGCCTCGATGAGTCCCTTGATGTTGACGGTCTTGTCGAGGAAGTCCTCCTTGCCGAGGAGACGCTCGGGATCGTCGGGATCATAGAAGGGTTCCGCCATGCGGATGGAGATCTTTTTGCCGTTCGCGTCTGTGCAGTAGAGCGTGATCGTGTCCTTGCTGTCGCCCGACTTGGTGACATAGCCGTCCACGACGGTGAGATTTTCAAGACAAACGGTGGTACTGAGATATGCCTCGGCATAGACCATTTCGACGCTTTTGGTGATGTCCTCGCCGTCCTCGTCCGTCGTGCTGAAGGTGACGTTCACCTTGTTGGTCGAAAGAAGCCGGTCGATCGTGGTCGTCTTGTAGGCAGGGGTCTTCGAGACGCCCTCGGGCAGGTCGATCACGCGGCTGTTGCCCTCGTCATTGGGATAATAGGGGTCAGCCTTGACGCCCGAGATCTGATAGGTGCCCTTACCGTTCTTTTCGGGGTCGAAGAAGTTGACGCTGCCGCGCACGGAGACATAGTTCCCGGGGGTGAGGACCCTCAGAATTTCGCCCGACTGGAAGCCGTAGTACACGGGGAAGCCGTAGGTGTTGCCCGTTTCCTTATCGAGGTACTCAAGATAGACGGATTCGCTGAATCTTGCCGTGATGAGGCCCTCGACGCGGACAGCCTTGTCGATGTACTCCTCAAGATTGGCGCGGAGATATTTGATATCCATTTCGATCGCGCCGCCCTCGAAGAAGTTGGGGTCCTTCTTGCTGGCGGGGGCAAAGACGTAGAGCCTCTGCGCCTTGGCCTGATTGAGCGCGGCCATGGCGATATCCCCGTAGCGGTTGTTGGCGGTGTTGGACGCCGTGGCGAGGCCGTTCTGCAAAATTTCCACATTGAGGTTGCGGAAATTATCCACCGTGACCTCTTTGCCGTCCGGAACATACCAAATCCAAAGCGTGTATCTCTCGCCCGTGGAGTCGATGTTCCACTTCTCATCGTCGGACTCGACAATGATGGCTTCCGCGTCCCTGAGGTGCTCATAGGTGAAGTCGGAGGCCTTCTTCCCCCACTTCTCGATGTGGCCTGTGGACTCGGGCGTATTCACGGCGAGATATCTTGCCTTGATGTAGCCGTCCGTCTTGGCGAAGTCGGAGGCGTTGTAGGTGGTGAATTTGGAAGTTTTGACGGGGTCGAAGTGGGTGGTATCGCCGTCGATGTAGAGACGGACTTTAACCTCCTGCTTCTTGGAATTGCTGGAAAGGTCGAGATGGAGCTCAGAGACATAGTCTACAGTCTCCTGATTCCCGCCCTGCTGGTTCCCGCCGGAAGTCTCGCCGCCCTGCTGGTTCCCGCCGGGAGTCTCATTTCCCTGAGACCCGCCGGAATTTTCCCCGCAGCCCGCGAGCACGGGAAGCACAAAGACAACGGCGCACAGAAGTGCCAGAAGCGATTTGAATAATTTTTTCATCGTTTATTTCCCCGAGGGTGAGAAGTACTCACATTCGTCGATGGCATCCTTGAATGCCTGATCGAGCGTCTTACTGCCTGTCAGCACAGCCTGAAGAAGCTTCCCCACCTCATCGCGGGCTCTGGAGGAGCCGACAAATGCGGGAGAGGTGTAGTATGCATTTTCCTGCTGCATGCAGACAAGTGCGGAGAGCGCAGTGATGTAGGAGTTGTCGTTTACGATTTCGGGATTGTCCTTGGTGGCGTTGTCAAGCGTCTCCTTGTAGGTGGCGTTGGTCTTCATCGTGTCGAGATTGAGGACGGGAACGTACCCTGACGCCGTAGAGAACTGTGCCTGAAAGGCGACGTTCGTGGTGAAGTATTTGGCAAACAGCCAGCTTGCGAGGACCTTCTGCGGGTCGTCATTCTTGAAGATACAGATGGACGGGCCCTGCGAAATGACCTTGGGATTATCCTTGTTGACCTGCGGGATGGACGTGATGCCTACCTTGAAGGGATAGGAGGTACCCGAGGCCGAGGGGGCCTGATTCTTTGCGCCTGCGGAGGAGCCGATGCACATGTAGCATCTTCTGCCGTCCGTGGATTTGAAGAGGTAGGAGGTGTACTTCCCGTAGATGGCCTGCGTGGTGAAGTAGCCCTCGTCATGCATTTCGACGAGCTTCTGCACGAAGGCGCGGTTGGTCGGGTTGTCGAAGCGGTACTTGTTCCCCTCGGAGGAAGTGTATTCCGAGCCGTACTGCTCGCACATGGTGATGAACCAGTTGGATTCGGAGTCATAGCCGAGAGGAATACAGTTGGGGTCCTTCTCCTTGATCGCATCGCAGACCCTCCACATCTCATCCCAAGTGGTGGGCGGAGTGAGGCCGTTTGCCTTGAAGAAGGTCTCGTCGTAGAAGAGGACCTCCGTCGACTTGGAGAAGGGCAGGGTGTACATCGTCGACTCGTCGCCGAACTTGTAGCCCTCCTGATAATAGCCCTGAATGAAGGAGTCCTTCTCGGCCTCAGTCATTGCAAGGGGCGCGTCCACGGTCTCCACGAGCGGGATGTCGTAGGAATTGTACACGATCTCGTCGTTCTCGTCGCGCTGATAGACGGGATCGCCGTTTTCGTCCAGCTTGCCCTGCTTGATCGTGGCATCCTTATATTTCCCGTCATAGAGGAAGTCGTTGAGCGGGAGCACGGCACTCGAATTGTTGAAGAGCGCGACGTGGTCGGGATAGCAGTACGCGATGTTGGGCTGGTTGCCTGTGTTGGAGCTGAGCTCGGTCACGATCTGGTCGCGGACGTCCTCATAGCTGCCCGTCTGCTGATGCTCGATCGTGATGTTGGGATAGAGCTTCTGGAACTCCTTGATGTGGCGGTCGAGCACGTCACGGAGATCAGCACCCATCGTGTGATAGAAGGAGATCGTCACCGGTTTGGTGAGATCGAAGCCTCCCTCGGGGAGCTCAAACTCCTTGTTCTGATTGTTGCCGCCGCCCGTGAGTCCGCCGAGGCTGCCGGAGCCGCCCCCGTTGCCGCCGTTGGATCCGTCACAGCCGACAAACGGGAGGACCATCGCGGTGGCCAGAAGGCCGCTCAATAACAATGTGCCGATTTTCTTCATTTTTATCTCCTTTTTAATTATTTTTGCTTTGGGATCAGCCCTTAAGGCCGCTGTGGGACACGCCGCGCATGATGTATTTGCGGAAGAAGATGAATACGAGCAGGAGCGGGATCGTGACGATCAGGACGGCTGCCATCTGTGCGGGGTAGTTCGTCATTTCCGTGATCGGATCCGTAAATGTCGCGCCTCGCAGACCGACCGTGACGAGCGTGAAGGAGTTCTTTGCGACAAGCCTCGGCCAGATGTAGCTGTTCCATGCGCCCATCATCTTCAGGATCGTGATAGAGACGAGCGTGGGTGCGGACAGCGGGATCATCACCTTCCACAGATACTTCAGATCGCTTGTCCCGTCCACCTTGGCGGCGAGATACAGTTCGTTGGGGATCTGCATGAAGTTCTGCCGCAAAAGGTAGATATAGAACACGCTGACGAGGAAGGGTATCACGAGGGACAGGAAGGCGTTGAATTTCTGCATGTCGCTCGGGTTCGTCGTATTCGAGATCCAGCCGAAATTCGAGACCGTCGTGTAATTGGTGACCGTAAAGAGCTCGCCGGGGATCATCATGGTCGCAAGCAGAAGCGCGAACAGGACGCCCTTTCCCTTGAAGTCAAGCCTTGCGAACGCATAGGCCGCAAGCACTGTAATGACGAGGGAGAGCAGGGTCGAGACGACGCCGACAAGAACTGTGTTCAAAAAGAGCTGACCGAGGTTGAGGCCTGCGTCCGCAAAGGCAGTGACCTGCTCGGCCGACCCCGCGGCCGCCGTCAGGCCGCAGATGGGGCAGACCGTGGGCCTGCTCAGAGAGTAGAACTCATGCTTGCAGCTGCGGCAGGTGAACGTCATGAAGGCGCGGGTGTAGTTTGCCCAGACGAATTCGGAGGGCCAAAGCGTCGCGGAGTTGTTGTACTCGTCGACGGTCTTGACCGAGGAGATCAGCATCCAATAGAACGGGAAAATGACGATGATCGCCATGATCGTGAGGAAGAGGTACAGACCCACCTTGACGAGGATCCTTATGACCCTCTGCCGTTTGGCGACGGATTTGATGTCCTTTTCCTTCATTCCCTCGGGCGTCCCCTCTGTCTCGGGAGCGGGCGTCAGATTGTTTTCTTGTTCAATGATTTGGTCTTCCATGCTCTCCTCCCTTAGTAGTGGACCTTCTTCTTGCTCACGTACATATTGATCATCGTGACAACAAATATGATCGCAAACAGGATGAGTGCCGCCGCGCTTGCGCGCCCTTGGTCATTGCCGCTGATACAGTCATAGATGAAGCCGACCATCGTGTTCAGCCGTCCCGCATCGCCGATGGGACCCATCGTGTCGCCGAAGATACCGACGATGCTCGAATATTCCTTAAAGCCGCCGATAAAGCCCGTAATGACGACATAGGCGATCATGGGCGAGAGAAGCGGCACGGTGATGCGCCAGAAGGTGCGGAGCCGCGAAGCCCCGTCCACCTTGGCGGCATCGTAATATTGCTTATTCACGCCCTGAAGCCCTCCGAGAAGCACGAGGATCTTGAAGGGCAATGCGTTCCATACGATATAAATGATGAGGACGAACATGTTCGACCAGTAGCCCGACCCTGCGTTGACCCAGTTGATCCTCTTGCCGCCGAATGCGACGATCACCCTGTTGATGATGCCGATCGAGGTGGGCTCGCCCACATCCGCGCCGACCATCTGGAACATGGCCATGAAGACCATACCGATCGCAATGGCGTTGGTGACGTAGGGAAGGAAGAAAATTGTTTGGAAGAGCCGCCTCAGCGGTTTGATGGAATTGAGTGCGACCGCGACGAGGAGTGCGAGCATCGTGGAGAGCGGCACGGTAATGACGGTCAGAAGCATCGTGTTGCCGAGGCAGGTCAAAAATCCGCGGTACCGCATGACCGACCGGAAATTTTCGATGCCGAACGTGAAGGTCTGCCCGCCGACCTCATCGAGGGACTTATAGCCGTTGAGGAAGGCCATCCTGATCGTATTGAAGATGGGCCAGACGGTGAAGATTCCGAGGAGCACGAGCACGGGCAGCAAATACAGCCAGCCCTTGTAGTGATTGAACTCCGATTTCCAGAGTGCACGCGTCGCATTGTCTGCGACAAGTGCCATGTGGATGGCCATCTCTATCCCCGAGAGGAGCAGCGTCACGCTGCCGAACACGATGCAGAGGATCGAGAAGGTCCCGGGGGCAAAGCTCATGGAATTCAGCCATATCGCCTGTCCTACACCCGTCGCGAGCAGGCCGAAGGAGACGGTGACCGCAAGAATTTCCCAACCGAGAGAGGTGCGATACTTCTTAAGGACCGCCGCCGTGACGCCTGCGGGAAGGCAGACACAGGCAAGGATGAGCGTGACTATGACGGGCGTCTTGAGGCCCGACAGCCAATCCCCCTGAAAGACGCCGTAGCCCGTCAGCCTTGCATCCGATGCCACGACGACATTTGCAATGGGAAACAGGAACAGCACGACCCCGAGCAGACAGAGAACGACGATCGGGATCCAGCAGAGGACGGGCGCATACTGACGGGCGCGTGCCCTCAGCGAATTGGTCTCCTGCGGCTGTGTATCCTGAATGATGTTACCGTTGATTTCTTCCGTCATTCCTTCGCCTCGCTATCCGTGGTTTCTTCGGGGGAGTCGGGCTCTTCCGCAGCGGGTTCCTGAGGGGGTTCTTCGGCGGGTATCTCCTCGACGGGAGCCTGCGCGGGGGCGGGCTTTTTGCCGAAAAGGCTCTTCACCTTGGCAAGCAGGCCCTTTTTCTCGGGAACGGCGACCTCCTCCTTGGGCTTGTCGTCCTGCTCCCTCGGGAGCGGGCCCTCGTGGGTCGTGTAATCCTGTCCCTCCGCCCGCATCTCCTCGAGCATCCTCTCGTGGGCCGCCACCTGCTCGCCGAAGCGAACGCGCTCCTCCGTTTCCTTGTTGAAGAGGAACACCTTATGCGGCTTGAGGTTGAAGCTTGCGGTCGTGCCCTGAATGTTCCCCATCTCGTCCGAGGAGATGATGGAGCGGACAAGCGGGCTGACGGCCGCCTCGTTGGACGAGACGACGGAGACATCCCTGCCCATGACGTCGACGCCCGAGACGGTGCAGGTCATCCTGCCCTCCTTGTCGAGGATAAAGCCCTCGGGACGGATGCCGACAAAGACCTCCTGATCCTCCACGCCGTCGACGTCGAGAACGTTCTCCTCGCCGATGTACAGCTTGCCGCCCTCGACGCGGCCGCGGAAGACGTTGATGGGCGGCGTGCCGAGGAATTTTGCGACAAAGAGGTTGGCGGGGTCGTCGTACACCCACTGGGGCTTGCCCGTCTGCATAATGACGCCGAGCTTCATGACGACGATAAAGTCGGAGATGGACATTGCCTCCTCCTGATCGTGGGTGACGAAGATCGTCGTGATCTGGGTATCGCGCTGGATGCGCCTGATCTCCTCGCGGGTCTGCAGACGGAGACGGGCGTCCAAATTAGAAAGAGGCTCGTCCAAGAGGAGAACGCGGGGCATTTTGACAAGTGCACGGGCGATGGCAACGCGCTGCTGTTGACCGCCCGAGAGCTCGGACGGTTTGCGGTTCATGTACTCGCCGATCTGGACGAGACGGGCCGCTTCGTTGGCGCGTTTGAGCATATCCTCCTTGGAGAGCCTGTTTTCCCCCTTCAGATTCTGTAGAGGGAACAGAATATTCTGTTGTACGGTCATGTGCGGGTAAAGCGCATAATTCTGGAACACGAGGCCGATGCCCCTGTTCTCGGGTGCGAGCGCGGTGACGTCGTCGTCACCGAAATAGATCCTGCCGCTCGTAGGCTCCTCCAGCCCGCTGATCATAAACAGCGTGGTGCTTTTGCCGCAGCCCGATGGTCCGAGCAGACCGATGAGCTTGCCGTCGGGGATCTCGAGATTGAAATCGTTGACGGCGACCACCTCGGCACTCTTGTCCTTCTTGTCGCGGCTCGGGAAGATCTTGGTCAGATGCTTTAAGACAACTTTCATACCTTTTCCTTTTCCGTTCGTATTTTTATCGTAGAACAAATCGGACTCAAATATTTTTTTCCCTCTGCACTGCCTCCCTCTGAAGCTCGGCCTTCATTTGGTTGAGCTCCTCCTCGGAGGCGAAGATCATCTGCTCCTTCATATCCGCGGCCACCGTGTAAGCGAAGATGTCGTGGATGGGCGTATGATTCTTTGTTGCAAAGTAGAGGATGATGTTGAGAATGGTGATCGCGGCGAAGAGGATGATGGCCAGCATGCCGAGATTCCCCGAGAGAAGCATAAAGATGAGAAGGACTGGGAACATCGTCTCGACGGCATATTTGCCGAGGAAGGTCCGTGCAAACAGCGAGAGCGTCGTGATCCTGACGCAGTCGGGCCGCACGAGACAGATCGAGAACACCTTTTTCCCCACCGTCTGACCGTTTTTGAAGATGATGGGAAGAATAAATTCGAGAATGAGATAGGAAAGCAACAGGCCGACGGAGATCATCATGATGAGCATGGAATTGACGAGGTCCCGCTGTCTGTTTACAGTGCCGAGGGGCGTGAGCGCGGCATAGCGGAGGTACATCTCCGACATTGCGGGTCGCTCCCCCTCCTCAAGCTCCTGCAGTGCGTCCGCAAGCGCGGTGAGGCTTGAGGGCGATCCGTCGGGCGCAGTGAGGGTATAGCCCCCCTCCTCGAGCTGTGTAAACGTGAAATCGCAGGCATCGGCCATGTCCCTGACGAGCTCGGGCAGAATGTCCTCGATCCCGCACGCCACGCCGTCCTTGGTGACGGAGGATTCGGTAATGACACCCCCCTCGTCGTAGGTCACGGTGTAATCAAAGCCGTAATGCTCCGCGACGGTGGGGATGCAGTCCTTCTGATAGTCGTACCACTCCGTCATGTACCGCTCGGAGAGTGCGGACTGCTCCTGAAAATTACAGATGAGAGAGATGATCCACATGAAGCCCGTCGTGAGGACTGCAAGCAGGATCGCGTCCAAAAGGAGCGCGGACGCCCTCTTTATGAACCCGATTTTTCTCAGCTCAAACATTCGCATCCTCCGAGGGCCTTACCCTGATACATTATATCACAGGTCGGGGGAGAAAGCAATCGGTTGGACGCAAATTCTTTTGCGAAAAGACAATGTTTTTCTTCCCCGTCTGCGACGGGCAGGGCCTGAGTCAATACTTGAAGGTGTATTCTATCAGCACCTCGTTCCCGAGCGGGGAGGTGCAGGAGATCTCGATGTCGTAAAAGGTCTCGAGGAAGGTCGCATTCACGCGCATGTCCTTGTATCCCTTTCTGCCGAAGAAGGCGTCGGGGTCCTTGACCTCAGAGATGAGATAGATGCCCGTGAAATCGGGGTTGGAAAAATATTCCTCCTTGAACCGAAGACCACCCTCGAAGTCCGCGGCGGTGAGGCCGATGTCGTCGCCGTTCAGAAGGGTCACGCCGCCCTCCGCAAAGAGCACCTCACCCGTGAGGCTCTGCTTTTCGGAGGAGGGACTGCCCTCGAGGGAAAGCTCCGTAAACCGCTCGACGGCATAGGCGACCTGCACGGCATTCTCCGCAAAGGTGACATTGTAGACGGAGGTGAGCACGCCCTCGTCAAAGGTATCGGTGACGGTGACGTTGATGCCCGCATAGTCTGCCTCAAGCATCGTATTGAGAGCGTCAAAGGGGTCGTCCCCTCCTCCGTTCGTTCCCCCCTCCACGGGATCGCAGGCGGCAAGACAGACGCTTCCCGCAAGGCATGCTGTTATTAAAAATGAAATGATCGTCTTTTTCATGGCCGTGTACCTCATGCGACGCCCGCGAGAGCTCCGCTCCCCGCTTTCCCCGCATCCTCATTGTAGGACGCGACAAGTGCGTTGTATTCCCCGATCGCCGCCGCAAGCGTCTCATACTCGTCCTGCACAAGCTGCTTGTCGGCATCCGAAAGGGCGTTGTAGGCAACGATCGCCCTGCGGAGCGAGGTATAGCGCAGTGCAAGCGAGCCCTCCGTTTTGATCGCGGCGACCGCGCTTTGGAATGCGGCGACCGTGCCCTGCTCGCCGCCCGGCTCCTCACCACCGGGCTCCTCGCCGCCGGGTCCTTCACCGCCCGACTCACCCGGCTCCCCATAGGTGCCGAGGTAGGCGAAATAGTCACCTTCCTTATAGTTATCCATGGATTGGCCCGCAACGCTGTCGGTATGCTCTCCGAAATTGCCGAGATAATAGAGATCGTCCCAAATAAAGATCCCGAGCTCCTCGTCCCAATTCCAGACGCCCGTGCTCGATGTGCCGAAGACAGCGTTGACATGCGTCCCGTTCAGTGCGATCTGCAAAAAGCTTGAGCCCGTCTTTATGACCCAGCCGTTTCCCTGTGCGGTGAGAGTGAACTCGGCCGCCTGCGAGATGTCTGTCGTGGCCTCGAGATAATAGGTGTTGACCATCTTTCCCGTCACATACTGATAGGTGCCGTTCACGTCCATGGCGAGATAGTAGGACGTGCCTGCGACGGGCTTGGTGAGAGGCGTAAAGACCTCGCCCGACTCGCCGCCCTGCTGACCGCCGCCGCCCGGCTCCTCGCCGCCGCCGATATCGGGATCGGGCGTGTAGGTCCCGTCTCCCCAGATGGCCGAGGCAAACTCGGGATGGTCGATAAACGGATTGCGGTTGCCTTGTTCATCGAATGCCACGTTATTGCGCGTTCTTTCGATGTCATCGACTTCATCCAATTCATTCCACTCGAGAAGAAGATCGATCGCAGCCGCTTCATTGCTTGCAGACATGATTTGCGTGAACGTCAATTTTCCGAAATAGGAGCTACTTCCTGAACCGTTTGTCGAAGCATAACTTCCGAAAACGCTGCTATTGGAATAGGTATTGTAATGTGTATAGACGTACATGACAATGCGCGCGACATCGCCCTTGACATTGTCATTGGGCTCGAATACGCCGCCGGTATGATAGCCGGCGAGATGACCCGCCTTTGAATTGACTGCTGTACCGCCCGTCACTTCGCCGTACTTGTCATTGTTGCGCAAGTTGTTCGTGGTGTATTCCGTGGGTCTGATATGAAGCAGATCCGCACCGGCGCCACTTGTTTCCCACAAATTATTACCGTTACTCTGTTTTGACAAACTTTTCGGCCAAACATGTTCTTTGTTACCGACACCCGGTGCACTTCCAAAGCCGGTAGTGATTGTCTCATGGGTATAGAATTCCACAAAACCTTTCCCGTCAAGCCCGGGGTCGGATTTCGGGAAAATAGAATTTAAACCTTTATAGGACGTATACGTCTTGTGCGTTCTGGTGATGAGGTCGTGAAGCTGGCCTAAGAGAGCTGTATCCTCAGTTGCAGTGATGCCGCTGTAGTAGCTATCGGCAGTGGTAGCCGCGTCGGCTGTGACGGTCGGCTGAGGCAGCGGGTTCGAAGTGATGAACCCGAAGAGCATCGCGATCGAAAGACCAAATGTCAAAAATCGGTTGAAAACTTTTTTCATATCTCTTTCGCTCCTAATGATTTTTGCTTATTTTTTGTGATTTTGAGGGGTAACCCCCACCACCGCCTACGGCGGAGCCTCCCCCAAAAGGGGGTAGACTTGGGCTTCCACGAAAGCGTTCTGATTACGTCATCCTGAGCGCAGTCGAAGGATCACCTTATTTTTGCTGCGGTGATGGTTCGACGGAGCTCACCATGACGTGATTGGAATGCCGAAGTAGCGAATCCCCCTCACAGTTTCCCGCACTTTTTGAGCCAGCAGCGGCGGCACATCGGGACATATCTGTCGTTCCCGCCGAGGAGGACCTGCGAGCCCTCCGTCACGATGTTCCCCTCGTCGTCGAGCCGCGCGTTCACCGTGGCCTTTGCCCCGCAGGTGCATACCGACTTGATCTCGCTGATGGATTCCGCGATCTCAAAGAGCCGCTTGCTCCCCGGGAAGAGGTGGGTGGTGAAGTCGGTTGCGAGGCCGAAACAGAGCACGGGAATGTTTTTATCAATGACAAGATCGGAGAGATTGTCGACCTGCTCAGGCGTGAGAAATTGGCACTCATCGACGATAATGACGTCGCAGTCGGAATATTTCTCGGTATACAGCCTATAGAGGTCCTCGTCCGCGGGAACGGCGACGGCGTCCTGCATGAGGCCGATGCGGGACCTCAGAACGGCGGCGCCGTCGCGGGTATCGATGGCGGGCTTTAAGAGGAGCACTTTCATATTCCGCTCCTCGTAATTGAACTTGGTGATGAGAGCCTGCGCCGTCTTGGAGCACCCCATCGCGCCGAATTTAAAGTATAACTTTGCCATAGTCTTTGCTGTTCTCATGGAGGGACCGCTTCATGCCCTCCCTTTTTTTACGTCACGATGTCGTAGACGAGGGGCTCCTCGGCGGGCTTTTCGGAGGAAAATACCGTTGCGGCGCGGAGTCTCTCGGCCGCGGGGCCGAAGAGCGCACGGTCATTTGCAAACAGGGTGGCAAGCTCCTCGCCCTTATGCACGAGCTCGCCCGTCTTCCTCCTGAGAAGGATGCCCGCAGAATAGTCGATGCTGTCCTCTGCGGTGTTGCGGCCCGCGCCGAGGAGAAGGCTTGCGATGCCGTAGCTCTCGGTGTCCACATGGGAGATATAGCCATCCCGATCCGCTGTGACGGAGCAGGAATATTTTGCCCTCTGAAAGGTCTCGGGGTGCAGGATCCGCTCGGGATCTCCGCCCTGCGCTCTGACCGTCTCAACAAGCTTCGAAAGCGCGGAGCCGTCCGCGATCGCCTCCTCCGCAAGCCGCCTGCACTCCTCCACGGTGCCCTTCCCTGCGAGGGAGAGCATGTGAGAGGCAAGGGCGAGGCAAACCTCGGTGAGATCCGCGGGGCCGCGGCCGTTGAGCGTCTCGACGGCCTCTATGACCTCGAGAGAATTGCCGATCGCATAGCCTAAAGGGCGGTCCATGTCGGTGATGAGGGCGACTGTTCTCTTGCCCGCATTTTTGCCGATGTCCACCATGAGGCGGGCGAGCTCCCTGCTCTTTTCCGCCGTCTTCATAAAGGAGCCGCTGCCCGTCTTGACGTCGAGCACGATGCAGTCGTCGTCGGCGGCGAGCTTTTTGCCCATGATGCTTGCGGCGATGAGCGGCATGCTGTCGACGGTCGCCGTAACGTCGCGGAGGGCGTACAGCTTTTTGTCGGCGGGGGCAAACTGCCTGCTCTGACCGACGATGGCAAGGCCGATCGAATTGACCTGCGAGACAAATTCCTCATCCGAGAGGGTGGTGCGGAAGCCGTCGATGGCCTCGAGCTTATCGACGGTGCCGCCCGTGTGACCGAGGCCGCGGCCGCTCATCTTGGCGACCTTCACCCCGTACGAGGCGACGATGGGCGCGACGACGAGACTGGTCTTGTCCCCCACGCCGCCCGTCGAGTGCTTGTCGACGCGGACGCCGTCAAAGGAGAAGGATAGCCTTTCGCCCGAGTCACGCACGGCATACGTCAAATCGCAGGTCTCCCGCACCGTCATGCCTCTGAAGTAGACGGCCATGCAGAACGCGGAGATCTGATAGTCGGGAATGCTCCCGTCCGTGACGCCGCGGATGAAGAAGTTGATCTCCTCAGTGGAGAGCTCTTCTCCGTCCCGCTTCCTCTTGATAATATCGTACATTCGCATAAGCGAGCCTCCCTATGATTCCCAGCCGCCGCCCTTGATGAACTCCGCAAGCAGATCGCGGGCGTAGATGTCACCGAGACGGGCGATCTCCTTGATGTTATTGGAGCGGTAATAGGATGTATAGGTATCCACGATGATGTAGTATTTTGCGTTATCCGAGATTGCGCTGTTTTCGATCGTCGTATAGATTGTGTACTTGTTATAATTGCTGTATCTGCGTTCAAGGAAGCTCTTGAGCGCGGAGCCCGTCACCTCCCCGAGGATGATGTGATTGTCAAAGGGAAGCACGGAATAGAGCTGGGAATAGGTGATGTTGCCCGCATTGATATTGTAGGGACTGCGGGCGTTGAGATAGCCGCCGCCTGCGACAAGCTTACTCCCGTATTCGCTCCCCCATTCCTCGACGCCCTTTTCGTAATACAGCCGTGCGACCGTCGAGAGAATGGTCGAGGAGTTCCTTTGCATGGAATTTCTGCCGAGGATGTCGTGATAGGGATCGCTGTCGGGGAAATATTTCTCGTACAGCTCTTCCACGATGGGGTCGTCCTTGATGGAGCTCTTCGCATAGATGGAGCTCCCGACGAGTTTCGGCTCCACGGTGTAGTCCCCCGTGGCGACGTTGAAGGTGACCTCCGCACAGCTGACGGCCTTGTTTTCGCCGCCGCCCTGCATATGGTAGACGCCGTATTCGTCCTTTAAAATATACTGCTGATGGGAATGGCCCTCAAAGACGAGGTCGACATACCCGTCGGAAAGGGAGCTGTCGTACCAGGCCATGTCGGAATTTTTGACGGAGTTGATGCCCGCGGAGAAATCCTCGCCGCCGTCGTGGATGGAATAGACGATAAAGTCGCAGTCCTCCTCATTCCTGAGGCGATTGGCCTCATTCTTGACGAGAGTCGTGAGGCGGCTCCCCGTTGCAAAGGAGAGCCCCGTCTGGAATTCGCCCGAAATGGAGGAGAGGCAGTCGCCGATCGCGCCGATGATGCCGATCCTCACCCCGCTCCTTTCGACAACGGTAGATGCACTGCAATAGGAGGGCATGCTGCCGTTGTAGGTAACGTTGATGCCGAGGAAGGGGAATTCCGCAGTCTCGCTGTTGGGCGTGAGGGCGTCGTTTCCCCAATCGTACTCATGGTTGCCGAGGGTCATGGAGACAAAGCCGACGTCGTTCATCCACTCCGTCATGAGCTGCCCCTTGTTGGAGGAGGATTCGACGGTCCCCTGCCACATGTCGCCCGAGGACAAAAGCACCTCCTCGCGGGCAGGGTCGGTGTATAAATCTTTCATATATGTCGTGAATTCGTCGACGCCGGGCTGGTTGGACGCATCCATGAACTTGCCGTGCAGATCGTTGACGGCATAGAAGGTGAGCGGGACGATATCCCCCTGCCGATAGGTCTTGGGCTCGGAGAAATCGCTGTCCGCGCGGTCGTCCGAATTGCTCACGGCCTTGACTGTGACGGACTGCCCCTCTTCAAGCTGAAGAAAGAGCTCCGTGATGGGCGTCTCATTGCCGCCGTCAATTTTATAGAGGTAATAGAGCGCGCCGCCGACGGCCTCCCATGAGGCAACGCCGTCCTCGGAGATCGTGACCTCGGGGGTGGGAAGCTTCTGCTTCTGCTCGCCCTGATTTCCCTGATTACCTTGGCTGCCTTGATTGCCCTGCTCGCCCTGATTTCCCTGACCGCCGCCCGAGGAGCCGAGATTGAGGTCGCAGCCCGCGAGCGTCGCGCCGAAAAAGAGCGCGGAGAGAAGGAGTGCGGATACTTTTAAAAATTTCTTTTTCATACGGTTTTAAGGGTCAAAGATCCTTCGCGCCGAAGGAAAGAGGAAGTAACGATTTCAGCGTATAAGTGTAATATTTTTGGGGATCGCCGAGGAGAATTTTAAAATCCTCGGGGCAAAACTCGGAGAGCACCTGACGGCAGACGCCGCAGGGGGCGGTGAGGGGCGCGGTCTCCCCTCTTCTCCCGCCGACGATCGCGATGGCCTCGAACTCCCGTTCTCCCTCGCTCACCGCCTTGAAGATCGCCGTCCGCTCGGCACAGTTGGTCGCCGAATACCCCGCGTTCTCGATATTGCAGCCAAGGTAGACCCTGCCGCTTTTTGTGAGAAGTGCCGCGCCCACGCAGAACCCCGAATAGGGGGAATAGGAATGCTCCCTTGCCCGCTGGGCAAGCATCATAAGCTCGCCGTCTGTCATGCCTTCACCTCATTCCAAAAGCTTGTGCCGCGCGTCTCCCTCTGCGGGACGCCGAAGTAGTCGAGCACGGTCGCCGAGATATCCGCAAAGGTGGGACGGGTCCCGAGGTCCACCCCTGCCTTGACCCCCTTCCCGTAGATGAGCATGGGGGTGTATTCGCGGGAATGGTCGGTCGAGGGGGTCGCGGGGTCGCAGCCGTGGTCGGCCGTGATGAGAAGGACGTCCTCCTCCCGCATCCCCTTGAGAAAGTCTGTAAGAAATCTGTCGAACTCCGTCGCAGCGGCGGCATAGCCCGCGATGTCGTTGCGGTGGCCGTACTTCATGTCGAAATCGACAAGATTGACAAAGCAAAGCCCCTCGAAGTCGCGCTCCTGCATTTGTTTTGTGACCTGCATGCCGTGCGCGTTCGAGGTCGTGCGGTTGCTCTCCGAAACGCCCGAGCCCGCGAAGATATCGTTGATCTTCCCCACGGAAATCGTCGCATATCCTGCATTTTTCAACAAATTTAACATCGTATCCGCAGGGGGGAGCAGGGAATAGTCGTGCCTGTTGGAGGTACGGGTAAAGGGATATTCTCCCGTGAAGGGACGGGCAATGACGCGCCCCACATTGTGCGGTGGGACGAGCATCTCCCGTGCGATCTGACAGTATTGATAGAGCTCTTCGACGGGCACAAGGTCCTCATGCGCCGCGATCTGAAAGACGCTGTCCGCGGAAGTGTAGACGATGAGGGCACCCGTTTTTAAATGCTCCTCGCCGTAGTCCTTGATGACCTCTGTCCCCGAATAGGGCTTGTTGCAGATGACCCTGCGGCCCGTTCTTCTTTCAAACTCCTCAATGACCTCCTTGGGAAAGCCGTCGGGATAGGTCGGGAGCGGATCGGGCGAGATGATGCCCGCGATCTCCCAATGGCCGATCGTGGTATCCTTGCCCATGGACTTTTCGCGCATCCTCGCATAGCTTGCCGCGGGATGAGCAATGCCGCCGCCCACGCCCTCGATGTTGAAGAGCCCGAGCTTGGTCAGATTGGGACAGTCGAAATTGGGGTGATTCCTGATCGCACCCAATGTATTGCTGCCCTCGTCGTGCCAGAGATAGGCGTCGGGCTCCTCGCCCACGCCGAAGCTGTCGAGCACGATCAGAAAAAATCTCTTTGCCATTCTCTCTCCTTTATGCGAGCTCCAGCGCGATCTTCATCATGGCGGTGAAGGAATTCTGCCGCTCCTCTGCCGTCGTGTTCTCCTCGGGGTGCAAAAAGCTGTCCGAGACGGTGCAGATGCAGAGGGCTTTTTTGCCCGCCCGCGCCGCGTTGCAGTAGAGGGCCGCGGATTCCATCTCGACGCCCAAAACGCCCATTTTGGCCCACTGCATGCCGCTCTGTGCGTCGTCGTAGAACATGTCGGAGGAGAAAATATTCCCCACCTTATAGTGCACGCCCGCCTGCTCGCAGAGGTCTGCCGCCCTTCTCAGAAGCCCGAAGTCGGCGATGGGACAGAAGGTGCCCGGGAGATTGTACTGCTTTGCGTAATTCCCGTTGGTGCAGGCGCCCTGCGCGAGAATGATGTCCCTGACGTGCAGGTCCTTGTCAAAACTGCCACAGGAGCCGACGCGGATGATCTTCTCCACGCCGTAGAAATTGAAAAGCTCATAGGAATAGATGCCGATCGCGGGCTGGCC
>CANQWI010000004.1 GCA_947627515.1 uncultured Clostridia bacterium
GATATTGGCCTTCACCCACTTCAGACTGTCCAGCAGGTCCTGAGCGTCATGAGCAAGATCGGCGTCGTGCTCATCATGTTCTCCGCAGGCCTCGGTACAGACCTCAAAAAACTCAGGCAGACAGGCGTTGCGGCCATCGTGATCACCACCCTCGGCGTCGTTGTTCCCATGGGTCTCGGCACCCTTGTCGCATACCTCTTTGCCCGCTTCGGCCTCATCCCCGATCAGGGCATCCTCTCCCAGCTTTTCTACGGAGCCATCCTCACCGCGACCTCCGTCTCCGTGACTGTGGCAGTTTTAAAGGAGCTCGGCAAGCTCGATTCTGCCGTCGGGACCTCCATCGTAGCAGCAGCCGTGATCGACGACGTGATCGGGATCGTCATTCTGTCTGTTCTGACGGGATTTTCGGGGGGAAGCCAAGGGGGCGGCTGGAATTGGTTTGACCCCGGTGCAGGGCTGGTCGTCCTCAAGATCCTTCTCTTCTTTGTGGCAGCAATCACGGTCGGTGTGGCACTCCGCAAGCTGTTCAACGTCATGGAGCGCAGGGCACCCCACAACCGTCGGGTGCCGATCATCTCGCTGGCGGCATGCTTTGTCTATGCCTATGTCGCGGAAAAGATCTTCGGCGTTGCGGATATCACGGGCGCTTATATTGCGGGCATCCTTCTCGGTGGCACGCTCTCCGAGACGCCCTATGTGGAGAGCAAGGTCGACGAGATGGGCTATCTCATCTTTTCCCCCATCTTCTTTGCCTGTATCGGCATGAACAACATCGAATACTTTGCGGGGATCGATCTCAAATTCCTCGGCTTCGGTGCCGCCTTTGTCGCAGCAGGGCTCCTTGGAAAGCTCCTCGGCTGCGGTCTCGGCGCAAGGCTGTGTAAATTCTCATGGAGGGACAGCTTCCGCGTCGGGATCGGCATGATGGTGCGTGCCGAGGTCGTGCTCATCTGCACGGAAAAGGGCGTTGCGGCAGGGCTCGTCGACGCCAAAATTTACCCCTTTGTCATCGTGATCATCCTGCTCTCCTCCATCCTCACCCCCATTCTCATGAAGAGCTCCTATCGCAGAGAGGAGAGGAAGCAGTCAAATACACCGCAGCAGGAGTTATTATGAACTATCGCAGCATGGGAAAAACAGGGCTCAAGCTCTCTGAGGTCGCCCTCGGGAGCTGGGTCACCGACCTTTCGGACGCCTCAGCCGTCGAAAATGCCAAGGAAATCGTCGACAAGGCCTTTGCCCTCGGCGTGAACTTCTTCGACTGCGCGGATGCCTATTCGGGCGGGGAAGCGGAGCGGTTTTTGGGAAAAGCTCTCAAGGATCACCGCCGCGGCGAGTATGTCGTTTCATCAAAGGTCTTTTTCCCGATGGGACGGGGAGCCAATGAATGGGGACTTAGCCGCAAGCATATCAGGGAGCAGCTCGAAAGGACGCTTCAAAATATGCGGCTCGACTATCTTGACCTCTATTTCTGCCATCGATTCGATCCCACCACCCCCATCGCGGAGACCGTCGAGATCCTCTCCGACCTCGTCAAGGAAGGCAAACTTCTATATTACGGCGTGTCCGAGTGGACGCCCGCGCAGATCGTTGAGGCGATTTTGACGGCACAGCGGGACGGCAATCGGCCGCTCTCCGTCATTCAGCCGCAGTACAACATGGTGGACCGCTATATCGAGGATGAGATCGTCGGCATCTGTGAGCGGTTCGGCGTCGGCATTACCCCCTTCTCCCCCCTCTCGCAGGGTCTTTTGACGGGAAAATATCGCAAAAATGCCCCTCTGCCACAGGGCTCCCGCGCCACATGGCAGGCAGATAAGCAGATCAACAAGCTCCTCACCGAACAAAACCTCGACAAGGTCGAGCGGCTTTTAAAGGTCGCAGAGGAACTCAATGTCCCCCTCTCCGTGCTCGCCCTTACGTGGATCCTTCGGTTGAAGCAGGTGACGTCCGTCATTACGGGCGCAAGCAGAATGAGCCAGCTCGAGAGCAATGTCTCGGCAAGCGGGTTTGAGATCCCCGCCGACGCTCTCGGGGAGATCGATAAGATCCTCGATTATCATCCGTTTGTCAGAAGGATCGGATAAATACCTCCACAAGCAACGCCCCCTTTACGGGGGCGTTTTTTACTCGACTGTGACGCTCTTGGCGAGATTGCGGGGCTTGTCGGGGTCATTCCCGCGAGCGATCGAGACATAATAGGCCAAAAGCTGCAGCGGTATGACCGAGAGGATGGGTGAAAAATCGGACGGACATTTCGGGATGAGAACGGAGGATGCGATCTCTTTTTCCGTGCAAAATTCCTCAAAGCAGGTGACAAGAAAGATGCTTGCGCCCCTTGCATAGGCCTCATGGACGGCATTCATCGTCTTTTCGGCAATGTCCCGCCGCGTCAAAATGGCAACAACGGGGGTAAACGGCTCGATCAGGGCAAGCGTCCCGTGCTTGAGCTCCCCCGCCGCATATCCTTCACTCGGAAGGTAGGAGATCTCCTTCAGCTTCAGGCTCCCCTCAAGGGCAGTGCACATATCGACGCCGCGGCCGATAAAGTAGACGCTTTTCGCTCCGACAAAATAGGGCACCCAGCCTCGCACCCCCTCGGCTGCCGCGATCGTCCTTGCCGCTCGCCGCTCGATGTGAGAAAGGGTCGGGACCCTCCTCCCCTTTACGGCCGCAAAGGCCTCCACGATGGAATACAGTGCCATAAGCTGGGCGTTGAAGCTCTTTGTCGCAGCAACGGCGACCTCCCGTCCCGCCCGCGTGTACAGAACGGCGTCGGCAAGTCGGGCAAGCGAGGAATATTTCACATTGACGACCGCAATGACAAAGGCACCTCTTCGCTTTGCGAGACGGACTGCGGCAAGGGTGTCTGCCGTTTCGCCGCTCTGACTGACCGCGATCAAAAGAGTGCCCCTGCGCACGATCGGATCCATGTAGCGGTACTCGCTTGCAATGTCGACCTCGACGGGGATACGGCAGACCCTTTCCAGCGCAGCCTGAAAGCACAGTCCGCTGTGATACGCCGTCCCGCAGGCCACGACCTGGATATACTCTGTCTGACATAGTACTCTGTATAAGTCCAAATTGCAGAAGCTGCGGTCGATTTCCTCCTTGGAGGCTCTCAAAACCTCGGGGATATCGTCGATCTCCTTGCGCATGAAGTGACGATAGCCCCTGCGGTCCGCGGCCCCATCCTCGAGGTCAAACTCCATCCTCTCCCGCAAAGTTTTCTCCCCTGCAGCGTTAAAAATCTCGATTTCATCCCCCTTTAGCCTTGCAAAATCCCCGTCCTCGAGGGAGTAAAGACTCGCGTCCTTCTCCGCAACGGCGGGAATATCGCTCGCGACGACAAGGCCGTCCTTTGCTTTCCCGACGATCAGCGGGCTTCTCATGCGGGCGCAGACGACGGTGTCGGGCTCGCCCTCACAGAGCACCGCAAGCGCGTACGAGCCGACAAGCCTCGCGCAGCCCCTTCTTACGGCGTCAAGCAGATCCCCGCGGTATTCTGCGGCAATAAGATGGGCAATGACCTCGCTGTCGGTCTCCGATGCAAATGTTTCACCCTCCTCTATGCACTGCTTCTTTAATTTTTCGGCATTTTCGATGATACCGTTATGTACGAGCGTAATGCCACGAAAGGTGTGCGGATGAGCGTTTTCTGCTGTCACATCACCGTGCGTTGCCCAGCGGGTGTGACCGATGCCGACCATGCCCCTCTCCGCTCTCGCGCTCTCGATCTCCTTAACGCGGCCGATTTTTTTGATGATCTTCAAAGTGCTTCCGTCCGAAAGGGCGATCCCAACCGAGTCATAGCCCCGATATTCGAGCGCGTAAAGGCCGTCGATGAGGACGGGGGCCGCTTGCCTTTTTCCGAGATATCCGACGATCCCGCACATCAGAGCACCTCCCCCGCGTGAAGGATAGCATGCTCGAGGTCAGAGATTGCCGCATTACACCCCTCCTCGTCGTATCCTTCTGCGAGAATGCGGAGCACCGGCTCTGTTCCCGATGCCCGAAGCAGGAGCCTTCCATCCGAGAGGTGACCGCGGGCCGCGTCAAGTGCCTCGGCAACGCTTTCACTGTTCAAAATCTCCTCCTTACGGTCGACTCTGACATTTTTTACATGCTGAGGGACGCGTTGGAACCCCTCCACAAGGCAGGAAAGCGGGCATTTTCCTTGGATCATGGTTTCCATGACCTTGAGCGCGGTCAGAATGCCGTCCCCCGTCGCGGAGACCTTTCGGAAAATAATGTGCCCCGACTGCTCTCCCCCGAGCATATAGCCGCCGCTGACAAGCGCGTCATGCACCCACTTATCGCCTACCTCACAGCGGACAACCTCGATCCCCTCGCGTCCCAAGGAGTTCTCTAGGCCCGAATTGCTCATCACGGTCGCAACGATCCCGTTGTTTTCAAGCTCCCCGCAGTTTTTCATGGCGCGGGCACTCAGATATAAAATTCCGTCCCCGTCGACGACATCCCCGCGTTCATCCACGCAGATACAGCGATCCGCATCCCCGTCAAAGGCGAAGCCCACGTCGAGATCTCTCTCCGTGACAAGGGCACGAAGCGCGGAAATGTGCGTGGAGCCGCAATTTTCGTTAATATTTGTCCCATCGGGCTCCGCGCCGATCGCATACACCCTTGCCCCAAGCGCGTCAAAGACCGCCTTGGAGATCTGCCAAGCACTTCCGTTTGCGCAGTCGAGTCCCACCCGCATCCCCCGAAAGGAGGCGCGGGAAAGCGTCAGTAGGTATGCAAGATAGCGGTTTCTCCCCGCAACAAAGTCGACGGTCCTGCCGATCTCGTTCCCCGTCGCGAGCGGGATGCTTCCCCCGTCGATGTACTCCTCGACACGGCGCAGAATATGCTCCTCCAGCTTCTCTCCGTTGCCGTTAAAGAGCTTGATGCCGTTGTCCGTATAGCGGTTATGGCTCGCGGAGATCATGACGCCGCAGTCAAACCCCTCCGTGCGTGTGAGATAGGAGACGGATGGCGTAGTCGTGACATGAAGAAGATAGACGTCCGCACCCGACGCTGTCGCTCCCGCAGTCAGAGCATATTCAAACATATAGGAGGAAAGGCGGGTGTCCTTTCCGACAAGCAGCCGTGCCCTTCTCCCATGTGAAAAAAATTTGCCGAGAAAGCGGCCGACACGAAATGCATGGATCGCGGTGAGCGTCTCATTTGCCCTTCCGCGAAAGCCGTCCGTACCGAAATATTTCCCCAATTCATACCTCCCGCTCCCGCTGAGACGGGTGCAAGCCATCGTATGACGGAGAAATACTTTGTGTGAAAAAAGCCGATCCTGACCCTCAAGATCGACTTATTATGTCTGACATACTATATATTATGTCTGGCATAGTACTTCGCAAAACAGTCAAAATGCCATTAAAAATGCATCAATGCCCTCTTTTCCGCAATCAGATATGCGCGGTAGATGCGTTCTGCCTCCTCTCTTCTTTCGGGCACGAATACCCTCTCGCACTCCCTTCGACGCACGATTTCGGAAAATTCCATCTCCCCCTTTGCATATGCGCACAGGTACGCCGCGCCGAGGGCGGTGCTCTCCCGCTCTTTAGGACGGTTGACGTTCGCGTCGAGAATGTCCGACTGAAGCTGCATCAGGAAGTTGTTTTCGGATGCACCTCCGTCGCACTTTATCTCCTTAAGAAGGAGCCCGCTGTCCTGCGTCATGCAGTCTAAAAGCTCCCTCGCGCCGCAAGCGATGCTCTCGAGAACAGCACGAACGATGTGCGCCCTTGTCGTACCCCGTGTAATGCCGCACAGCATCCCGCGCGCCTCGCTGTCCCAATAGGGTGCGCCCAGCCCCGTAAAGGCGGGGACAAAGGAGACGCCGCCCGAATCCCTGACGGAGAGTGCAAGTCGCTCGCTCTCTGAGGAGGTCGATATCAGCTCCAGCCCGTCGCGCAGCCATTGCACGGAGGAGCCAGCATGAAAGACGCTCCCCTCGAGTGCGTAGCAGGTTTTCCCGCCGACCTGATAGGCGATCGTCGAGAGAAGCCCCTTCTTCGACGAAATACACCTTTCTCCCGTATGAAAGAGCAAGAAGAGCCCTGTCCCGTAAGTAATTTTCCCCTCTCCTGCGGAGATGGCAGCCTGTCCGATGAGCGCGGATTGCTGATCGCCCGCCACGCCTGCGATCGAAACTCTGCTCCCGCCGATATTGGCGACCCCGAATTCGGCATCCGAAGCGCGGACCTCGGGCAGGATCTCGCGGGGGATCCCGAAAAAGTTTAAAAGCTCCTCGTCGTAATCAAGCTTATGGATGTCATAGAGCATTGTGCGCGAGGCATTCGTCACATCCGTCGCAAATGTCCCGCCCTCTGTCAGCTTAAAGATGAGATAGCTGTCAATGGTTCCCGCGCAGAGATTACCCTCCTCAAGAAGCTCCCTTGCGGCGGGGATGTGATCGATCGCCCATTTGATCTTGCTCGCAGAAAAATAGGCGTCATTCGTAAGCCCCGTGCGCTCATGCACGATTTTTACAATTTCCTCAGGCATGCTCCTGCAAAACTCGCTCGTGCGCCTGCACTGCCAGACGATTGCAGGGCAAATAGGCTCTCCCGTCTCCCTGTTCCAGAGGACGACCGTCTCCCGCTGGTTCGTGATCCCGATGCCCACTGCCCTTCCCTTGGCAAGGGCAAGGCAGTCGTTGAGCACATAGGCCGCCTTGAAATAGATCTCATTGGCGTCCTGCTCGACCCAGCCCGGGAAGGGATATTTACTCTCGACCTCCTGCTGAGCCCTATGGACGAACACGCCCCGCTCGATGTCATAGAGAAAGGCGCGGATGCTTGTCGTGCCCGCATCCAAGGCGATCACATACTTCACGGAATCCCTCCTGCTTTGCAGCTTTCTAACGAATTTGTGCGAATTTTAAAATATTTTTGTAAATTTCTGTATCCGACGGCAGGAATGTATTGAACAGGATCTTCATTTTACTACGCGTCTTCATTTTCCAGTTAAGTACGGTCCCCGTCGCGATCTCTGCCGCGGCCTCCCGAGGGAAATTAAAGACGCCCGTCGAGACACAGCAGAAGGCAATGCTCCCCATCCCCGCCTCCTCAGCGAGATTCAGACAGGAAATATAGCAGGAACGGAGCGCACCGCGATCCTCACGCGAGGGCTCCCCCGCGATCATCGGGCCGACGGTGTGAAGCACATATTTGCTCGGAAGATTGTACGCCCGTGTGAGCTTTGCCCCGCCGCATTCCTCCTCCTGCGTCTGCGTTGCCATAAGCTTGGCACAATCGTCGCGTAGCTGCATTCCCGCAAAGGAGTGGATCACGTTGTCGATGCAATTATGACCCGCAAGAAAGCACCCGAGCAGCGACGAATTTGCGGCGTTGACAATGCCATCCGTCGCAAGACGCGTGATATCGCCCTCCCAAAGTCCGATCCCGTATTCTCCGAAAGGGATCTCGTTCTCCGTGAGGATCCCTCTTTCGACGGTCTCCGTCCAGAAGAGCTCGTCCTGTATCCTGAGGATGTGCTCGGGGATCGGATGCGGCATCCGTCTGTTCATGAGGCGTCGGATCATGTCTCTCCGTCTCGCATAGGGGGCGTTGAACGCTGCGATCATGCCCTGCTCCCTGAGCAAAAACTTGAGGAGCTCATTGCAATGCGCATTTTTCTCCTCCTCGCTAAGCAGCGCAGGGCGGGGACGGGGCGACAGGTCGATGATCTTCTCCGTTTCCTTGAACGTCATGGAGCCTCCCTTCCTTGAAGGATCAGTTTGCGTGAAATCATTCACTCTGACAATATTATACGATATCCGTGCAACTTTTTCAATACCCATTCTTTAAAATCGTTGATTTTTCGGGAAATTTGCTTTATACTTTAAGATATGGAAGACAACACTCAAAAGGGTCAGGTCCACAAATTTCCGTTCAGGTTCTCCCCGACGATGCTGCTCGTCCTCATCCTCCTGCTCTCACTCTGCGCGGCAGGCTTCGGACTCACGCTCTGGCAGTTTTTGGATTTTTTAAAGGGTGACCTCGGCTCTGCATGGGAATGGATGAAATATCTTCTGATGTTCCTTGTCTGCGGTCTGCTCTTTATCCTTGTCGTCGCGATGCTGATAAAATCGCAGTACCTCATCACAGACAGGGAGCTCGTATTGCAGTTCGGCTTTATCCGTACGCGGTATGAGCTCAAGAAGATCCGCTCCGTGCGACATTTTATGGGCTCGGGCAGGCTTGCGGTCTATTTCGACGATATGAAAAACCAATACTCCGTCATTGTGATCAAGGAAAGCTGGTTCGACGCCTTTGTGAAGGCACTCAAGGAGAAAAACGAGGACATTGAATTTGACTTCACCTCCGCTGAAGAGGAGGAGGAATGGAAAAGGAAGAAATAAAAAATATCGCCCTTCCAATCAAGGAAGCGGCGATTTTTTCTATTCCCGATAAAAATCCTTCTCCGTGTGCCTCCAGAGCCGCGCGGCAAAATGCATTCGCCGGGACAGCGGAACGAGACGGGAGAAAATGCAGGTAAGCTTATTCCAAAAACCGATCACGACCCGTCCTCGGTTTCTTTTAACGGCCTTGAGTGCCTTCCCCGCGACCTTCTCGGGCGGCAGAACGGTGAGGCGGCCGTACCCGCCGTGTGCCTCGATGCTTTCCCTGATATCCATGCGCGTCGGCATACTCCCGGGGAGCACTACCGTTACCCGCGCCCTCCCTTTGAGCTCCATGCGGAGTGCCATGGAGAAGTATTCCAAAGCCTTCTTCGTGGCGGCGTAGAGGGCAAAATAGGGCTCGGGAAGGATGCTCGTGATGCTCCCGATCAAAAGGAGCTCCGTGCTACCGTCGAGAGGTGCCCGTTCGAGAAAGCTGCGGGCAAAGGAGACCGCACCCTCAAAATTGACACGGATCTGCGTCAATACCTTTTTTTCATCGTATTTTTCGAATGCCATCTGTGTGTCGACGCCCGCAACATAGATGAGGCGGTCAAACCGTGCGCCTCTGCTGTCCGCAAGCCTGAAAAATTCGGCACGGCTCCGTTCATCTCTCAAATCGCAGGGCTCCGTCTCTATCATGCACGCGGGGTTCTTCTCCTTCAGAGAATTTTTTAAACCGCGCAAACGCTCCTCGCTTCGCCCCGTCAGATACAACGGAGTGTTTTGCGCCGCGAGGATGCTTACAAACGCGCTCCCGAGCCCGCCGCATGCACCTGTGATGAGAGTATACATCGCCGCTCCTCCCTCTTCTCCCCTTGATTATACCACACCACGGCCGACAAGGCAAAAGTTTTTTTTAAAAATACCCCGAATGGAGGCAAGCTTTTATACAAGCCATATCGGGTCTTGCGCAAGCGCAAGACCCGAAGTAAAGGAGGAAAGAAGCGATCGCTTCGTATGATAAGGTTGTCAGAAGAGCCCGCCGCCGTCCCGTGCAGCGATGTTATCCGTCTTAGCCGTCCAGCTGAGCACCGCATCCGTCTGCACCTTGACGCAATCCACCATCGGTCCTCCCGTCTGCCCCATCTTGAGGTCATTGGGAAGAACGGAAAGGGTGATCGTATTTGAGCCCTTCTTGATCGTCGCATTCGTCGTGACTGTCTTATCGTAGAACCTCATTTCTTCCATGAGCGAGCTCTCGATATACATTGCATTGTACCCGACCTCCTCTCCGTTGATTGAAACGGAGAAGATGGACGGATCGAGGCTGATACTGCTGCCAAGCTCCGACCCGAGGCGCAGGATGACCGTCCCCGTTGCGTCACGGTCGGATTCAAAGACAAAATTCAGCTTGATGCTGGCACTGTAGGTGTAGCCGAGGTAGTATCCGCTGCTCCATCCGCGCTGCTTTTCCGCATCCGTTCCCTTGCCGTAGATCATCTGCACGCCCTGCTGGTCCGAGGAGATCCCTGCGCCATGAACATTGCTAAGGTCGATATACTCTGCTTCCATCACAAAGATATCCGATCCCCCCGTGCTGCCGCCCGTACCCGTCGTATCTCCCTCGCCGCAGGCTGAGATCATCATTGCGCCGCAAAGGGCCGCCGCAGCGAGAGAAAGCGTAAGAATTTTACTGTGTTTCATTTTCATTGTCTGATGCCTCCATTTTTTTCAGCCTCCTGTGCCTGATGAACCATGCGGTCCCGATCGAAGCGGCGACGGCAAACGTCACGCTGTCTCCGACGATCAGGAGGGTGAGCCACCAGGGCATCGTATATCCCCAGACGACATTCGGGCCGAAGCCGTTCATGGCACAGGAATTCGCCACCGTATACAGAATATTTTTTGTGGCACGACGGATAGATGAGACGTCCGTCGGGGTCGACACCGAGGTCGGGCTCTTCCCGCCCGAAAGGTTGAGGTCCCCTCCCGCTCGGATCATCTGATCCGTATCCATATAGTTTTTGAGGTTGAAATCGGTGATCACCGTCCCTCGGAAGCCCCATTCGCCGCGGAGAAGGGTCGTGAGGAGCGGATAGCTCCCGCCCGTCCATGTCGCGCCGATGCGGTTGAAGGAGGACATGATGCCCGTCGTCCCACCCTCCTTGACGCAAAGCTCAAAGGGAAGGAAATAAATTTCACGCATGGCCTGCTCATTTGCCCATGTGATGAGACCCGTGGCATCCCGTTTCGTCTCCTGCTCATTCAGGACAAAGTGCTTGACGAACGTGTAGATCCCCTTCGACCTTGCGCCTTTGACGACATTTTCCGCGAGTCTCCCGGAGAGCAAACCGTCCTCGCTGTAGTACTCGAAATTTCTTCCTCCGAACTGACAGCGATGAAGATTGACCGCGGGGGCGTACCAGCCCGAATACGGTCTCCCGTTTCCGTTCTCATTGCCGATGAGACCCTCGTTTCCGATCATCTCCCCCATCTCATTTGCAAGCTCTCTGTTCCACGAGGAGCCGAGCACGCATTCGCTCGCATAATAGCATGTTTTGTAAACAGTATTATCGCCCATGAAGAGGGAGTAGCCCATCGGGCCGTCCGCATCCGTCGTCAGCGGCTTATCGATGCTCTCGATGGCAAGCGTTCGGAAATTCCCCGTCGAGATCTCGTCGACCATCTGGTCCACTGTCAATTGATCGAGAAGCTCATCCCAAAGGGGATCGTCATACTCCTTTCCGATGAGGTCATAGAGCCGAACCTCCGTATCGTCCCGCCGCAAGGTCTTTTTGCTTTGCTGCGGCATCTCAGAGGTATACCAAGGGTCGCTTTCCTTATCGTTCAAGGTATAAGTGACGGAGCCTACGATCTCATCCGAGGCCTCGAGCTGCTCAGTCACGCCCTTCAGCACCGAGAAGTTCTCAAAGTTGTTTTTACGTGAAAGATATTCCGTAATCTGCCCGCTGACATCGTCGAAGAGGTTCCCGACGGGCGCGTTCGTGCTTTCATCCGTCTCATATCGGATGTCCTCGTCGAGGGTGAACGCAAAATCGTAGGCGTCCTCCTCTGCCCAGCCGTGTGCGCTGTCTGCAATATAAATATGGTAAGTCCCTGCCTCGAGCTCATAGCCCTTAAAGCCGTTGTGATTGGCGTCCGACCAATCGTACGAGGCCATATCGCGCACATCAAGCCTCAGCGTCACAGTCGCCTCGCCGCCTGCGGGGATCGTCGATGTTTTTTGGAAATCGCCAAGCACGACCTGCGGCTTCTCGATCCCGCCCGGGGTGTAGGGCGCGGAATACCAAAGCTGGACCACATCCTTGCCCGCATACCTTGCTCCCGTATTCCTGACCTTGACGTCAAACGTTAGCGTTCCGTCCTTGGAAAGGGCCAAGGAGTTCTTGTTTTCGGCTTCGCGCTCAAAGGTCGTGTAGCTGAGTCCGTAGCCGAAGGGATAGACGACATTCTCGCTGTACCAGGCCTCGCCCGCCTCCTTCGCCCGCGTCTCATAATAGCGGTATCCGAAATAGATCCCCTCGCGGTATTCCACAAAATAGGCACTGCTCTGCTTTCCGTGATAAGTATACCGATTGCCGTCCTCCTTGAGATTGTTCCCGAAGTTGAACCACGTCGGATCGTTTCGAAAATCTCTCGCATAGGTATCGACTGTCCTGCCCGAGGGGACGACCTCGCCCGAAAGCACTCTTCCGAGCGCATTGAGTCCCGATGACCCCGGGGCTCCGATCCAGAGAGCCGCCTTGATGTTCTCATGGTAGGCATAGTGCGAGGGATCGTCCAAAAAACCGAGCTCGATGGGCGACGCGCTGTTGATCACGAGAATGACTTTTTCAAAGCTCGCGCATGCCTCGGCAAGCATATCCGTTTCATTTTTGTCAAGCTGCAGATAGTGATCGTCCTTTGAACGCGCCCCGTCGATCGTCTGCGTCCCCTTCCAGTTGGTGAAGGAGCTACCGTCCCAGAACATCGTCCGCGGCAGGTCATATCCCTCCCCGCCGATGCGCGAGATGAATACAATTGCCGCATCCGAATAGTCCGCATAGCTTCCCTGCACCGATTGAGGATAGGGAAGAGGCGATTCCGCGATCGGGAAGCCCGTGATGTCGCTCCCCATCGAGGGAACGTCGGGCCTTCCGTTTCCCGAGGCTCTGCTCTCGTAATAGGCCTTGAGCGTGGGATTGCATTGAAAGCCTGCCCGCTCGAGGCTGTCATACACGCCTGCAGTGACCTTCGAGGCACCGCCCGCATTCGATCCCGAGCCCCCAAGCACAGGGTCTACGGAGTTTTTTCCGAACACCGTCACTCTCCCGCCCGCGATGGGAAGGGCGGCATCCTCATTCTTGAGGAGCACAAACCCTTCCTCGCAGATGCGTTCGTTCAGGGAATTTGCCGCGGCGTACACCTCCTCCTTGCTGCTGTAATCGGAAGGATAATAGATGTATTCATTCGGGTCGCCGCTCTTGATGTAGGCCTCACTTCCACCGAACATCGAGCATACGGTGTAGTACAAAAAGGAATTTTCCGAAAGCACGAGTATAATGACGAGCAGAAGGACAAACAGCGCAAAGAAGATGCATGACCAGACTGCGAGCGGTTTGTTACTTTTTGTCTTGTTCCTCGCCACGATGCGTTCCCTCCTTTCTGCGGCGGGAGACGATCAGGCATCCCGAGCCAAGACAGAGCGCGGCAAGGAGAACGCCCGCACCGCCGAATCCGAGAACGCTTCCGCATCCACCGCCGCCGGATTTTTCGCCTTCGTCAATGTGAAGGGTGAGCGTGATCTCGTCCCCCACCTTGCCGTCGGCATTCGCTACGATCGTAAAGGTAAAATCTCCGGCCTGTTCGGGTCTTCCCGTGATGATCCCGTTCTCGGAAAGCGTCAGGCCCGCGGGAAGAGAGCTTCCGTCCTTGAGCGTGTATTTGATCTCGCCCGCGCCCTGCGCCGTGTCGACATGCGCCGTATAGTCCACGCCGACCTTGCCGTTTTGAAGCGTGTTTTCATTGAAGGAAAGCCCGATCGTAATTCTGAACTCTGCCTCGATCGGATCCGCATAGGGTGCCGTCGCGATAACGGTAAAGGCATGTTCCGTGACCGTTTCCCTCGGGGTGCCCGTGATGGTCCCGCCCGAGGAGAGCGTCAGCCCTGAAGGAAGCCTACTCTCCTCCTTCAGCGTGTAGGTGATCTTCCCCTGCGCGATGCTTGCGGCGGGTAGCTTTTCCATATAGCTCACGCCGAGCTTGCCTGCAGAGAGCGTTCCCCCGCTGAAGGTCATTTCATAATGAACGCTGAGCTTGAACTGCATCGTCACGCTGCTGAAGCCGTCCGCACTCGCCGTAACGGAGAAGGCAATGTTCTCGCAGACGGCAGAGGGCGTACCCGTAATTTTGCCGTCCGAGGAGAGCGAGAGCCCTGCGGGGAGCAGCGAGCCGTTTGCCAGCGCGTAGGTGCAGGTCGGGAGAGTCCCCTCCGCATCGGCCTTGACAACGCTTGCCTTCCCGACGTCGAGCGTGCATTGCTTTCCGACGTAGACCGTACCGAGGTTCTCGTCTGCCTCATAGACGATCGCGCCGCTTTCACCGACGATCGAGATCGTAAACTCGGCCGTTCGGGTGTAGCTTGCATAGGTCGCGTCTATTTTGAAGCGATAATTGTTGCAGTCCTCCGTCGGGATCCCCGAGAGGATGCCATCCTCAGAGAGTGTCAGCCCCGCGGGGAGTGCGCTGTCCGCATTTACGCTATAGACGATCTCCGAGTCGTCGACATCGGGATAGAGCACATCGGAGATTAACGCATTCGCAACGCTTTGGCTGTAGGGAATGCCGACAATGCCTCTTTCAAGCAGGCCGCCCGAATAGGATTGGACGGGATAATGCTCACCCTGCGGGATCGTGTTGAGTGCATTGCTGTGCGCCTGTGCATACAAAATGCCGTGCGCCGCTTCGCGGAGACATGCGACCGTTGTCGAAGTCCCGGTATTATAAAGTAGCCAGGACCAGCCGAGTGCAAGGTTGCCGCCCGCACGGATCATCTGATCCGCATTGGAGAGGTTGGAAGAGTCGCCGAGATAGCTGTCCGTGACGACGCAGCCGTGGAAGCCCCATTCGTTGCGAAGGATCTCGGTGAGAAGCTCATAGCTGCCGCCCGTCCACGTTGTTCCGACACGGTTGAGTGCGGACATGATGCCGAGGGTTTTGCCGTCCTTCACGCAAATTTCAAAGGGCTTCAGGTAGATCTCACGCATGGACTGCTCATTGAGCCAAGTGATGAGACCCGAACGGTTGGTCTCGGAGTTATTGAATGCAAAGTGCTTCAGATAGACGGGAAGTCCCTTCTCCTGCGCGCCCTTGATCTCCATCGCGGCGATCCAACCGCCGATAAGGCCCTCCTCGCCGTAATACTCGCCGTTGCGGCCGCAGAACTGGTTGCGCTGGATGTTTACGGAAGGAGCATACCACCCGCCGATCGCGTCGTTCCAGCCCCAAAGGGCGTCCTCGCCGACAAGCTTGCCGAAGCGGTAGGCAAGGTCCTTGTTCCACGACATGCCGCGGAGAAGAATGCCGCCGAAATTATAGTGCACGTCACTGCAGTTGACATTGACTCCGATGCCGCTGGGTCCGTCGCAGTTTACCATTTGACGAACGCCGAGCTCGGGATAGTTCTTGCCCGAGCAATAGGCACCGACCGTGGCAAGCTCGGTAAGCTGACTTACGGTGAATTGGTTAAGATATTCATCCCACTTGGGATCGTCATAGTCAAGCCCATGAAGCTCCCTGAGAAGAATGCCTTTCGTGACACCCGTGGTGGGCATCTCTGCCTCATAGTAGGGCTCATTCTTGTCTGCCTCGGGATCGCGGGTCTGCCGTCCGTCCGTGACGAGCCATTCCTTCAAACCGTTTTTGACGGCCTCGGAGGCCGTGAGTCTGTAGTTGAATTCGGGCCATGTCCCCTCCCAGTTATTGCGGGAGAGATATTTTTGACTGAGTTCCCCGGTGATATATTCGCTGACGTCGTCGAAGCGGTTCTCGATCTTGTTGTCGGTCGCCTCGTCTGTCTCGTATCTGAAGCCGTCGTTGACCTGATATTTTACGTTGGAGATCTCGTCATGGGCATTCTTCATGAGACGGATCGTATATTCGCCCTTTTCGACCTCATATCCCTTGAAGCTGTTAGAGTTGGCGTCACTGTAGTCATAGGAGGCCATATCGCGCACGGAAAAGCTCAGGGTGAGCGTCTCTTCCTCGTCGGGGGAAAGCAGCTTTGTCTTTTCAAATGCCACAAGGTTCACATAGGACTTTTCGATCCCGCCCGCCGTATAGGGAGCGGTGTAGTAGACCTGTACGACCTCCTTGCCCGCGACGGTGCCCGTGTTTTTGACCTTCACTTTAAGGGTGATCGTCCCGTCTGCCGTCAGAGCTGAATTGCCGACTGGCTCCTCGGAGACGAGCGTCTGCGTAAAGCTCGTGTAGGAAAGACCGTGGCCAAACGGATAGACGACATGCGCATTGTACCAGCTATCCCATGAGGTCGTGGTCGTGCCGTGAACGTAATCCTTGGATTTTCCCGCACTGCCGCCGCTCTGCGGATCGAGATATTGTGTCTTCTCTACCTCAGTCGCACTGGTATACGTCGATCCACCCTCGGTGAAGCCTCTTGTCTCGTAGTAACGGTAGCCCGCGTAAATGCCCTCGTTGTAGGTCACGTAGTTATTGACATGACCGCCGCCACCGACGCCGCCCGAGCCTGCGAGATTGGAATACTGGTTGCCCTTGTGGGCACTGTCAACCTCCATGAGGTAGTTGCCGAAATTCTGCCATGTGGGATCGAGCTTGAAGTCTCTTGCCCATGTCGATGTCACATGTCCGCTCGGATTGATCTTGCCCAGAAGAATATCCGCAACGGCCGCCGTTCTCACGTTGTTTGTGATGAACAGCGCAGCCTTGATGTTCTCCTGATAGGCATAATGTCCCGTATCATCCAGAAATCCCATTTCAAATGTCGACGGCGTAGCAAGGAGCACAACAACCTTCTCGAAACTCTCGCTTGCCATCGCAAGAAGCTCTGTCTCATTCTGATCGAGCTGAAGGTAATGGTCATCCTTTGCTCTCGCACCGGGGATGAGCTGTGTGGAGTCTGCTGTCCAGACCGCCTGCGACTTGCCGTCCCACATCATCGTGCGAGGTCCGTCCATTCCCTCCCTCATGACACGGTAGAAAACGACAAGGGCAGCGTCATTATAATTTTTGAAGGTGCCCTTCAGCTCGCTCGTATAGCTTGCCTGGGGAGTTTCGCCCGTTGCATACCCCGCAGAGGAGGTGTTTCCGTAGTTGTTCAGGTCAACGCCGCTACCGGAACGGTTATTATCGTTGTAAAAGCTGACGACATCGTTGTTGACCTGAAAGCCTGCGTTTTGCAAATCGAGCGCGAGATTCAATCTGTTGGAATTCTTCCCAAGGATCGTAATTTTCGCGCCCGCGCCGAGCGGCAGGGCATTGTCCTCGTTTTTGAGAAGAACAGTTCCCTCTGCACTGATTTCGTTCGCCATAGCTGAAGCCGCTGCCGAAAGATCCGCACGTGAATCATAGTCAGATGAATACACGTTGGTCCTCGGTGCAACCTCCCCCGCTGCGGATACCCGCAGACCTGCGGGTATCACAACAGAGAAGCACATTGCAGCTGCCATAGATATGGCAACGAGCAATTTAGACTTATGCTTCATTTATTCCTCCGTCCAGTTAAATACGTTATTGTATGTCAGGTGCATAACGAATCCGAAGCCATAGGACGCTGTCGCATTCTCAACGTTTTCCTTCAAAAGGAAGAAATAGAATTTTTCTTCTGCGCTGTGGCGAGGGACCGCGAATCTGAAGAGCACGGTGTCGCCCGTAACGTCGAAATGAACGGAAACCTCCTCGCCTTTGGTGGGATCGGTCAGATCCGAACCGATGTAGAACTTATAATCTGCCGTCGGATCTACCTGCATATTCGAAGCCATGTTGGTCGCTCTGCCGTAGACATAGGTCGTATCCGTTCCCTCGACATATTCGGGCATGTTCGTGATCTGAAATGCTGCCCAGCGGTTGTTTCCGTCAGATCCTGTTCCGAAGGAGGAGCCCCAGCTCGAGAACAGCATGTAGCCGAGACTGTTGTCGATCGTGAATTCAGGCATGTTATCCGAATGCCAGTTGGATCCGTAATATCCCTTGCAATATCTATCCTTGTTCGCCTTGTCTTCCGGGGTATTGCTATATTCATAGGTAGCAAATTGTGCATCGGCACCGATATCCTGCATCGGGTCGCCGTTGGGATAAAGCCTCGTTGCAATCCCGAGGACCATATCGACATTGACCCATTCATCCGCGCTCCCGTTGACAGCGCCGCGGAGCTGAACGCCCCACCATGTGTCCTTCATGCCAAAGCAAAGCTCGAAGTTCGACTCAACGACCTCATTCGGGCCGACCTCAACGACCTTCGAAGCGGCGAGAATGCCGCAGAAGGAGGCGTAGACCTGTAATTTAACGGTACATGTGCTGCTGTGATTCTTCAGAATGAGCTTACCCATGCCGCGCCCATGGTCAAGGTTGTAATATGAACCCCTGATGTTCTCGGGTGCAGCTGTTGTGCCCTGTGCGTTCCCTCTGAACGCGAGCTTGAATCCGGACAAACCCTTCAAATCGGCGTCGCCATCGCCGCCGTTGATAACCCTGGAGCCTTGACTCGGGTTATACACCTCGCCGGCAGTATTCTCTAAGGGGATAACGGGAGCCCAGACACTCTTAATGATCGGAGAATAGACCGCTGTATAGGTCGTGCTATCACGGTCCTCCATATTGAAGGTGTATTCATCAACGCCGAGATCGCCGACGCGGTTGTTTTCAACGAGGTAATCAAAGCCGACGAAGGTTTTATCCGCTGCAGCGGCATTCGCCTTGATCGTGACCTGTGTCCCGAACTTGATACCGTAGTTCGAGATCTTGGTCTCACTGCTTTCCACGTCGCCGCTATAGCCGCCGTCCGTCGCCTCGGGGACCTCGCCCTCGCCCACGCTCGTGATCGTTGCGCCGACGAGCGAGAGACGATACAGCGTATCCGTATAGACCGCCGTCGCGGAGACATTGCCCTCAGGCATGATAAAGGTCGTCCCGCTGAGCGTCACAGTCGCGGGATCCATTGTCCATGACGACAGGGTCTTATGCTCGACGGTATTTGCCTCCAAGGTGATCTGCGTACCCGCCTCCGCCTCGGTCACGGTCTGGCCGTTCGCGTCCTTTGCGACGCCGCCGCTCACCGTAATGGTGTATTTTGCAGGGGGAAGGTCGTCCTCAACGGTGAGAAGGAGCTGGGCAGATTTCCCGCCCGCTTCGGCCTTGATGATCGTCTCACCGTCTGCGTTGAGCGTCACGGTGCCCTTTGCCCCGTCGCCCTCAACGGTCGCGACGTCGGGCTCGGAGCTCGTCCACGCCACGGTGTACGATGCGCCCTCGTCGGCCGTAACTGCCGCCTGCAGCTCAAGCGTCCTGACGGAAAGGTTTGCCGAGAGCGTCGCCTCTGCGGTCTGCCCGTTGTACTGGATCGCGACCGACTTGACCTCGGGGGTCTTCTGCTCGCCGCCCGACTGGCCGCCCGACTGACCGCCCGACTGGCCGCCCGACTGGCCGCCCTGCTGCTGCCCGGGGTTTTCACCGCCGTTGCCGCCGTTTCCGGAATTGCCTCCGCAGGCAGCCGTGGCACACACACTCAAAGCCATCATTGCGCTCAGAGCAAGTGCAAAAAATTTGTTTCTCCCTTTCATAATTCTCCTCCATTTTGTGATTTTCTGACAGAATTTGGAGAGATTCTATCATGAAAATTTTATCATGCTTACATTTAGATTTCAACAAAAGTGACTCAAACTTGCAAAAAAACGACTCAAACTTACAAAATTAAATATCTTGAGCGCAAAATTCACAAAAAAAACGGCCGAAGCCGTCTTTTCATAGCCTAACTCTCCTTACGGGAACAGGACGATGTAGAGGTTAAAGAGATTCTCCTGAATTTCGATGTTGAGCGTGCCGCGGTACCGCTCCGTGATGGTGCGGATGCTTCTCATTCCGAAGCCGTGATTGAAGCGGTCTCCCTTGCTTGTCCGCGGCAGACCGTTTTCCATGACGATCTCCCCCTCATAGTAGTTGCTCTCGCGGATATGGACCACCTCGCCCGTCGACATGATCTGCAGATCGATCACGCGCCGATCGGGAGCCGCCTTCTCCACTGCCTCGATCGCGTTGTCGATGATGTTTCCGAAGAGTGCATAGATGTCCTCCTCCCTCATGAAATCGAGCTTTGACCCGTCGGCGATACAGCTGAATTCGATGTGCTGCTTATTGCAAAGGAGACTCTTCTCCGTGAGAATGACGTCGAGGGCCTCGTTCCCCGTCTTGACGAGGGAATCGTAGATGGAGACGGCGTCCTCAAGCTCCTGCAGGGTATCGGGATTCACCGTGCCCGAGGCTCCAAGCTCCCGTATCTGGTGCTTGATGTCGTGGCATTTCATGTTGATCATCTCGATGCTCTCCTTGGAAAATTCATACTGCGACTTGGTCTTGTCCCAAATCTGCTGCATGGCGTCAAAGGTGAGCTCGATCTTGCGCCGTGTGACGACCTCAAACTGCAGATAGAGCGAGACGATGCAGCAGAGAATGTTATACAGACTGATGATTGTAATATATCTCTTTGCATCCTCGGAGGACGGATAGTAGACGACGACCGCATTGAGAAGGATATCCACGATGAGGATGAGAATTGAGAAGATGAAGATAAATGACTTATTCACCTCGATCTCCTCCTGCAGTTTCGTCGAGAAAAAGACAAAGCAAAGGAAGTAGATGGTAACATGCAGGAACATGTACAGCGCGAAGATGAAGAGATTGGGAAAGATCTGCAGAAAGATATCCGTGCCGTAAAAGCCCGTACTGTTGGCATTCATCAGCGTCAGGAGCAGGGTATAGCTCTCATAAGCAAGATGCTGGGTCGTGTAGCCCGCAAAGCAGCAAAAGACGACCGTGAGCCAGCTCTCGCGGAAAAGCACCTTCCCGACAAGGATCGTAAAGCTGAAGATCATCAGGAAGGTGAAGGCACAGTAGAATGCATCGTGGGAGAGAATGGGAAAAAGCCACGCAAAAAGATAGCAGGCGGCAATTCCCGCGGGAAGCCGTAGCCAAAAGAGCGAGCGGCGGCGGTATCGGTAGAGAAACATGCTCTCTGCCAGCAGCAGCTCCGTCACAAACAGAAATGATTTGTAAAATTCAAACTGTGTCATTTCAGAAATTCAGACCGAGGAATTTATTCAACTCCGAGATAAAATCCTTTTTGCGCGGGTGAGAGATCGCCACCTCATCGAATTTGTCGGAGTTCCTCCCATATGAGACATGCAGCATGTACCCGTCGATCCCAGAGACAAAGCGCATATTGACGAGGCAGTAGTTGTTGCATCTCGAAAAATAGTTCGCAAGGAGCACGGGCTCCACCTTTTTCAAGGTTCCCCTTTCCTCATAGACCTTGTCCGCGACGTGATAGATGAGCCGATGCTTCAGCACCTCGACGTAGCGGATCTCACGGACATAGAGGATCTTGAGTTGTCCGTCCTCCCTGACGGATACGGTGTCCTGCTTGCGTCGCACATCCTTTTTGCGGACACGGTCAAGCTTCATCGCAAAGCTGTAATAGGAGACGGGCTTGACGACAAAATCATCCGCATGGACCTCGTACCCGCTGATCGCATACTGCCGCATGTTCGTGATGAAGATGAGCGATACGAGATCGTCGATCTCACGGAGCCGCCGCGCCGTGTCGATCCCGTTGAGAACGGGCATATCGATATCGAGAAGGACAAGGTCATAGCGGTCGGTATACTGGGCAAGAAATACCAAGGGATCGTTGAACCAATCGGTGTGGCAGGGGAAATCCCGCTCCTTGGCATAGCGGTCAATGACCTGCATGATGAGCTCTGCCGCCTGTTTTTCATCATCCACAATCGCGATCCTGAACATATTCCCTCCCGAAGCCCGCAATTCGTTTTTATTCTAACGCATCATAATTTTTTTGTCAAGAGCTAAATTTTGAGAAATTTTTGTCCGATTTCCCCCATCCCGCCGCGATTTATGCAGAGAATATGCCCCATTCTACTGTTTTGGAGCGGATTTTTTCAAGAAAACAAACAAAAAAGATTTTTTTGTAAAAGCGATAAAAATCGGTTGCTTTTTACGGAGGTTTCGTGTAAAATAAACATTGTCCTGCAGAGATGTCTGAGTGGCTTAAGGAGCACGATTGGAAATCGTGTGATGGTGGTGAATCATCCCGGGGTTCAAATCCCCGTCTCTGCGCCAAGAAAAGCCTGCGTTGAACGAAACGTTCAACGCAGGCTTTTTGTAATACGAGATGATAGGTGACCTGTCTTTTCAGCCGATGCTAAATCGTCAAAATCTCCGTCTCGAAGATGGAATAGCCGTACTGTGTCGTGCGTGAGATGCCGACGATGCGGATGTATTTTGCCCGCATGGGTGCTGTCGGCGTCACGGCGTCCGTTCTTGCACCGCCCATAAATTCGCCGTGGAATACCTCGACATAGCTTTCATCCTCCCCTGTTTCGGAGAAATATACCTTGTACTCTCTCGCGGACGCAGCCTCCCAGATGATCCTCAGCTGGTAGATCGTCACGACCTCCTCCAAAGAGATCAGCAGCCACTCGTCGTCGCTCCCCTGTTTGCTCTCCCAGCGCGTTCCCGTGTTGCCGTCCATGGCATGCGCCGCCCTATTGCCCCCGTTCTCGGAGGAGGCGGTCAGGGTCGCATTGCCCGAGACCCTGCGAAGAGTCAGCTCCTCCCAATGCAGAGCCGCAAGCCTTCCGCTCCCCTCCACGAGAAGCGTGTGCTTGAAGGTCAGCGAGATGGGCGCACTCTCGTAGCCGTTTGCGGTTTTGATAAGCGGAAGCGAAGTCCTGTCGAGCTTGACGGTAAAGCTTCCCTCTCCCGTAAGAATAAGCCGCCGATATTTTTGGATGCTGCCGAATGTGACACGATACTCTGCCCTGCCGCGGTCAAATCTCAATGCGCCGCCGTCGAGGGCTGCATTCTCCCCGACGGAAAAATCAGATACCTTGAGCGCACCGCAGTCGACGTACCTGTTGAATTTCTCGGTCACGGCAGTGGGATCGCAGGAGACAAAGCTGTGCGCGGGGACATATGCCCTGCCCGCGATTCCCTTTTCGGAGCGGAATACAACCTCCTGCGTCTCCCCTGTCGGATTCCAGCAGAGCGCAGTGAACACGCCGTCCTTCTCATATACGGTCGCGGATGCCCCGTTTTCTGCCCAATAGGTCTTGGTGCGCGTCCCCAATGATTTCAAAGCGTGAAGGATCGAATAGACATTGAACTGCTCGCCGTCATTGCCGATGTTGCCCTGCGTGGAGAGCAGCTCCTCATACCATCCGATCGCCTCGTCGGCGTCGTATGCGGCGACCATGGGGAGAAAGATATGCTGCCAACCGTAGATCTCCTTATGGTCGTCGGAGACATTCCATGCGGCCTGCTCCCTTCTCATGCTTTCAATGACATTTCTCAGGCTCTCGCGTTCATCCGCGCCGAGGGCATAGCTTGTCAGAAATTCCTCCCCGGGGATCATATGGATCCCGTATGCATAGAGCGGCTCCCCGTTAAAGAAGGTACCCAAGAAGTTCGTTGCGCCATAGAGCTGGCCGATGCCGCCGTAGGGATAGAACTCGCCGAAGCTGTCGCCGTCATAGTTGAGCCAATACTGCTTGACCGCGGCAAGCTCTGTCGTAAAGCCGCAGATCGCCATCCTGCGGTAGGTCTCGTTTCCGACTGCCGTTGCATAGAGATAGGCACCCACCCAGCTGTTGAGAGCCTCGCCTGCGGACTCCTGATTGTTGCCCGCATTGTTGTCCGCATAGCCGCCTGCCCAGCCGTGCCCCGCAAAGACGTCATAATTCCGCATGAAGGGGAACATTTCATCCTCACGCGAGGGATTCATGTAGTCACGCATGAGAAGCTCCACCATGTCGCCGTATTCCTCCGCAAAGCTCGGGTCATAGGCGCAGAGTACCCCTGCTGCGAGGGTGAAATATCCGTAGGTGAAGTGATGGTCGGCAAGGTTGACGCCCGCCCCGAACTCGCTGTTCTTGTAGTAGAGCGTCCCCCACTCGCTGTCGTAGTAAAAATAGGCTCCGTTCGGCTCATTCCCCTCCGTATAGGTGAACCAGTCGGTGAGGACGTAGCGGATCTTTTCGAGAAATTTGTCTCTCAGCTCGATTGCGCCGAGCTGATCCGCGGCAATGACCGCCATCGACATCGGATGAAGATTTTTCCCCTGCCAATAGGGATCGCCGTTGATGAGATTGCAATTCTGAGGCGGCTTGTCTCCCCCGTTGCTCTCGTAGAGCGTGTTCAAAAGGGAGAGCAGGGTCGCCGCAGAGTACCCGTCGTCTGTGGGCTCCGTAAATTGGGGAACGATGCCGTAGAAGCGGTCGCACGTTTCATACGCGTTTCCGACATGGCCGCGCAGCTCGCCGTGCACGCCTGCATAGGCGTAGCTTTTCTTCAGATCGTCCTCTGCCTTTTTATACTGATGAGGAAGATAGGCCGAATAGGCCTCCGCTGTCCCGCGCACGTTCATCGTCTGCAGGCGATATTCCGTGAGAACGGCGTTGGTCTCCTCGTTGAAGGTATACGACACGCGGGTGCCGATCACAAAGGCGTAGCCATGCTCATGGAGAAGGGCAACCTCCGCAGGGTCGGGCGTGCCATGCGGCTCGGCCTCGTTGGCTTGATTTTGCGAAATGGTGACCACCCCTGACATCGCCCCGACGGAGAGGTAATTCCCCTCTGTCATGAGGAGATGAAGGCCGTCCTCCGCACGCACAACCTGCGTGTTCTGCGGGGTGTTCAGGACGTAAAACCGCTCCTCGTATTCACGGTTATCGCCGTTTGGCGTACCGCCGACGTAGCCGCTGTGTGTACGGACGCAGACAATGACGCCCTCCCCCGTATACGTCCCGCGCTCAAGAATGTTGCCCTGCAGATCATAGACCGCAAGCAGATTTTCCGCAGAAATCACGGCCTTGTCGGGCTCGGCAAAGAAGAAATACCCATAGAGTGCTCCCTGCGAGAGGTAAACGGTCATTTTGTCGACGTCGCTGTCGTCGGTCATGACGGCTGAGATCGAATAATCGTCATACCCCGTCACCCGCACCTGCGTCTCATCCTTGAGACCCGCATAGCCGATGCGAAGATCGTGCACGTCCTGATCGATGGTCTGCGAGCCGTTCCCGGGATACCCGCCAGAATAATAGCCGTCACCGGGATTGGTCAGCCAAAGGCCTTTATCGTCAAAGGTCGCAACGAGCGGATTGAGATACATGTTGTGGCCCTTGTCGTTGATTAGAAGAGATTGCCACCAGTCATTGCTCGGCACAGGCCTCGTGCGCAGGGAGGCGTCGAGGAAGGTCACAAGCTTTGCAGAGGGAAAAGTGACATCGCCCGTCACGTAGCTGCCGTTTTTGCCCTGAAGAATTTCAAATTCGGGGAAGGCAAGCGAGACGTCGTAATCAATTTTCTCCTCGTTCGGGTACTGCGAATGCACCCTCATCCCCTCGAGCATAAAGCGGGTCCCGCCCTGCCGTGTGAGGGTGTCGCCGTTCTGATAGTCGATGATGCGCAAATACCGCGCCTCCTCAAAAAGATACACGCTCTGCTTCTCAAGCCCGCCATGCGTCTGACGGAACACCGTCCGATAATTTTGCCCGTCCGTGCTGATCTGCAGGTCGTAGTATTTTCCCTTTCTTCCGTCGTCGCCCTTCCAGCGAAGGTCGACCCTGCCAACGTCCTTTACCTCGCCGAGGTCGACGGTCTGCGGAGACAGGTCATGCGGGCTCTCCCACCATGTGCCCCAGTCGCGGAGAGCGTTAGACGCCGCATGCCCCTCCATGCTCTCGGCCTGCGCGGTCACATTCCGAAGCTCCGCGCCGCCGAGACGAAAGATCGTCTGCGAGATCCGATAGGCAGACATGTAGAAGCTTCTCTGATGCAGGTCAAGCCGTATATATCTTGCCGTAAGGACCCCATCGCGGAAGGCATTCCCGTTCCGCTGTACGGTACGGTAAAGGCTGCCGTCCGTGGAGATACTCACATCATAGGAGAGCGGCGAGCCGTCCTTCCAGCTTATCTCCATCGAATCAAGCTGCGTCACGCTCCCGAGATCAAAGACGATCTCCTGTTCATCCGTGATCGGGCTCTTTTCGGAATCGTAGAGCACGGGGAATCTCTCTGCGGGGATCACCGTGCCCTTTTTTCCGAACACGGAAAGCTCATACACAGAGTAGCCATAGTCGAGCGCACGACGATGGCAGGCAAGACGGATATAGCGGGCCGATTCGTTGACGGAGTAGACGGCCGCAACGCCCTGACGGAATGTAAAATTGTCCTCGCTGTGCACCGTTTGAAACCCCTCTCCGTCGTCGGAGAACTGGATGTCAAACTGCTTGGCATAGGCCGCCTCCCAGAGGATGCTGACCTCCTCGACGGGAACAACCGCACCGAGGTCGACGGTGAGCGTGACCTCATCGACGCCGTGAACGCTCTCCCAGCGGGTGCCATTGTCGCCGTCAAATGCTTTGGAGGCCTTTGCATCCCCGTACTCGCTCGTCGAGGACGCGGCGCACCCCCGCGCGATGTTGTAGCTCTCCTCTGCCTCATAGATAAACACAGACTCCTCGCGGCCGATCGCGGGGTTGTTTGTGACAGTCACCCTGCGGACATGGGTTGCTGTTTTTCCGTCAACAGTCGCCGAATAGGTCAGCTCGTACGTGCCCGCACGGGAGGTATCCGCAAGGCCGCGGACGCTGACATAGGGACGGATATCCTCCCCGTAAACGCCCGTCGCCATGACTCCCTGCATGGGGTCAAAATATTTACCCGCCTGAACAGAAATATCGTCTGCCGCAATGACGGGCTCCCGCTTTACAGGGGGGTCCTCGGGCTTGCCATCGTCAGGCTTGCCGTCGTCAGGCTTCCCATCATCGGTCTTTCCGTCGTCTGGCTTCCCATCATCGGTCTTTCCGTCGTCTGGCTTCCCATCATCGGGCTTCTGTTCCTCGGGCTTGGTCTGCTGCCCTGAACCGCCGCTCGGTGCCTCGGATGCGGGCGGGGTAGACGGCTCTCCTCCGAAGCCGCATGCGGAGAGAGAAAGCACCCCGCACATCAGAAATGCCATGAGGCAGATGAATTTTTTTCGCATAGCTGCTCCTGAAAATAAGCGGGGCCCCCGCTCTCCGACCTGCAAGAGCGGGAATCCCCGTGCTGTTCTGTTACGTTATGATTCCCGCACTTCCTCAGGCAGGGTGGTAAGAACTCCCTCCGACCAATCGCCGTCCTCGAAGTAGAGGCTATTCTCGTCGACATAGACCCTGGTGCTGTACGTCCAGCCGTCACGGATATCCATGCTTTCTAAGCTATACCACTCCTTGATCTTATTGCTCAAATCATTTGCCGAGCTCCACGCGTTGCTCACGTCGCCGACAGAGAAGCTATCGCTCGTCTTATCCTTATCCTTGTAGATAACGACCTTGCCGTCCTCCTCAAAGAGGAACACGGAATAGCTATCATTGTCCTTTGTGAATTTGAGCTCAACGTATGCCGCCTTTTCGACGCTGAAAATCTCACCTCTGCCGAGCCCCTCGGTCGGCTTGAGATATTCCAAATTCGTATCATTGTTTGCGAAATTGAACTGCGCATAACCGGGAGCCTTCACGTCCTTTTCGGTGAAGGTGTGCTCCTTCACCTCCCGTGCGCCGTCCTTTGTTGCATAAACAAGGTCCGAATCCGAATAGCCGAGCTCTATGCCCTTCTCATTGGCAATGAGCTGCATCGCGAATACGAAATGATACGTCGCATATTCGACGTCCTCGAGCGTCGTGCCCGCTTCCTTGAGCTCTTGGAACCACGCCATGCGGATCGTCTCGTTGAGTGCGGAATTTTTCCCGTTGCTCTTATTCCACGATACGGCTAGCTGAGCATTGATACGATAGGTCGCATAGGGCGTAGCCTTCGAGAAATCGTACGTCTGAGGATCGCCGATATCCTTCGTATCATAGATATAGATGAGTGCGCCGTCGTGGAATGCGCCGTCCGTCGTCACGACCTGCCGCTTGAAATCGATGTCGCCGTTCCCGTCGCCGAGGCTCCACGCGCCGTTATTCAGATTGGGCTTTAACTTCCCGCCGCGGAGGGCACCGTCAAAGCTGCGATAAATGGGATAGGATTCCCCGATCTTGTCCGCATAAGGACTGTCCTCGGCAAATGCAAGCCTGATTTTTATCTCATAGCCCTCTCCCGCGAGATCGTTGAAGAGGCCAAAGAGCACCTGCTTCAGAGTACCCTCCTGAAGGATCAAGGAATGCACATAATCGGAGGAAAGCGGCTCATAGTAGTCCTTCGTCTCACCGTTATGGGTCACCTCGAGATGGAGACGGACAAGCTCACTCGCTTCCCCATTCGTGAGGCTTTCCAGCCCGAGAAGGGCCGCAAGGGATCCGTCGCTGACGGCTGCCTGAATATTCAATTCCTCATCCCCTTGGAATTTCGGCATGGGAAGACGCTCTTTTGCATCCTCTACGTTGACGTCCTCAAGCACGATCGGTGCACTGGCAGACGTACTGGTAATGACGGAGACGTGGAGCTTCCCCTCCTCCTCCCAACGCTGGTAGGCGAGAAGAGCCACCGAAATCGTCCCCGAAAGGCCTGCCTTTGCGGCATAGTAGCGGAGAGCTTCGGGATTGTCGAAATCATCCTTGGTGCCGCTTGCAAAGGGAAGGCCGTTGATCACGATACTGTCGCCGATGCCCTTTTTGTCGATATCCTCAGCAAGATATGCCTCGATGAAGGTTTCTTGGTTCGCTGTGCCGCCGATAAGCGTCAGCTTGTGATCGGGATACGCTTCGCCCGTGTCGTTGTCGAAATAGACGATCCCGCTGTGTGCGCCGAGCGCAAGCGTCTTCTCACCCTCCTCCATGGGATCGTTCACCGTGTAGGCGAGGGTAATGGGCTTGTTCTCTTTGAAAGCATTCGTAAAGGAGACACGCGCGATATAGACCTGTCTCTCCTCGTCATAGGTCACCTCGGACTCAAGCGGAGTCTTTTCCCCGCCTTCGACTTGCTCCGAGATCACGATCGTGGGAGTTTCGTCGAGCTTCAACGCTTCGCCCGCAACGTTTTTGTACTGCAAGATCAGCATGAATACGGGCTGTTCGGCGGGTCTGTCGCTGTTGTAGAGCACCTTTTCGTTCTTTTCGACGCCTGCGACCGCCTTCATCATATTTTCCTTCGCCGTGGAAAGCTGTGTCCTGGCCGCCTCGATATCATCGAACAAGCTCTTCGCATGGTCACCGAGGGCAGAAATGCGTGCTTCAAGTGCGCCAAGCGCGTCATAGTTATCCTTGGTCGCCGCGGTCTTGTCGGAAAGCGCGGCTTCGATGTCGGTCTTCAGTGCGTCGACCGTCGCCTGAAGCTGTGCATCGGCATCCGTCTGCGCCTTGGTTAGTGCCTGATATTTATCAGAGACCTCGCTGTCATTCTTTACATAATTTTCGTATTCGTCATAGCCCTGCAGCAGTGCCGCGATTTCGGTCAGGGCCGCCTCTGCCGTGGCGTCATTTTCGGGCTCAAGCTCTGTCACTGCTCCGCTCAGCTTTTGGACTGCGGAAGCAATTTCGCTCTCCCATGCCATCAGGGTCGCCTCCAGCGCGGCGATTTTATCCGTCTCTGCCGTCGTCACGAGCCCGCCTGCGAGGGTGGAAAGCCCGTCCTTTGCGGTCTTTGCGGCGTTGATCGCGGCTTCAAGCTCGGTCGCGGAGGTCTTTGCGGTCTGCTTTCCCTCAGCGGCCGTAATGAGCGCGGCGAAGGCGTCGTGCGCGGTCTTGGCAGTTGCCGTCTCAGTCGTATAGGCCGTCTTCTTGGTTTCGAGCGCGGTCTTGGCGTTTGCGGCGTCCGTCTTATCCTCTTCGGTAAGAGCCGCAAAGGCCGTCTCCGCTTCCTCGATCGCGGTCTTGACCTCTGCAGCCTTAGCCTGTGTGCTGTTCTGCGTCAGCGTCTCGATCCCGTTGACCTTAGCGGCAAATGCCTTCACAGCCTCGGAGGTCGTATCCGACGTATAAATGTAGGACACGGCCGCAGAATAATTGCTGTCCGTGTATTTCCCCTCTCCCGTTGCCTTGACCGCAAGGGAGTTTGCCCCCTCGACAAGCTTTGCGGTGACGGTCGTAAGGTCGAGCGACGTTGTCTTGACAGAGGTGGTTTCGTCTGTCCCGATCTTGACGGTGTATCCCGATGCGTTCTCGACGGCGTTCCAGAGAAGGGTGTCCCCCTCAACCTTGACCTCCGCGGGGGTGTCAAGCTGAACGGTCTCATCGTCCCCGCCTTGATCTCCTTGGTTACCTTGGTTGCCTTGGTTGCCTTGGTTCCCTTGATTGCCTTGGTTGCCCTGATTCCCGCTGCCCTGATCAGCGTTCCCGCCGCAGGCAGCGAGCCCGAAGGCCATCGAGAGAGCAAGCACCAGACAGAGCGCGATCTCCCATAGTTTGCGTTTCATACCTTCCTCCCTATCATAAGCCGCTCCCTGCGGCTCAAATCTCCCATATATACGTCATTTTGGGCAGAAAAGCCCTGATTTCATTATATAAAATTTCCCGAGGCAAGTCAATATCGGAATTCGCCCGCATGACCCCGATTGTGACAAAAGATTTTACCTTTTCGAGAAAAGTTTATTTGTCATACCGAATTTTGAAAAATTCATTCCAAAAATCCCTGTTATCCTTTACAATAGAAGCATGAAACGAATGAAAATGCTTCTATGTCTTCTTCTGAGCGCGGTTTTGTGCGTGAGTGCGCTTTCGGGATGCTTTGAAAGCGGAACGTCGGGCGGTCCTGCCGTCGGCGGGAGCGCGGGACAAACACCCGAGCAGGGCTCTCCCACGAAACCCGAGGAGCCCTCGGACTCCGAGGAACAGACCAACCCCGAGGAATCGACCGACCCTGAGGAGACGACAAAGCCCACACCCGAGGGTGGCGGTACCGAGACCGCGAAGCCCGAGGAAACCGACCCCGAGGAGCCCTCAACGGGCGAGGAGCAGACCAAGCCCGAGGGACCGACCGAGCCTGAAGAGCCCGATCCCGCGGAGGCAGAGGAGCGGGAGAAATATTCCTATCGGCCGCAGATCTTTGAGGAACTCCCCCGCGTCTCCATCGATACCGAGGACGGCATCGACGATTTTATCACCCGCCCCCGACTCGAGGACAAGCTCAACGGGAGCATCGACTACACCGCCGCAACGGTGCGCGTAGACGGGCCCGACGGCTCCACCCTCTCCGCACCCGCACAGGTCAAGGCGCGGGGCAACTATACGCTTGATTACGAAAAGAAGGCCGTCCGCATCAAATTCGGGAGCAAGCAGAATTTGCTTGGCCTCAATGAGGGAAGAAAATTCAAAAGTTGGGTGCTTCTTGCCGACTACAAGGACCTCTCTGCTCTCAACAACGCCACCGCATTCTATCTCGGGAAGGCCATTCTCGGCTCCGACGGCTATTACTGCAGTGATTTTTGCACCGTAGAGGTGTACATCAACGGACAATACTGGGGAGTGTATCTCCTTGTTGAGCAGCAGGAAGCAAAGGAGGGCAGAGCGAATGCCGTCGAGCCTGACGACGGGGAGACAGGCATCGACGTCGGATATCTGATCGAATATGACGGCTATTACGAAAATGAGACCGCCATGCCAAACGGGAGCGGGGACCCCACCTTTACCGTCGATTACGGCGGGCCGCTGCCCCGTCTGAATGGTGGATACTACGACCCCTTCCAAAGAGGCTATACGGTAAAGAGCGACCTTCAGAGCGACGAACAGCTTACCTTCCTCCAAAATTATGTGCAAAATGCCTTCTATATCCTGAGGACTGCCGTTTTTCAGAACAAGGCCCTGCGTTTTAACGAGACATACACGGGCGCCGAGCCCGCCGAGCTCACACCTCAGGAGGCGATCGAGCGCGTCGTCGACGTGCAGTCCCTTGCCGACATCTATCTCCTGCAGGAGATCGCCTGCGACCCCGACATTGCATGGTCGAGCTTCTATCTCACTCTTGACATGCGGGCAGGAGGAGCCAATAGGCTCGTCTTTGAGGCACCTTGGGACTATGATTCGGCCTTCGGAAGCAAGTGGAACACCGTTAACAGCGGATACGGGATGTATGCCGCAGTCTCCGAGAACCCGTGGCTGACCGTGCTCATCGGCACAGAATTTTTCCAAAAGCTCGTCAAGGAAAAATGGGAAAAACTGATAAAATACAGCGTCCTCGGAACTGCGCTCTCCCTCGTCTCCGAGCAGACAGAGGCCTATCGGGAGAATTTTTCCGAAAATTTGCAGCGTTGGCCGAACCGACTTTGGGGCAACGACGAGCTTACCTATGAGATGAATTCGTTCAGGACACAAGCGGAGGCGGCGGCAAGGCTTTCAAAGTGGCTTTCTACGCGCTTTAACTATCTCAACGGCGTCCTCACAGGCAGAGGAGACGCTCTGACTGGGGAGGAACTTCCCACGATCCCCCCTCCCCCCGACCTGCCATATGTGCGCTTTGAGGCTGAAGCCTGCGTGTTTGACGGCTCCATGAAGTGGGACAATTACTTCCCCTATGCAAGCGGCGGGGCCTATTTGGGACAGGTCGAGCAGGGCTACAACAACGGCCGCCTCGTGACCCTCACCGTTTATTCCAATGCCGAGACGGACGCTTATCTCTCCATCGGGCTCAGCAAACGTAGCTTTGCAGCAGACTTTTCGGATTGGTTTGCCCTGTTCGTCAATGACGCGCGGGTGTGGCTTCCCCCCTGCCCCATCGAGGCCTGCAAGGACACGGAGCCCGAGTGGGGTGCATGGACGCAGGCAGATCTCGGCTACATCCATCTCAACAAGGGGATAAATACGATAAAGCTCAACCCGATTGCAAGCGCAGCGACAAATCTCGACTATTTTACGCTGTACTGCGAGACGGAGATCTCTTAAAATCAATAAAAGGAAGGAGAGGCATATGAAGGTCTTACAACGAATCGGAGCGGTCGCCTGCGGGCTGCTTGCGGCCACACTCATCGTCGGATGCGGCGGGCAGAATCAAACGCAAAAGCCCGACGGAACGCACAGGACTCCCCCCGCCGTTGCCTATACCGTGGACGAGAGCCTGCCCTCAACGCAGTCGAACGCAAACGCAGAGCAGTTTCATGCCAAAAATGTCAAGCGCGTCGAAAGCCCCCTTGCGGGCAAGACCGTATATTGGCTCGGCTCCTCTGTGACCTACGGGGCAAATTCGGAGGGAGAGAGCATGGCCGACTTTCTCGCTGCCAAGACTGGCTGCATCTGCAAAAAGGACGCTGTCTCGGGCACGACCATCTTCTGCGACAACAAGACGGAAAATACGGGCGCAAAATCGTACACGTCCCGCCTCATAAACAGCACAGTATTCGACAAAAACGAGCATGTTGACGCGTTTATCTGCCAAATCTCGACCAACGACGCATGGGGAGACAGAAAATCCAACTGGGGAGAGATCACACCCGCCGATGTGTTTCGGCTGGAAAATTTCGACCTCTCGACAACGCTCGGCGGGATCGAATTCATCATTGAATATGTCATGGAGACATGGAATTGCCCTATCTACTTTTATTCGGGCGCGAGGTTCTATGATCCCGACACGGACTCCCCCCGCGCCAATGCAAATCCCACGGGGACGAGCTACGGCCAGCTCGTCGAAAGAGTGCATGAGATCGCAACAAAATGGCAAAATCTGTATGCAGATGTGCAGGTCATTGACCTCTTCAATGACGAGGCCTTCAATGCTGCCGTCTCGGACACCTATTATTCGTGGGCGACCCATGACCCCATCCACCCCATGCGGGCGGGATATCTTCAGTGGTGGATGCCCTACTTTGAGCAATTCCTTCTCGTCGCCTTGAATCTGTATTGATAAATATACTCCCTGCTATAAATAAGTAAGATATCTTAATTTATAAAAAATCCCACTATGTCCTTTGTAAAACCTGATTTTTGCAACAATATCGTAAATATTTCTGCAACGCTTGCAGAATTTTTGGGATGCAAAAACGACAAGCCGACTCTTCCCATTCTTGCGGATGAGTTAAGCAAGGATTACAAAAATGTCGTCTTTTTGCTCCTCGACGGCCTCGGGCTCCACCCCATCGAGGTCAATCTTCCGAAGACCTCCTTTTTGAGAAAAAACATACGGCAGACGCTCACGTCCACCTTCCCGTCCACGACGGCAAATGCGACGACCTCCATCCTCACCAACATGACCCCGATGGAGCACGGCTGGTTCGGTTGGAGTCTGTATCTTGAGGGTCTTCAGAGAGTCGTCGACCTCTATCCCGAGCAGGATTCCTTTACGGGCGAACCCATTCCGAAGGGGTATGTCAAGAGTCTTCTGCCTACTCCCCCATTTTATAAAAACGCGGCCTCCGACCGTCGCATCCGACTTATCGTTCCCGAATTTTGGCACGGAGACGATGAGAATAGGCAAACCTACCGTACCTTTGAAGAGGTGTTCGGCATGATTTCGGAGGTCTGCCATCAAAAAGGCAAGCAATTTATCTATGCCTATTCTCCCGAGCCCGACAACACGATGCATGAATTCGGCGTCTCCTCCCGTGAGGCGCGTGATACCGTCACGGCACTCAATGACGCTGTTGAGCGTTTGGCCTCCTCCCTCCCCGACACCCTCTTTATCATCGCCGCCGACCACGGACAGATCGACATTCGGGAGGAAATTGCGCTTTATCGGGACATCGAGATCACCGTACTTTTGGAGTGGCCGCAGTATCTTGAGCCGCGGGCAACGGCCTTCAAAGTCAAAAAGGATTGCCGTGCACTCTTTCGGGAGAGCTTTCTCGGAAAATACGGCGAGGACTTCGTGCTTGCGGAGACAGAGCAGCTGATTCGGGAAAACTACTTCGGCGGGGAGCTTCCGCATGCCGACCTGCTTGGAGACTTCATCGCGATTGCAAAGGGCAACAGGCTCCTGCGTCTGCACGAGCGCGGCCATCATTACAAGGGGCACCACACCTCCCTCACCGCAGAGGAAATGCTTGTCCCCCTCATCCTCTTTGGGAATCAATGATCGGAATTCTACGAAAGCATGACGCCTGCCAAGGATAAGAGCGGGCGTTTTTTGTGCAGAAAATATTTCACTGAAATTTCATGCGGCAGGGCATGGCTTTTTGTTGACATAAGCAACAAGTCAACATATAATGGTCGAAAACGGAGTAAATGATGCTGAAAATTCTAAGGTACCTCAAACGTAGAGATTGGCTCTATCTCGGGATCGGCGTCGGGCTCATCGTCTTTCAGGTGTGGCTTGAGATCACGATGCCCGAATTTACCGAAAAGCTCTCCACTGCCGTCGCTGCGGACAATATCAGCATGGGCGATGTATGGTTAAACGGAGGACTGATGGTCGCCTGCGCTGCGGGAAGTCTTGCTGCTGCCGTAATCTGCGGATGGTTTGTCTCACACATCGCGGCAGATTTTGCAAAGACATTGCGCGACAAATTGTTTGACAAGATTACCGACTTTTCGAATGCGGAATTCAACCGCTTCACGACGCCGAGCCTCATTACCCGCACGACAAACGACGTCGTGCAGATGCAGATGCTGGTTGCGATGGGTCTGCAGGTCGCGGTACGTGCCCCCGTCATGGCGATTTGGGCGATCTGTAAGATCTCAGCCTCCAATCTTCGCTGGACGCTCGCCGTCGCCATCACCGTGATCGCGATCGTCGTCATGCTTGCCCTTATCGTCGGGCTCTGCTATCCGAAATTCAAAAAGATCCAAAAGCTCACCGACGACCTCAACGACATCACCCGTGAGAATCTCAGCGGCGTGAGGGTCATTCGCGCCTACAATGCCGAGGAGTATCAGGAGAGCAAATTCGACAGAGTCAACGCCGCCGTCACAAAAAACCATCTATTCACAGCGCGGACGATGGGTCTCATGACCCCGATCATGACCCTCTGCATGAGCGGTCTTTCTCTTGCGATCTACTGGATCGCGGCAGTGCTCATGAACGAGATCGCAGGCGCAAGCGTTATGGAGACATTGACGCAAAGAGCCACGCTCGTCGGCGACATGGCAGCCTTCTCGCAGTACGCCCTGCAGGTCGTCGGAGCGTTCATGATGCTCATCATGATCTTTATCATCCTTCCACGCACCATGGTCTCCGCAAAGAGGCTCAATGAGGTGTTTGACACCGTCCCCGCCATTCAATATCCTGACGCTGAGCCTGTCTCCGACCTCAGGGGCGAGATCGAATTCAAAAACGTCGCCTTCGACTATGAGGACGGCGGGAGCAAATGCATCGAGGGCATCTCCTTCAGTATCCATCGCGGGGAAACCTTCGCCATCATCGGTGCCACGGGCTCGGGAAAGACGACCCTCATCAACCTCATCCCCCGCTTTTATGACGTGACTGAAGGGGAGGTGCTTCTCGACGGCATCAACGTCAAGGAATATCCCAAGGAGACGCTCAACAATAAGATCTCCCTTGCGCCGCAGAAGGCCGCACTCTTCAAGGGGGATATCAAATCGAATATTACATACGGAACGAGGGAGGAGGTCTCCGACAACGACCCCCGCATCGCACGGGCACTTGAGGTCGCAAGGGCAGATTTCGTCATGGAAAATGAGAATGGGATCCATGCCGAGGTCGCACAGGGCGGTACAAATTTTTCAGGCGGTCAAAAACAGCGTCTCTCCATCGCCCGCGCCGTCTTTAAGGACGCAGAGGTCATGATCTTCGACGATACCTTCTCTGCGCTTGATTTCAAAACGGATATGCTTGTGCGGCGGGAGATCAGGGAAAAGCTCACGGGCGTCACGGTCATACTCGTTGCCCAGCGCATCGGCACCATCAAAAATGCCGACCAGATCCTTGTCCTCGACGGCGGCAGGATCGCAGGGCTCGGAAAGCATGAGGAGCTTATGGAGAGCTGCGCGGTCTATCGCGAGATCGCCCTTTCCCAGCTTTCAAAGGAGGAATTATAATGCCCGGTATGAGGAAAATGCGGAATATGCCGAAGGAAAAAATGGACCTCGCCTCTCTGATGAAGCTGGTCGCCTTCTGCAAGGGCTATGTCGTCCCCATCATCATCTCCGTGCTCTTTGCGGTCGGCGGGGCGGTCTGCACCATCATCGGGCCCGAGAAGATCGGCGACCTCACGGCAGAGCTCACAAACGGGGTCATGCAGCCTGCGGGCGTCGACATGAACGCCTTCCTGAGGATCTGCTACAATCTCATCGCGATCTATGCTGCGGGTGCCTTTGCGGGCTATGCGGGGCAGTTCATCATGGCGACGGTCACGCAGGGCACCTCGAAAAAGCTTCGCGCGGCGATCGACAGAAAGATCGATCTCGTCCCCCTCAACTATTTTGACACGACGACCAAGGGCGACCTTCTCTCCCGCGTCACCAACGACGTCGACATCATCGCGCAGACGCTCGGCTCCAGCATCGCCAATCTTACGAGCGCGCTCGCCCTCTTTATCGGCACCATTTATAAAATGTTTGAGACAAACTGGATCCTTGCCCTTGTGACGATCGGGACCTCCCTTGTCGGCTTCCTGTGCATGGGTGTGATCCTCAAGCTCTCGCAGAAGTATTTCAACCGCAAGCAGGTCGATCTCGGCATCATGGACGGCCAGATCGAAGAGGTTTACACCAACCACAACCTCGTCTCCTCCTTCGGCGGCAAGGAATACGAGCGCGGGAGGTTTACCAAGACAAACAAGGACCTCTTCGTCGATAATGCACGGTCCCAGTTCCTCTCGGGGATGATGATGCCCATCATGAACTTTGTCGGAAATCTCTCCTACGCGCTCATCTTTATCGTCGGCATCTCCATCGCCCTCAACGGCAATGCCGCAAATATGCTTGCGACCATCATGTCTTTCGTTCTCTACGCGCGGCTCTTCTCCCAGCCCCTCTCCGCCTTTGCCCAGTCAATGACCTCCCTCCAGCAGGCCTCGGCAGCCTCCCGCCGCGTCTTTGAATTCATCGAGACGGAGGAAATGGAGAGCGAGGCAGACAAAACCACCGTTCTCACCTCTGTGCAGGGGAATGTTGAATTCAACCATGTGCGGTTCGGCTACCTGCCCGAGAGAACGATCATCCACGACTTTTCAGCCAGCCTCAAGGCGGGGCAAAAGGTCGCAATCGTCGGCCCTACGGGGGCAGGAAAGACGACAGTCGTCAACCTGTTGATGCGCTTTTACGAATGCGAGGGCGACATCACGATCGACGGCGTCTCCACAAAGGCCATGAAGCGCGAGGACGTGCATGATCTCTTTGACATGATCCTGCAGGACACATGGCTCTTTGAGGGGACCATCCGCGAAAATCTTATCTTTAACCAGCAGAACGTGAGCGACGAAAAGCTCGACGAGGTCTGCGAGGCGGTCGGGCTCAGGCACTTTATCAAATCCCTTCCGCACGGCTATGACACCCCCATCTCCGACGCTCTCAACCTCTCTGAGGGACAAAAGCAGCAGCTGACGATCGCACGGGCGATGGTGAAGGATTCCCCTCTTCTCATCCTTGACGAGGCGACCTCCTCCGTCGATACGAGGACGGAGCTCATCATTCAGACCGCCATGGATAAGCTGACCGAGGGCAGGACATCCTTTGTGATCGCGCACAGGCTCTCGACCATCCGAAACGCCGATGTCATTCTCGTCATGAAGGACGGCGACATCATCGAACAGGGAAATCACCGCGAGCTCCTGACGAAGGGCGGCTTCTATGCCGAGCTCTACAACAGCCAGTTCGCCGCCGCATAAGGCTTTATCTCCCGACCCTGCCCTGCTTCAGAGCTCGGTCGGTTTTTTCTATACAAAAAAACCTGACTCAATTCGAATCAGGCTAAAGCTGGTGCACCACGACCAACCTAATTCGAACCATTATTAGGGCTCCCAAAAAAGATTTGCGGAGCAAAGATTTTTGGGGAAGAGGAGCGACCGACGTAAAAAGCAAAGCCCTTGCTATTCGGCAAGGGCTTGCAAAATGCGTCGCGTCGCGACGTGGTGCCGCTGAACGGGGTCGAACCGATACGGTATCACTACCACGGGATCCTAAATCCCGCGTGTCTGCCAATTTCACCACAGCGGCATTTTCGGAAAGGCACCCACGGAGAGCACCCTCCTGTTTTTCAAAAGGATAGCCGAGACAAGGCCTTTTTATAGCCGTAAGAGCATACCCCTTGAGAGAAGCATTCCGGACTTCTCCCTGTTTTTTATTTTATCACTTTCTTATCGCGCTTGTCAAGTAATAGATCTCCTCATCTGTCCAACCTGCGACCCCCTTGTTCATCGTCTGATGGATCGTCGCCTCATGGAGAAACCCACAGCTCTCCATCATCCTTGGGTACGACGCATTCAATGAGAAAATGCGGGCGCGGATCGCATTCGGATGAATGGCTCTTCTCCTGTATATACCAAGCTGCACTGTCTCCGCGGGCGCAGAGAGCCTTCCTTTCAAGTTGTTCTCTTTCTTTATCAAAATTTCTCATGCATGCCCCCGCCCGCAACCGCTGATTTTTTATATTTTTCTGCACAAATGGTGTATTTCCGACGGATGCCTTCCCGCATATTC
>CANQWI010000005.1 GCA_947627515.1 uncultured Clostridia bacterium
CTCTTGAGACATGGGCAGAGGACCTCATTGCGCGCAGATTGCCCCGCATCTACGGCATTTTAAAGGAGATCAACCGCCGCTTCTGCGACGATCTGTGGCACCGCTTCCCGGGAGACTGGAACAGGATCTCCCGCATGGCCGTTCTGTCGCACAATACCGTCCGCATGGCCAACCTTTGCGTCATGGGCTCTCACAGCGTCAACGGGGTTTCCGCGCTTCACAGCGAAATCATCAAGGACAGCATTTTCCACGATTTTTACGAATATACGCCCGAGAAATTTACCAATGTCACAAACGGCATCGCCCACAGACGTTGGCTCAACCAGTCCAATCCCGAGCTCTGTGCGCTTCTGAACGACTGCATCGGTACGGGATATGCGAAAAATGCGGAAAAGCTTGCCGAGTTCAAGAAATTTGAAAATGACGAGAGCGTTTTAAAACGTCTCGGCGAGATCAAGCGCATCAAAAAGGAGCAATTTGCGCAATATGCAAGGAGCTATCAGGGCGCGGTCGTCGATCCGAATACGCTCTTTGACGTGCAGGCAAAGCGCATGCACGAGTACAAACGCCAGCTTCTCAATGTTCTGCACATCATCGGCGAGTACAATGACTTGAAGGAAAACCCCGACCTCGACGTTCAGCCCAAGACATACATTTTCGGTGCCAAGGCCGCGGCTGGCTACGATATGGCAAAGCAGATCATCAAGCTCATCTGCTACCTTGCCGAGGATATCCGCAAAAATCCGAGAGTTAACGAGAAGCTCAACGTCATTTACATGGAGAACTACAATGTGACGATGTCCGAGAAGCTCATGCCCGCATCCGAGATCTCAGAGCAGATCTCCTTGGCGGGGAAGGAGGCGAGCGGCACGGGGAACATGAAGTTTATGATCAACGGTGCGCTCACGATCGGGACGCTCGACGGAGCAAATGTGGAAATGACGGAGCGCGTCGGTTCAGACAACATCTTCATCTTCGGCCTCAAGGCAGACGAGGTGAAGGAGCTGTGGAGCCGTGGATACAATTCAAGCGCGTATTATAACCAAAACTATGCGATGCGGCAGATCATCGAGTCGCTCATCGTCGGCTTCAACGGTTGCTCATTTGCGGATATCGCCAATTATCTTCTGCGCAACGCGCCCGTCGCCGATCCCTATATGTGCCTTGCGGATTTCGAATCGTACGCCCAGACCAAGAGCGTCATGACGGAGCTTTACCGCACCGATCAAATGGGATGGAACAGAAAATCGCTCAACAACATCGCCGCGGCGGGATATTTCTCCGCAGACAGAAGCGTCCGCGAGTACGCGACAAGGATCTGGAATCTCAAGCCTCTGAATACCAAATAAACCGCCAATGTATTATTACGATCCACTCGACAGGGCCTGCAAAAGCGTTTGCGGAGCCATTCCCGCCGAAGGCAGCCTGTCGTTCCACCTCTATAGCAAAGAAGAGAGCGGAGAAGCAGCATTCTCCGCTCAATCTTGTACGCTGATCCTTTGGAAAGATGGGGAAACGGCGCAGCTTTTCCCGATGAAGCGGGAGGAGGACGGCTTTTCCCTGCATCTTTGCTTTCATGAGACAGGCCTATATTTCTACCACTTTGAGCTGGACGGCAGAAAATTCAAATGCGGCGTCCTGAGAAGGGGATGCTTCAACGACAATGCCGCCGATTGGCAGGTCACCGTCTATGATGAAGAATACAAAACGCCCGACTGGTTCAAGGGCGGCGTCATGTATCAGATCTTTCCGGACCGCTTCTGCCGCGGCGAGGGAGCATACCCCGTTGCCGAGGGGAAAATTTTGCGCGAGGATTGGGGCGGGCTTCCCTCCTTCCGTGCAAATGCGGATGGAAAGATCCCAAACAATGATTTTTTCGGCGGGAATCTGAACGGGGTAAGGCAAAAGCTCGGCTATCTGAAGGAGCTCGGCGTCACGGCGATCTACTTTAACCCCATTTTCGAGGCGTTCTCCAATCACCGCTACGATACGGGCGATTATCGCAAAATCGACCGCCTTCTCGGCACGGAGCAGGAGCTTGACGATCTCATTCGGGACGCAAAAGAGCACGGCATCCGTATCATTCTCGACGGCGTCTTTAATCACACGGGCGACGACAGCCGCTATTTCAACAAATACGGCAGGTATGACAGCGTCGGGGCCTATCAATCCGAGGCCTCACCCTACGCCGATTGGTACAAATTTAAGGAGTTTCCTCGGCGATATGACTGCTGGTGGGGCATTGAGATCCTGCCCGAGGTCAACGAGACCTCGGCGTCCTATCAGGACTTTATCATGGGAAAGGACGGCGTGCTGAAGCAGTGGCTACGGCATGGGATCGGCGGCTACCGCATTGATGTTGCGGACGAGTTGCCCGATTTCTTCCTGCAAAAGCTACGTGAAAGCGTCAAGGAAGAGGATCCCGACGCCATCATTATCGGCGAGGTTTGGGAGGACGCCTCCAACAAAATTTCCTATGATGTGCGGCGAGAGTATCTGCAGGGCTACGAGCTTGACAGTGTAATGAACTACCCGTTGAAAAACGGCATCATCAACTTCATCCGCACGGGCATGACCTACCTGCTGCGCGAGACGATCGCGACCCTTCTCGACAATTATCCCAAAACCACGCTCGACAGCCTGATGAATATCCTCGGTTCGCATGACACGCCCCGCATCCTCACCGTGTTCGGAGGCGAGGACTGCACCGACAAGGAGGAGATGGCCGTGCGCTTTATGAGCGACGAGGCGCGGGCAAGAGCCAAGAAAATGCTGAAAATGGCAGCCGTTCTCCAGTTTACGCTCCCCGGAGTGCCGTGCATCTATTACGGGGATGAGGTCGGGATGGAGGGATATCAGGATCCATTCTGCCGTAGATGCTTTCCATGGGACAATATCGACGAGGAGCTACACGCCTTCTACCAAGCCCTCGGCCGTATCCGCGGCGGCAGTATGAAGGGAATTTTTGCGGAAGGGAATTACAGGGAGCTGTATGCCGACACAGCCTGCCTTTTGTATGAGAGAAGAAACGGGGACGAAAGCGTTGTTGTCTTTGTAAATCGCGGCTCCTGCAAATACACTCTGCATTTTGACGGCACGCGGCAGGAGGTTCTCACAAATGAACTTTTTACAAAGAAAATCACCGTAGAGCCGTACTCCTGCGGTATTTTAACGAAATACTATGTCTTACATAATACCTATGTCTGACATAGTATTTAAAATTGAAGGATATCCAAAATTTCCCGGTGAATGCTGAAATTGGGTGTAAAATGACCTGCAAAGCATATGTGTGAGAAATGCTACGGCGAATCTTGCATCGGAATGATGGAAATTGTTTTGGAAAAGCTTCGGCTAATTTTCCAAAAAAATCGTAAATACAACATCCGTCATAAAATAAAAAAAGTATTTCCGAAAAAATGCTTATCAGGGAGAATATGCAAAATACAAAAAAATCGCCCAATTTCCCCCTTTTATACCCCATAACTATTCGTAAAAGCGTGATTTTGCGAACAGTTCTCAGTGTATCACAAACTCCTCTCTCTCAAGAGCTTGCGCGAAAATGTCTTATGGCTGTGAAAGGCTGTCGCTTTCCCCTCGGTGAGAAATTTTCATAAATCACTCTTTTACGGCATTGACATCTTCCCCGTTTTGCGTTATAATCCAAGCATGGCAAACCGTAGCGTCAACTATTATCAGGAACGGAATTTAAAGAATCTCGAACGGATCGACGGCCTCCTCGATGAGCTTCCAGAGTACTGCGAGGATTTTTTCCGTGGCGTCGAGGAGCGTACCAGCGTTCTTACCCGTCTCAACTATGCCTATGACCTCCGTATCTTTTTTGATTTTCTCTCAAAAAAACGTTTTAAAAACAAATCTCCCAAAGAGATCACGCTTGAGGATCTCGAGCAGGTCACGGACACAGACATCGAGATCTTTCTCTCCTATCTCTCCCGCTATACCTATGGCGGCAAGCGTCTCTCCTGCAACGAACGCGCCAAGGCGAGAAAGCTCTCCACCGTGCGTTCCCTCTTTAAATACTTCTTCAATAAGGGCCTCATCTGCGTCGATAATGCCGCCAAGGTCTCCACGCCCAAGCTTCATGAGAAGGAGATCATTCGTCTTGACGGCAACGAGGTAAATGAGATTTTAAACACGGCAGAGTATGGAAACGGGCTTTCTCCCCATGCCTCCCACTATCATGACCGCACGACTGTGCGGGATACGGCCATCCTGACCCTGTTTTTGGGCACGGGCATCCGTATTTCCGAGCTTGTCGGGCTCAACAATGAGAGCATCGACTTTGACAACAACTCCTTTATCGTCACGCGCAAGGGCGGGAATCAGGCCATTTTGTACTTTTCCGATGAGGTCGCAGACGCGCTCGCGGCCTATATCGAACAAAAAAAAGGCGACCCGAAGGTCCCCGATGGCTCCCCCTCCCCCCTCTTTCTCTCCATGCAATATAAGCGGATCACGGTGCGGGCGGTTGAAAATCTTGTCAAAAAATATGCCAAGATCGTCTCGCCGCTCAAAAAAATCACACCGCACAAGCTCCGCTCCACCTATGGCACCGCACTTTACAGGCAGACGCATGATATCTACATCGTCGCAGATGTTTTGGGCCATAGAGACGTCAATACGACGCGAAAACACTATGCTGCAATCACAGAGGACAATCGCAAATCTGTTGCCGATAAGGTAAAGCTCCACCGTACCGAGGAGGACGATGAGTGAAGACGGCCGAAATTATCTATGTGATCCAGCCCGTTGAGGGCGAGAATGCCCGTGTTCTGCATGACGAGATCGTCTCTCTTATCGAGAGTGCGGGCGCGGAGTATGCGGGAACGATCTATCAGGGCATACGCGAGATCGATCCTGCTACCTACATCGGCAGCGGGAAGCTTTCAGAGCTTAATCAGCGGCTCGAGGGGCTCGATGTCACCGTCCTTTTCAACGGCGAGCTCTCCCCTTCCCAGACGCTCAACATCTCCAAGGCTCTTGACGGCCGCAAGGTAATCGACAGGACCACCCTGATCCTCGACATCTTTGCCCTTCGCGCCAAGAGCAACGAGGGAAAAATTCAAGTCGAGCTTGCCCAGCTCAAGTATCTCTATCCCCGTCTCAAGGGAAAGGGAGAGGCACTTTCCCGTCTTGGCGGCGGGATCGGCACGCGTGGTCCCGGGGAGACGCGGCTTGAGACGGACAGGCGGCACATCAGAAATCGCATCCGTGCCCTTGAGGGAAGGCTCAGCGAGACGGAGAAGCGTCGCAGCCTGCAGGTCAGCCGCAGAAAAAAAGAGCAGATCAGAACGATCGCCCTTGTCGGCTATACGAATACGGGGAAATCCACCCTTCTCAACCATCTTACGGGTGCGGAGGTGCTTGTCAAGGACGCTCTCTTTGCGACGCTTGATCCCACGGCGCGGGCATTTGAGATCGAAGGCGTCCCCTTTCTCCTTGTAGATACGGTCGGATTCTTACAGAGCCTCCCCCATCATCTCATCGAGGCCTTCCGCTCCACGCTCGAAAGTGCGCTCAACTGCGACCTTGCGCTCGTCGTCTGCGACGCAAGCGGCGAATATGAAATGCAGATGAGGACGACCCTCTCCACTCTCAACGACATGGGCTTTTCCTCTCCCTATCTTGTCGTGATGAATAAATGCGACCTCGTGGAAAACAGAGAGGCCCTTCCCAAGGACGCCGTTTGCATTTCAGCCTCGAACGACCTCGGCCTCGAGGAGCTCAAGCGCAGGATCTTTGACGCCCTGAAGGACCAATTTGTGCGGGCAGAACTCTGCATTCCCTATGAAAAAATGGCACAGTACAGTGTCATACGCTCCCTTCTTACCGAGCAAGCCGTGGAATATACCGACGACGGTGCGATCGTCAAGGCAATCATTCCCGCATATTATGCCCAAAAATTTACTTCGTTTTCTCGGGATCTCCGTCATAATTCGGATCCATGATGATCCTGTCGATCTTGATCGTGGCATAATCCTTGATGTCGAGACATTTCCCGCAGTTGTCGCAGATCTTGTTGGGGTCAAGGTCGCAGACCATACATTCAAGACAGCCGTCGCATTCCTTTGTCTCGTCGAGAACACACATTTTTGTTTCCATATCTATAGTTTACCACGAAAATTCAAAAAAAGCAACAAATATTTCTCAAAACCATGGAACATTTGTTTGCGATATTTTTTTATTTGTGCTATAATACCTGTAGAGGTGAAGTATGATAAATCAAGACAGATTGATGGAGCTCTTTGATTATGTCCGTCGGTACAATGACGAAAACGGGTTTCCCCCCTCCGTCCGCGACATCTGCGAGGCATTGAATATCAAATCTACCGCAACAGTCTACGACTATATCAACAGACTGCGGGAGCAGGGCTATCTCGAGAAGTCAGCCAAGAAAAACCGCTCCGTGACCGTTCGAGGGTGCTCCTCGGTGCGCATTCCTCTCCTCGGCGTGGTCAACGCAGGCCGGCCCATCCTCGCCGTGGAGAATAACGAGGGATATTATACCCTACCCGAGGCGGAATTCAAGGGTGATGATCTGTTTTTACTCCGTGTGCACGGCGAATCCATGATCGAAGCGGGCATTTTTGACGGAGATAAGATCATTGTCAAGCGTCAGGAGAGTGCCGAAAACGGCGAGATCGTTGTCGCCATGTTCGACGACGGGACGATGAACGGCGCTACGGTCAAACGCTACTTCCGGAGGAACGGGAAAATCATTCTGCACCCAGAAAACAGCACAATGGAAGATATTGTTCCCGAAAATCAGGAAAGTATTAGGATCCTCGGTAAAGTCATCGGCCTCATGCGCAGTTTTCGGTAAAACACTTGAGAGCGTGCAGAAAACCATATCAGGAGGATAGGTATGAAATCGATACGAAATTTGCTCTTGACGGCGCTTTTGGTAGGTGTCGGCGCATGTCTTACCTCTTGCGGAGGCTGGGAAAAGGGCGGCTGGAAGCATTATTCCCTTGATTTTTCTCCCGGCAGTTTTCTTATTCACGACTATGAAGATGGGACTGTTTTTACGCCCGAGTCGAAAATCGATCTCTCCTTGACTGAACCTTCCGACGATACAGATGGGTTTGTGGCGTGTGTTGATGGCGTTGATGGGGACGTCTATTTCATATTTTACAATCTTGCGGACGATGTGAAAAGTATCGAATATGATTATATCGCCGAGAGAAGCATTGATTTACGGGCAGAGAAGTACAACGGCGACAGCGAGAATTTTACCTTATACGCATATGATTGGACGGATAGGATCTATTGCATGGCTTTTGATATCTTATTTGTGGCAGAATAAATTCATTGAAGTTAAAAAATCGGACGGAAATTAGCCGCCCGATTTTTTCATAGTTAAATCAAATCTGCTTTGAGTAAGTCGTTTCCCCTCTCGAGAATATCCGCAAGTTTCTCCTCCGTCTGGTCGATCACGGGCAGGACCTGCTTTGTTTTCTTTGCAACCATCTTTTGGAAGATCAGATAGTTGACCCCGCAGAGAGCGATCCCGACGATGCCGAGCAAAATGCCACCGATGAGAGCGGACAAATTGTTTTCAACGAGCATGCAGAGGCACATGCCGCCGCCGAGTATGAGCGCGGCCACGATCCCGAACAGATAGGAAAAGACGCTTGCACCCGTCCGTTTGGACCTTTCGAGCCCGTTGAGGGAATCAAATGTTTCCTCGGCCTGTCGCTCGAGTTTATTGAGCTCCCCCTTGTGCTTTTGTTTTCTGTCACGGCGAAGCGACAGGGTGACACCTTCCACCGCGGAAACGTTCGTCCCCGTGACCTCCCAACCAAATGCCTCATAGAGGTCCATCGCCCTCGCTTGATCTCTTGCTTTGACCGATGCGGTCTTGTACTCATAGGACACAAAATCTTTGTCTTGCATTGTAACAATTCTCCTTTTGATAAATTTTCTCTTGCGGAGAGTCGGCTAACGCGCGTTTCGGTTGACTTTTCCGTGAGACAAGTGTATCATAGAATAAAATCGTCGAAAATGCAACTCCACGGAGGGGCCTTCAGACACTTCCCCGCAAACTGTCTGCCAAAATAAGACAAAAAGGAGAATATGTATCGTGGAATATACGTCGGAAGAATATACAAGGCACTACATTGTGCAGGCCCTCTTCCTTCTGATGGGTGAATATGAATACGGCAAAATCAGCGTCACCGATATTGCCCAAAAGGCGGGCGTCGGCAGGGCGACGTTCTATCGATACTTTAAGTGCAAGGAGGACGTCATTGAGTTCTACTTTTCGCACAACACGAGAGAATTCATGTCCGAACAGCATTACTATCCGCGGTGCAGGGCAGACTATCTCTCGATCGCCCGCGACGTCTTTGAAAAATTTCAAAAGAACAGGGAATGCTTCACCCTCATCAAGCGTGCGCACTTGGAATATCTTTATCTCGATTTCCTCAACAAAAAAATGATCGAAACGTTCAAGCACGATTATCCCGACGAGGACCTGTATAAGCCCTATCTTTTTGCGGGAATGATTTTCAACGTCTCCATGGCATGGCTTGCCGACGGGTGTGAAGGCTCTGCCGCACAGCTTGCAAGGATATTTGTCGATTCCATCAATATCGGTGAGTAATAAAAAACAAGCGGTTTTCCCGCTTGAATTTTTTTACAGATTTTTCAGATAAAAGACCTCTTCCTGCGAGAGGCGGCGGCATTCCCCTCGGTCGAGGCCGGAAAGGGTCAGCTCCCCGAGCTTGATGCGCTTGAGGAATTCCACGGGCTTACCGACGACCTCAAACATGCGTCTTATTTCATGGTTTTTCCCCTCCGTCAGCGTTACATGGAGCTTGGTGTAATTTTTGTCTGTCTCAATGACGTTGATGCGGCATTTTTTTGTGACGACGCCCCGCTCGAGCTCTACCCCCTCCCGGAGCCGATTGAGCTGGATGGGAGAAATGGAGCCGTTTACCTTGACGAGATAGGTCTTGGGGATCTCGCTCTGCGGTGCGGTCAGACGGTAGGCAAGCTCGCCGTCATTGGTCAGAATGATGAGGCCCTCCGTATCGTAGTCGAGGCGGCCGACGGGGAACACTCTTCCTGCGCCTGCGGGAAGAAGCTCCATCACAGTCCTTCTCGGCCGCTCGGTTTTTTCGTCATTCACGGTACACACGCAGCCCTTGGGCTTGTTTAAAAGATAATATTCGTATTTTACCTTGTGGGAGAGCGTCTTCCCGTCAAGGGTGACATGATCGGTGGGTGTAACATCATCCCCTGCCCTTGCTATCCTTCCGTTGATGGTGACTCTTCCCTCGGCAATGATCTCATCCGCGCCCCGTCTTGAGGCGACGCCCTGTTCGGCCAAAAATTTATTGATCCGCATTTGTATCGCAGAGCCTCTCTGCACTCCTTGCTTTCTGCCTATATAATATACAAATTCTGCGAAAAAAGCAAGTCGTTTTGCAGGTGGATGTGCAATTGCCCTGCAACTTCTCCGCTTTTCACGGGAAGCGGGTCCTTTAAATCGGTTTGAAATCGCAGACTCCTCAGCTCCGTCCTCCTGAGAGGATAGAGGAAATCACACTTGATTTCAAAATTTTCCCATGGGGCAGAGCGATCGCAGAGCTTGAACATCTGAAACTGCCCGAAGCATTCATCGAGGAGCTCCGTTGTCCGTTCGTACATCTCGGGAGAGCCCAAAACGACGCTTACAAGCCGCATCCCCTCCCTCTCCGCGCAGGTCACAAGGCATCTTCCAGCTGCCGTTGTAAAGCCTGTTTTGACGCCGATCGCGCCCTCATATTGGGAAAGTAGCTTGTTTTTGTTTTTCCAGCCGCGCGGCTCATAAAATTTGCAAGAGACGATCTCGCGGAAGGTCTCGTTTTCCATCGCATATGAGGAGATTAGGGCAAGATCGCGGGCGGTCGTGTAATGGTGTGCGTTGGGAAGGCCGTGCGGGTTGACAAAGAAGCTCCCATCTGCACCGAGCAGGGCGGCTTTTTCGTTCATTTTCTCAGAAAAGGCCTCCACGCTCCCGCTGTGATGCAGGGCGAGGGTCACGGCGCAGTCATTCCCCGAGCGAAGCATGAGCCCATATAAAAGCTCTCTGACGGTATATTCCTCCCCCGCGCGGAGATAGACGCTGGAGCCCTCCACCCCCTCTGCGGCCCTCGGGATCGTCACAACCTCGTCGAGGCTGCAGTCGTCGAGGATGAGAATGGCCGTCAACACCTTTGTCGTGCTCGCCATGGGGAGCTTAGAAGAGGCGTTCAGGCCATGAAGAATACGCCTTGAGGACACCTCAACAACGCATTCGCCCTTGGAGGGTGCCGCGGCATGTGGGGTGACGGGCCGCCCTCCTATGATCAGCAGGGTCATGACGAGTGCGGTCGCAAGAGAGATCCACAAGAATTTACTTCGATTCATTTTCCCCGCTTCCGACCTTGTCGACGATCTTATTGACGAGCTCCCCTGCCTTTTCAATCAATCCGTCGATGGGGTCGTCGGTGAGATGGACGATACGGCATTCAACGCCGTCGTCGATGAGAAATCCCGCTGGCTTGAGGTTGATCACTGTTCCCGCTCCGCCCGCAAAAGGATAGGTCTCGTCGAGCTTGACGGCCTTTACCTCGCCGTATTCGCCACCGCCCGAGAGATACCCCATCGTCACCTTGGTAAAGGGGATGACCTGTGCCCCGCTTGCGGTCAGGACGGGCTTGCCGATGATGGTGTTGACGTCGATGAGACTTGTCAACTGCTCCGCTGTCTTTTCAAGAATGCTGTCGATCTTTTTTTTCTTATCCAATTTATCAATGCCTCCAATGCTTTTTTTGTGAATGCCATGCCGAGCACGAAGCCGTTCAGAACGGTCGCCGTCTCGAGGGTGAGCTTCAGACAGGGCTTTTCGCCCAGAAGCGTATTATTCTTGAGCTGAAGAAAGGGATGCTTGGTGCGAAGATAGGCAAAGCTTCCCCCGCCGACCGCCTGCAGGAGTGCAGCGACAAAAATGCCTGCAATGCTTTCCGCACCCCCTGTCTCCAGCGTCTGACGAAATCTCCAGAGCTGAAAGCCCTTGGTGATCTCATATTTTTTGCGTGTGTCTGCCATCTTGTCATAGGGGATGAACACGGCTTTTTTTCTTGTGAGATGGATGGCGATCCCCTCTCTGTCGAGCTGTCCGTAGCCGCCGAAGAGCTTGAAATGGCGATAAAGCGAGAGAGAGAACCACGCACGATTTTTCGAAAGGTCCACATAGGTGTCCAGCCACAGAAACACGGGAAGAAAGGTAAAGAGAAATCCCGCAAACGTGGACCATACAAAAAAATCGCCCATAACCGTAATATGGGCGAATGCTCGGAAAATATTTACAGAGAATTGATTTTCAGCCGATTTTGACGAGATCGTTGTCTTCAAGGTCCTTAAGAAAATCGGGGATCTCATACCCGTCGCGGACCTCTTCCCTCTGAGGCAGCGTCGGCTCCTCCTGTGTCTTTTCAACGCCCTCCCCGCCTTCGTCGCCATCGCCGTCACCATCGTCCCCCTCATAGTCCTCACGGGCGTAAAGGTAGCTGTCCCGCTCGTCCTGCGTCGCATTGCGGATTGCCTCGAGGAACTGATTATAATCGGGAAGGTCCTCAAGGGTATTCAGCTTGAAGCGTTTTAAAAATTCATCCGTCGTCGCAAAGAGGATGGGATGGCCGATGGCGTCCTTTTTTCCGCAGGGATAAATGAGCTTTAAATCAAGTAAAACATTCACCGCATAGTCGCTGTTGACCCCGCGGAGCATCTCGATCTCGCTCCTCGTGATCGGCTGCTTGTATGCAATGATCGCCGCGCACTCGAGAACGGTGCGGGTGAGCTCCTTCTCGCGGATGGGATTGAGAACTGCCGCGACCTGCTCCTTATAGATGGGATTGGTCGCAAGCTGAGCCTTTTTATTGAATTCAAGAAGACAGATCCCAGCCTCCTCTCCGAACCTCTCCTTGAGCTCGCCGAGGGCTTTTTTGACCGCATTTTCTGTCACGGAGAGCTTGTCCGCGATGTCGGAGATCGCGACCGCCTTCCCCGATGCGAAGAGTATCGCCTCAATTATAGTCGTCAATTGTTCCAAAGGGTTCATCCTCCTTTCTGTCGGGATTCAATGAGATCCAGATCTCGCCGAACGATTCTTCCTGCTTTACGCACAAAAACTGCAGTTTCAAAAGCTCAAGCATGGCCTGAAAGGTCGTCACGATCTCAGGTTTTGTGTAGTCCCGCGAGAATAGCTCGTCAAACCTGACGGGTTTCCCCCCCTCAAGACTCTCGAGAATGAACGTCGCCTTCTCTTCGACCGTGAATTCATCCCGCGGGATCTCACGCATTTCGGAGCTGTCGCGCTTGCTTTCCCGCCGTAGCATCAGCCCCTGCAGGGCTGTGATGAGGCCGTCGAGGGTGAGAGACTCAAGATTGAATACTGTCTTAGTCTCCCCGACGTCCTTATCGGGCTCCTTGAAATAATAGCCGACGGTCTCCAACTCGCGGAGTTTTCCCATCTCCTCCTTGATGAGCTTGTATTCCTCAAGAGCCTGAATGAGGCGATCCCTCTCATCGTCGATCTCCTCCTGATATGCGGGATCCTCCTCAATGTTGGGAACGAGGTATCTCCCCTTGATCTTGATGATGGACGCGGCGATGTTGAGATAGTCGCTCACCTTATCGACATCCAGATAGGGAAGGCCCTTCATGTAGTCAAGAAACTGCTCGGTGACCTGCGAGACAAAGATATCCTTGATCTCGATCTCCTCCCTGTTGATGAGATAGAGAAGAAGGTCCAAGGGGCCCTCAAAGTTGTTGAGGACGGTCGTATAGTCGACGACCGATTCAAATTTGTCGCGATCTACCATATGAGCGATCTCCAGATTTGAGAAATATGCACGCCGAACGCAGGCTCCCATGCGGCTCGGATCGGGAAGCCGAGGATGTTTTGCGCAAACTTGAGGATCCAGCCGAGGATGTTGCAGTAATCCATGACAGGGAAGCCTGCACGGACAAAGATATTGCAGAGGAAGCTTTCCGCGATCAAAAACAGCAGGATATAGTAGCCGTAGCGGCGAAGGAACCGATATACCTTGCCATGACGGCGGCTGAGTGCGTCGACGATGCGGAAGCCGTCCAAGGGATAGAACGGAAGTAGATTAAAGACGCAAAAGCCGAGGCTGTAGGCAAAGAGGAAATACAGAAGGTCTGTCAAAAACGCCGTCAGAAACGGGATCTCGGGCATAAAATACACCGCGACAAGGAAGAGCGGATAAAAGAGAAAGGCCATGAGATAGTTCATGACGATCCCCGCGCTTGCCGTAAGTCCAAGCCCGAGACGGTATTTTTTGAAGTTATTCGGATCGATCGGAACAGGCTTTGCCCAGCCAAAGCCGACGAGCGTGAAGCAGATCAGTCCGAGCAGGTCGAAGTGCCTGAGCGGATTCAGGGAGAGCCTGCCATAGAGCTTTGCCGTCGGGTCTCCGCAGCGATAGGCGACGAAGGCATGCGCAAACTCATGGAGGGTCAGAACGACCGCGACCGCAAAAAAGCTTGCGAGAAGCTCGATGATCCTTTCAGCGAATTGCATATTCTACATTATATCAATTTCAAGCAAAAAAAGCAAGAAAAAAGCGGATATTCCGTGAAAAATCCGCTCCCTTCATCAAAATTAAGTCTGAAATATTAAGAGTAAAAAGTCGGTTTCCCTCCGATTTGTCATTTCAGCGAATCGGGAAGGGCGTCAAAGCGGACAAGGTCCTCATACCGTTGCGGTCTTATGATGTATTCCGCCTTTCCCTCCCTCACAAGAACTGCAGGAGGAATGAGGTTGCGGTTGTAGTTGCTTGCCATGGAATAGTTATATGCTCCCGTCGAGAGCACGGCGACGATGTCTCCGATGTGCGCCTCGGGAAGCTCCATATTGACGCCGATGAGATCGCCACTCTCGCAGCATTTTCCCGCCAAAGAGACTAGCTCCGTGGGCTTCTCCGCGGCGCGGTTTGCAAGAAGTGCCGTGTATTTGGACCCGTATAGGCAATATCTCGGATTGTCGAACATGCCGCCGTCGATGGCGACATATTTCCTGAGCCCCTTGATCTCCTTGACAGCTCCCACTGTATAAAGCGTGACGCCGGCCTCCCCCACGATCGAGCGGCCGGGTTCGATGAGAAGACGCGGAAGAGGCAACTCCTTCTCCCTGCACTGCGTCCTGACGGCCTGAATGAGCGCGGAAAGATACTCCCCATATCCGTCTGCGGAGATCCTCCTGTCCTCATCGGTATACCAGATGCCGAAGCCCCCGCCCATGTTGAGCTCGGAGGGAGCAAAGCCGTATTTTAAACGCATGCTCGCTGCAAAGTCGAGCACCTTTTCGACGGCGAGCACAAAGGAGGCCTTCTCAAAGATCTGCGACCCGATATGGGAATGGTAGCCAACGAGACGGAGATGTCTCATCTTGAGAAGCGCGGAGACCATTTCCTCGGCAGAGCCGTCAAAGACAGAAAAACCGAATTTGCTGTCAGGGGTGGCGGTCTGTACGAAGGCATGCGTGTGGGCCTCGACCCCGGGATTGATGCGGAGCATGACCCTCTGCACGATGCCGCGCTTTTCGGCCTCCCCTTCAATGCGCTCCGCTTCGGTCAGCGAGTCGACGACGATGCACCCGACTCGATAATCAAGCGCAAGCTCTATTTCGGAGGGAAGCTTGTTGTTCCCGTGGAAATAGATCCTCTCCGCAGGGAAATTTACCTGCATGGCCGTATAAAGCTCCCCGCCCGACACGACGTCCGCGCCGATCCCTTCCTGATTTGCAATCGCATACATCGCCTTGCAGGAGAAGGCCTTGGAGGCATACAGGACGAGTCCGTTGCCCTTATATTCCCGTTGAAGGGTGTCCCGATAACTCCGCATCATCCTGCGGATCTGCGCCTCGTCAAAGACGTAGAGCGGCGTCCCGAAGCTTTTTGCAAGCTCCACACAGTCTGCGCCGCCGATCTCAAGATGTCCCTCTTGATTGATTTTAAGTGTTTCTCTTTCGTTCATGATCATTCACCTGTTTTCAAATTATATCACACCACAAATTTTTTTACAAGAAAAAAAGACACAATCGCCGTAAATTTGCGATTATGTCTGACATAGTACTATGCAAAATCGTCAATTCCAACTTTTCGCGGTCTCTCGGAAGGCGTCCCACCATGAATATGCGGGTGCTTCCTCGACAGCGAGCAGCCTTGTACGAGCGATCTCGATCCCGTCGAGGTACAAAACGGCCTCCCCCGCTTCCTCTCCAGTCTTCACGGGTGCGGAGAGATTATTTACCTCAAGCTCCACACTGCATTCTCCCGATTCGCCCTTTTTCCCGAAGGCGACGAGCGGTTTTTCTGCGGTAAGCGAGACCTCCTTCTGTCTGCTCCCCTTGACAGACGCCTTCTGTCCGACCGTCTCCCCGGCCCTTATGATGACCCTGCTCTCATATCCGTTGAAGGCCTCATCGAGGTAGGAGGAGACGAGCGCATTCCTGCTCTTGGAGCTCGAAGCACCGATCACGACGCTGATGATCCGCATATCTCCGCGCTTGGCCGTCGCGGCAAGGCAGGAGCCCGCTTCGTTGGTAAAGCCCGTTTTCCCGCCGTCACAGCCTTCGTAGAAACGAATGAGCTTATTGGTATTCGTCATTTGGATGGTCCTTCCGTCGGGATGAACAAAATCCTCCATCCAGACCTTGGTGAGCTCAAAGTACCTTTCGTGCCTTAAAAGTGCGGCAAGCATGACGGCGACATCCCTTGCACAGGAGTACTGCGGCTCCTTGGGAAGGCCCGTACAGTTCGCAAACAGCGTATTCTCCGCGCCGAGCTCCCTTGCCCGTTCGTTCATCCTGTCGATAAAGGCAAACTCGCTTCCCGCGACCCGCTCTGCGATCGCAACACAGCTGTCATTCGCCGAGCAGACTGCGATGGACTTTAAAAGTGCCTCTGCCGTGTAGGACAGCCCCGCCTCGAGAAAGACCTGCGACCCGCCCATGCTCGCCGCATTTTCACTGACCGTGATCGTTTCGTCATAGGAAAGCTCCCCCCGCTCCACAGCCTCAAAGGACAAAAGAAGGGTCATGATCTTGCACATGCTCGCGATCGGAAGCCGTTTCATCTCATCCCTCGCAGAGATCACGCTGCCCGTCTCGTATTCGCAGGTGTAGCTCGCCTTGCAGTCGGGCTCTGCCGCAGCTGCCCTGACGCCCGCCCCGCTTGAAATCGTCATAATTCCCGCCGCAAGCAACGCGGCACCGCAGATAAATTTTTTCATAACCACAGTTTGCGGAGACGGGCAGAATTTACTCCTACAAAATTTTTCCTATCGGGTGAAAGAGTGCGAGCAGGAGAAGTGCTTCGAATAAATAGACTGCCGCCGCAAAAATGAGCAGGATGAAAAGATCCTTGAAAAGCTCGAGAAGGTCCCTCGCGTAGAAGCAGAAGTGAAACGCCCGTCCGAAGGAGAGCGTCGCCGCAAAAACGAAGAGGATGTCGATCGCAAAATGTACGGGAAGGTAAAGCACAAAAACGACGAGTGCCCCCGTCATGCCGTAATAATCAAAGAAGACAAGGATGCTTCCCCCGAAGGTAAACGCCCTATAGACGAGCACTGCAAGCGGAAGAAGCAGCGCGATCGGATGCATTCCTCCCAAAAGAATGAGCAAAAGCAGGAGTGCGCACCCGCCGAGGCGTTCAAGAAAGATCAAAAAGACATTGGTATCCGAATAGCAGATGTCGAGGAGAAAGGTTTCACACAGATTGAGATGGTATTCATAGACGGCCACAGACTTCAAAAGGCACATCCCGAGGATGGTAAAGAGCAGGACGAGCGCAGAAAGAAAAATGAGCGTCTTTTTCCTCTCCAGTGCCCTGCCGAAAAACCCATGGAAAAAAGAAAGGTCCATATCCTATGATATGAACCAAAATCTCCCATGATTCGGCTTAACCCTTCAACATATTTTCAATGCCGATGCCATATCCCCGCGTCGGATCGTTCAAAAGGCATGAGTAATTGTCAATATGCTCTAGGTGCATTTGTGGATATTCTCTTTGATGCTTTCTAATATACCCGTAGTTTTCCCCTTTGCGAGGCCGACATACGCCGCCAATTTGAGTAAATCTTTCTCCGTGGGATTCGGGTTCCCCATCACCGTCATCTCATGCTCGGGCTTGTCGGGCGTTCTCGTGAGATCGTAGGCGGGAGAAAGGCGGTAGCCGCCGAGCATTTCATCATAGAGGAAGGAGATATTCTTCCCGTGGTCGTCCTTATTGCCGTAGAGAACGTTGAAAGTCATGCGGACGAATGCCTCATAGAGGTCGCGCTTGTCCGCGCAGATGTTCTCGATGACTTGGAAAAGGTGAACATAATCCAGATTGGGGATCCTGTGCGTTGTCTCAAGGAGAGAAGAGAGCGACACGACATGCACCCTTCTCCCCTCTTTGCGGTCAAACCGTTTCGCGCCGAAGTACCCGCTGCACTTCTTTGACGGAAACAGCTTGAATTCGGTGACGTCGAGCCCGCACTTTTTCGCCGCCGCATTTGCATTGAATTCCATAAGACCAACATCGGGCGGGTCGATCCTGCATGGAAATTTGACGATCCACTCTTCTCCGTCGATCCTAAGATGTGCCTTCGGCCGTGCGCCGCCGCTCGAACCGCCCGCAAGATACAGTCCGTCCAGATCCCCGACCGCTTTTTCCGTATCATTCAGAACGGCGTTCGCCTCTTCCGCAAGTTCTTCCAAATCAAAGTGAGAATCTGCCGTTTCGGCTGCCTGTGTCGGCTCGTAGTTGAGTCCGCCGAGACCGTTTTCGCCGATGAGAGAAAGCCTGGTGAGCGGATTCAACTTTTCATAATTGACGCTCTTTCTTGCACACATGCGGTTTACGAGCAGTTCCCCCCAGCCGTCGGGAAGGCTGTCGTGAAAGACGCCGAAGAGTCCCCCAAAGTTGTCCTTACGGTCAATAAAGACATCTCCCTTGAGCGGCAGAGAGAACGGAGAGATGGAAAAGCCGTTCTTCAGCCAATCGGCATCGTATTGGAAGGCGATCCCCTCGTCCACGACCGCAAGATAGCCGACGGTCTGCCCGTTGTATTTTACCGTCAATTTTTTCACTTCGCCGATCATTTCTTGTACTCCTTCACGCTCAAGATGATCTCGTGCCTGAAGAGTTCTTCAAAGTCGGAAAGACAGCCGATGGCATTCGCGAGCTTGATAAGAGAGCGGAGCGAGATCTCACCCGTCTGCTCGAATCTTCTGATTGAGGCATAGGACACGCCCGATGCCTGCGTGAGAGCTTTTTGAGAAAGCTTCCGCTCCTTTCGTCTCGCCTTGAATCGTTCAACTAAGCCGTCGATTGTCGATTTTTCCGTGAGCGTCGGGACAAAGTCCCCGATATCAAAACTTTTCATATCGCTATTATTTTAGCAAATTTATATTATTTTGTCAATGAATTGCGAAAATATTAGTCAAAAAATTATAGCTTGTTTTTTCTTAAAAAAGACCCTCGTCGGAGGATCTTCTTTGAAATCACCAAATTTTCAATTTTTTATCATATTTTCAATCCCGATGCCATATCCCCGCGTCGGATCGTTCAAAAAGACGTGGGTGACGGCCCCGATGAGCTTGCCGTTCTGTACGATGGGACTGCCACTCATGCCCTGCACGATGCCGCCCGTCTCCTCGATGAGCTTTTCATCGGTTACCTTGATCACGAAGTTCTTGTTCTCACGATTATCTATATCGACTTTTGCAATGCTCACCTCATATTTTTGAGGAAATGTACCGTCGATCGTCGAGTAAATGACTGCCTTGCCGATGGTCGCCTCCGAGAGCGGTGCGAGCTTTACCGTCTCAAGATGGGAAAAGTCGTACCCCTTTTCAAATGTCCCATAGAGGCCCGTGTCGAGGACGGTCTCTGCCTGCGCGATCCTTTTATCGTTGAGAAAAAGCCCTCTGAGCTCCCCAGCCTTGCCCCGTTTCCCCTTGTTGACCCCGATTACGCTGCAAAGATAGACCTTCGGATCGGAGATCTCGAGCGACTGGTTGTTCTCATCGCATACCGCATGGCCGAGGGAGCCAAAGGCGAGCGTGTCCTTTTTGATATAGGTCACTGTGCCGATGCCCGTCAATGTGTCGCGGATGAGCACGCCGATCTTGTATTTGCCGTTTTTCTTGTCCTTGACGGGTGAAATGCCGACCTCCGCAGTCTCCCCGCCTCGTTTGAGAGTAAAGACAATCTCCCTGCCGTTGCTTTGCTCAAGGGAACGGTTCATGTCGGCGATGGACCTTATCCGTATCCCGTCGGCGGCACAGATGAGGTCGCCGATCCTGAGCCCGACCTCCTCCGCGGGACGGTGGATCCCATCCTCTGCAACGACCTCGGAGAGCCCGATAACCTCAGCACCTCCCGCAGAGAGCGAGAAGCCCGCCGTCATTCCCCCGAGATAATATTCGTCAGAAGCGGCACTTGCCCTGTTTGCCGTCCCGCCGAATAAGGCAAGGACAACGAAAAGCGCAAAGGCCGCAAAAATAAATTTCAGCCTACGCATGAAAACCTCCGTTTGGAGATTATTTTGCGTAAGCCGTGACGTTCTATTCAGGTCAGAAGCATGGCATCAGAGGGATTTTTTGTAATCGGAGGCCTCGCGAAGAAGCTCCTCTGCATGTCTTAAAGCGATCTCTCCCGTGTCCCCGCCGATGAGACGAGCGATCTCGGCACGCTTTTTCTCCCCCTCGACAAGAGAGATGCGGGTGAGTGTTCTGCCGTTCTCTTCGACCTTTTCAATGAGAAAATTACTGTCCGCAAAGGCCGCGATACGGGCGAGATGAGAGACCGCGACGATCTGGACGCTTTGGGAGATTTTGCAGAATTTTTCCCCGACGACCCTTGCCGTCCTCCCGCCGATCCCCGCGTCGATCTCGTCAAAGATATATGTTCCGATGCCGCTGACGCCGGAAAGCTGTGCCTTGACTGCCAGCATGAAGCGGGACATTTCACCGCCGCTGATGATCCTTCCGAGCTCCTTCGGGGGCTCCCCTTGGTTTGCGGAAAAGAGGAATTTGACCCCGCCGAGCCCCTCGCTCGTCGCGCTGCCGACATCCTCCCGCCCGTAGTCTGAAAAGAGGATCTCGAATCTTGCGGAATTTATGTTGAGCGTTTTCAGCTCGTCCGTGACACGGGTGCAAAACCCCTTGGCAGCGGCCTTTCTCGCCTCTGTGAGCCTTTGGCAGGCCGCAAAGAGCTTGTCGTCGGTCTTGCTCAGCTCCTCAGTCAGCCATTCGGATCTCTCCGCGCTGTTTTCGAGAAGTTCGCACTCCTCAATTGCATTTTGCAGAAATTCCATCGCAGAGGAAATCGAACCGCCGTATTTTCGCTTGAGGGTGCGCAGCTCGTCGAGACGGTTTTCCACACGCTCGGCCTCTCTCTCATCCACGTCAAAATCGTCAAGCTCCCCTTCCACCTCTCCTGCGATGTCTTCGACCTCGGCAGAGGCGGCCTCAAGGCGGTCAGCAAGGGCACCGTAGCCCTCACCAAAGCGGGAAAGCGAACGGAGGGTGCGGATCGAACCGCGAAGAGCGTCGCAGCTTCCGCCGTCCGAAAGAAGAAGCTCCCTTGCCTCGGAGAGCCCGTCCTTGATCTTCTCGGCATTGCGAAGCCTTTCACGGCGGGCCAAAAGCTCCTCCTCTTCGCCTTCCCTGAGCTCTGCACGTGTGAGCTCATCGATGCGAAAGCGAAGAATGTCGAGCTTGCGGCTGCGCTCCCCCTCATCCCCGCCAAAAAGGGCGAGCTCGTTCAAAAGCCTCCTTCTCTCGGAAAGCAGCGTCTGCACCTCCGACCTTGCGGAGGCGACCGGCTCCCCTGCGATCCCGTCGAGCAGACGGAGCTGATTGGATTCCTTTAATAAATAGAAATGCTCGCTCTGTCCGTGGACGTCCACGAGGAGCGAGGTGATACGGCGAAGCATCGCTGCGGTGATCGGGCAACCGTTGAGCTTCAGCGTCCCCCTCCCGTCGGCGGTGAGGCGGCGCGAAATAATGAGGCTCTCCTCCGCTTCGATATCCATCTCCTCAAGAAGTGCGGATATCGCGGGGTCGCGGAAGGTAAATTCGGCACGTACCAGACATTCCTTCTCCCCGTAACGTATCATGCCCTTGTCTGCCTTGGCACCGAGGACAAAATCGATGCATTCGAGAATGACGGATTTGCCCGCACCCGTCTCCCCTGAAAGGACATTCAGGCCTTCAGAGAACTCGAGGTCTGCGGACTCTATCAGTGCAGCATTTCGAATCGAAAGACTCTTTAACATGGGATTTATGCCTTGAGGATGGCATTGAGACGTTCTGTGACGATCTTGGTCTCCTCGTTGTTTTCACAAATAACGACGACGGTATCATCACCTGAGATACAGCCGACGACCTCACGGTATTCGAGACGGTCGACAACGACCCCCGCATTGGAGCCGTTCCCATTGAGCGTCTTGATCACGATGAGGTTCCCGACCGCACGGATGCTGAGGACGCATGCCTGAAAGAGAGAGCGCATTTTATCCGAGAGACCGCTCTCCTTCTCCGTCATAGAGGCATAGCGGAAACGCTTGGTGATGCCCTTGACCTTGAAGAGGCGCAACTCCTTGATATCGCGGGAGACCGTCGCCTGCGTCACGGAAAAGTTTCTCGCGGCAAGCTCCTCGCAGAGCTCCTCCTGCGTTTCGATTTCCATTTGTTCAATGATTTCGAGAATTTTTGTGTGTCTTGCGTTCCTTAACATCGAATTTTTCCCTTATTACTTGATTTTTTCAGTGATTTTCATAAAATACCCGTGCTTGTTGCGAGTGAGGAAGGTCGCAACGCGGTCAGCCCTTTTTACGACGACCGTGCTCCCCGCCCTGAGTTCGCCGAAGAAGCCCCCGTCGCAGTAGAGAAGAAGGTCGCCCTCCGAAACGGTGAAGGAGAGCACCGCCGAAGCCGCATAGACGATGGGACGGCTCTTCATCGAAAAGGCGCAGACCGGCGTCAGCATGAACGTTTCACACTCAGGCGTCATGATGCTCCCCCCTGCCGAGAGAGAATATGCGGTGGAGCCCGTCGGGGTTGCGACGATAATGCCGTCAGCCGCGATCTCTCCCGCATCGCTTCCGTCAAGCCTGACGCCGACACGGACGACCTTGTTTTCATCCTGCGGCGTCACGGAGCGGAGAAGAGAACATTCGTTGAGACAAAATGCCCTTTTCCCGCCGAGGTCGACCTCCAGCATCGTGCGATCGAGAAGGTCGCAGTCTTCAGAGAGAGCGAGGCTGACCGCCTCCTCTAAATCATCCCGCTCAAATTCCGTCAGAAATCCAATACGGCCGAAGTTGATGCCAAAGAGCGGGATCCCCGCCTCAGCGGCAAGGCGGGCGGCCTTGAGCACCGTTCCGTCACCGCCGAGCACGATCAGCCGATCAAAGCCCTTGATCGCATCCTCCCCGTCGACAGTCTCAGCCTCAGCCCCGCCGCTTCGAAGCGCGGAAAGCAGTATATTTGCATAAGAATCATCGACCTGATGTTTATGAAAGAAGATGCCGATTTTCATACCATCGACCATTATACAACGTTAATCGCATAATTGCAAGCATTTTATGCATAAATACAAAAAAATTTTTTCAAAATTTTCTAAGATTGTTTCCTATCGTAAACTGTAGAACGGAATAAAAATTCATTTTCAGAGATGTGCTCGCCGCCCTTTTTCAGAAAGACGAGATATTCGAGGTTCTTTTTCTCCCGTATCGGTGCATTGACAATGTTTTGGACTGCAAAACCGAGCCCCGAGGCAAATGCATAAAACCCGCTCAGGAGCTTCCGATGATAGCGGATGGGCAGGAGACCGGTTTTTCCGAGACCGATCCCATCGCATTCGAACTGCGGCTTGAAGAGGACAAATGCCCTGCCCTCCTCGCCAAGAATGGAAAAAATTGCCGGCAGAATTAGGCGAAGGGAAATAAAGCTCAGATCTGCCGTGACGACGTCGATTTTTTCGGGAAAGCTCTCGCCTGTCAGATATCTTGCGTTGGTCTCATCCATGACAACGACGCGGGGATCGGAGACAAGCCTCCTGTCGAGCTGGCTTTTTCCGACATCGACACAGTATACCCTACCCGCCCCGCGCTGCAGCAGACAGTCGCAGAACCCGCCGTTGCTTGCCCCAAGGTCGGCTACAGTCGCCCCGTTTACGCTCTCACCGAAGACGGAGAGCCCCCTTTCAAGCTTAAAGCCCCCGTTGGAGACAAAGCACTGCGTCTCCTCGGGGAATTCGAAGGGCTCATCCCCCTTGATCTCATCCTTGGAGGAAACGGGTCTCCCGTGACATAAAACAAGCCCCCGCGAAAGGGCCTGCTGTGCCTTGGTACGGGAGCCGAATTTTTCCGCAAAAAATTTATCTGCCCGCATATTTTTTGATCTCCCCGATGATATTTTGAACGCCAAGGCCGTATTTTTCCATGAGTGACGAGACCTCGGCATGCGGCAGGAGCTTTTCATCATACCCAAAAGAGAGCACCGTCCTTCCGCTGTTGCGATAGAACGAGGCAATTTTCTCGCCGAGCCCCCCCGTCCGCACGTTGTCCTCGATGGTCACAATAAGAGACTCCCTGCGCGAGGAGAGAAGCTCCTCATCGAGCGGCTTTAAAAACCTTGCATTGACGATTGAGCAATCGACATTGCATTGGGCAATAAGACCGTCGCGAACCTCCTCTGCGAGCTTCAGACAGCGTTCCCCCGCCGCAAGGATTACTATGTCAGACATAGTACTATGTAAAACCTCGAATTTTCCAAATTCAAACGAAATGCATTCCCCCTCCGTCCCCTCTCTCGGGTAACGGATCGCAAGCGGATGCATGTATCCGACGCTGAAAGAGAGCATTTTTCTGAATTCTGCGATATTTTTGGGGATTCCGATTGCCAAATTCGGAATAAAGGAGAGATAGGAAAGGTCAAAGATCCCCTGATGGGTCTCCCCATCCGCACCCGTCGCCCCCGCCCTGTCGATACAGAACACGACGGGAAGGTCCTGTCCGCAGACGTCATGGATGATCTCGTCAAAAGCCCTCTGCAAAAAGGTGGAATAGATCGCATAGTACGGCTTCATTCCCTGCGACGCAAGAGACGCACAGAGCACCGAGGCATGCTCTTCGCAGATTCCCACGTCAAAGGCGCGTTCAGGGAAGGCCTCGAAGAAGCCGCGCAGGCCGAGGCTGTCTGTCATGGCCGCCGTCACGGCGACGATCCTGTCGTCCCTTCCCGCAAGTGACGTCAATTCCTCTCCGAGCGCCCGCGAATACTCCGAAGCCGTGACCTTGGGCCCCACGCCGTGCGTCTGCATGGGCGCGTTTTCGGAAAAAGGATATCCCTGCCCCTTTCTTGTGACGGTGTGCAAAAGGACGGTGCCCTTTTTCAGCTGCTCCTTCGCCGTTTCCAGTACAGGCAATAGCTCGTCGAGGTCGTTCCCGTTGACAGGCCCGAGATATCTGAGCCCGAAATGCTCTAAAAGTGCGACATCCTCAAGCGGCTTTTCAGCCTTCAGCTCCTCAAAGACTTCATGCGCCCCGCCGACCGTGGGAGAAATTGACATCCCGTTGTCGTTGAGAATGATGAGAATACTTGTATTCAGGATCTTCAGGCTGTTCAATGCTTCATAGATGAGTCCGTTCTGAAAGGAGCCGTCTCCAACGACCGCGATCACGGAGAAGGACTCTCCCTTGAGGTCCCGCGCCTTTGCGATCCCGAGTGCGGCCGAAATTGCGGTCCCCGCATGGCCCGTGTCATAGCAGTCATATTCGCTCTCCTCGCGCTTCGGAAAGCCCGAGATCCCGCCCTCCCTGCGGAGCGTTGAAAATTTCCCCGCCCTGCCCGAGAGGAGCTTGTGCGTGTAGCACTGGTGCCCGACATCAAATATGATCTTATCTGTCGGGAAATCAAAGACGCGGTGAAGCGCGACCGTAAGTTCCACGGCTCCGAGATTGGACGAAAGATGCCCGCCGCACACGGAAACGGTCTCATAGATGGTCCTCCGTGCCTCTGCGCAGAGCGATTTCAGTTGTTCGGGGGTGAATTTTTTGAGTTCCCCCTTGATAAGATCCTTCATTTCAATGGTCTCTGTTTCTCACAAGGGAGATGATCCCTTCGAAAAATTCTCTATTCTTGGGGAAAACGTCAATTTCGCGCATGCTCCGTGCGGCATAGTCGTCCGCAAGCTCCTCTGACCGTTTGAGGCCGAGCACCTTGACGCAGGTGAGCTTATCCTCCAGCCGATCCTTGCCGAGCGTCTTCCCCATGCGCCGCTCGCTGCCCTTTTCATCGAGAAGATCGTCTGTGATCTGAAAGAGTGTCCCGAGGTCCATGCCGAACGATCCGACAGCCTCCGCATTCCCCCCCCCGAGAATGGCAGCCATCTCAAGCGGCGCGGAGAGCAGGCGGCCCGTCTTGTGTCTGTAAATAAAAAGGAGCTCTCCCTCGCCGCCCCTTCTGCCCGACCAAAGGATATCCGCAGACTGCCCAGCGATCATCCCATCGGCCCCCGCAGCGGATATAAGACGTTTGACTGCCGAAAGGTGCCCTTCATCCATCTTAGCGGTCAGACAAAGCTCAAAGGCAAGGTTTAAAAGAGCATCTCCCGCTAAAATCGCGTTGTCCTCGCCGAAGACCTTGTGACAGGAGGGTTTTCCCCGTCGGAAATCGTCGTTATCCATGGCAGGAAGGTCGTCGTGGATGAGAGAATAGGTGTGGATGCATTCGATGGCCGCGGCAAGAGATTTTTCCTGCAAATAATCCAGCCCGAAGGCGTCGAGCCCCGCAAAAAAAAGGACGGGACGGATGCGTTTCCCCCCCGCAAGGAGAGAATATCGCATGCTTTCAGTCAGGACCGCGGGAGAAAATTCCATCCCTTCCGCGACTTCAGAGAGCATCTGCTCCACCGCGGAGAGGTATTCGTGATATTTTTCCGTAAAATTCATTTCAAAGACCTCTCTGCCGCATCGACGGTATTCTTCAGCAGCATAGCGATCGTCATGGGGCCGACGCCGCCCGGGACGGGAGAGATCATCAGAGCTCTTTCCTTGACGCCTTCAAAGTCGACATCGCCGCAGAGCCTGCCGTTTGCGTCCCTGTTTGTCCCGACATCGACGACGACTGCTCCCTCCTTGACCATGTCCGCTGTGATGAGGTGCGCCCTCCCCGCGGCAACGATCAGAATGTCCGCGGTGCGCGTAAAGGCCGCAAGGTCCATCGTTTTGGAATGGCAGACGGTGACCGTCGCATCCGCGTTGAGGAGGAGCATCGCCATCGGACGGCCGACAATACTGCTTCTGCCGACCACAACGGCATGCTTTCCCGCAATCTCAACGCCGTATCGCCTGAGAAGTTCCATGATCCCCAAGGGGGTGCAGGCGACCGTCCCGCTTCTGTTTAATGAAAGAAGCCCGATATTGTATTCGGAGAAGCCGTCGACATCCTTTTCGGGCGGTATTTTTGAAAGGACCGCCCGCTCGTTGAGCCCGTGCGGGAGAGGAAGCTGGACCAGTATCCCGTCCACATTCTCATCTGAGGCAAGCCCTTCGACGAGCTCCTCTGCCTTCTCCTGCGCCGTATCCGACGGCAGCAGATGCAAGATCGAGGAGATCCCGACCTCCTCGCAGGCCTTGACCTTGTTGCGGATATAGACCATGGAGGCTGGGTCGTCGCCGATACAGACGACTGCAAGCCCAACTCGTCTGCCGCTTTTTTCTTCAAACGTAGCGGCGCGGAGCTTGAGGCCTGCGCGGATGTCTGCGGCCGTATTTTTCCCGTCTAAAAGGATCATTGGTTGATAAATCCTCCCAAAACTCCGTTGACAAAGTCGGTAGAGTTTTCCGTAGAATATTTACGGGCGAGATTTGTGGCCTCGTTGACAGAGACAACGGGAGGAATCTCGTCAAAATATCTGATTTCGGCGAGTGCGATCAGCATGACCGCACGGTCTGCGGCATAGATGCGCTCCTCGGCGAAATTGGTCGTCCTTTCGGCGATTGCAGACAACAGCTCCGCGCGGTGCTCCTTAACGCATGCAAAAAGAGCCTCGGCAAAGGAGATATCCTCCTCCGTCAGCTTATCGGCCCGATAGACAGACCTGCGGAAGGCCTCGTCATTCTCATTGAACATGTCGGCAAATACAAGCTTGAAGGCCGATTCTCTTGCGTTACTTCTCATGTAGCTCTCCCATAGTAAGATTTCCCCCTGCCGTATCGAGGGGGAAACCGTCAATTATTTTTCAAGTCGTCCTGCGCGGCTTCAGGATCCGAGGAGGCCTCGGCCGCCCCTTCGCGTTGTGCTGTCTCGGGGAAAATGACACTTTGGACGTGAACATCCACCTTGGCGATTTTATATTTGGTCATGGATTCGACCATCTGCTTGATATTCTGCTGAATGCGGTAGGCGAGCTCGGGGACCTTGTTGCCGTAGTGGGCAATGACTGAGATGTCAACAAAGATGCCCTCCTTCTCAAAGCAGAGCTTGATGCCCTTGCTCTTGGAGGGAACGAGCTCGATCCCCTCTGTCTCCTGCAGGCTCAGCACGACGATCCCGCTCACGATGTCGGAATTGTAGGTGATCTTGCCCTTCTGACCGTTCGGATTATATTTGATGCTTGCCATAATATCTCCTTTGGAGTCTATTATAGCACATCTTTTTGGATTTTACCACTGTTTTTTCTTAACTTTCTGCGTAAACAGGCATAATTATTACATTTCCGTTGCGAACATTGTACTCGATCTCGAGTGCGTAGAAAATCTTGGTGATGTTGTCCTCGGTGAGCTCGTTGGAATTGACAAAGACGTTGATGTTGTTGGCGTCCGTGATGGTGACCGCGGCGTCGGAGAAGCCGATTGCCTTGACGATGGATTCCAGCACAAGCTCATCCTCCATGAGCGAAACAAGCTCCTGCTTTCTCTCGACGGCACTCGTATACTCTGCGGTGTCCTTTGCGTAGGTCGCAATGATGCTGTCAAGCTGGACGAGCTCCTCGCTGCGTGTGGAACTGCGGGTATCCCTGTAGGTCGTGAAATAGGTCGCTTTGACGGTCGCACTGCCGTCGACGGGAGTGTTCCGTGTGCCAGCGAGCACAAAGTTGACGACAGCGACGACGGCGAGAAGCAGGACAAGCGTGGACATGATGGCGATTTTTTTGGTGTTGGACATGGTTTTATCTCCTTATTACAATAGATTCCGATATCAGCCTGCGGGATACACCCGAATATTCCGCGTCCCGAGGGAGAGCGCGGTGGCGGCGACCTCCATGAGGCGGGTCCTTGTCAGGATCCCGTCCTCTCCCTCAAAGATCACGACGGCACTCACGGGGACCCCGTTTTGCTTTGAGATCATCACGGTCGCCGATTTGACACCATCGATTTCGCTCAGGAGGACGCTGAGACGTTTTTCCTCCTCCGTCGCGGTGTATGCCGTGGGTTTATCCTGACGGAAAAAGACAAAATAGACGAGGATCAACAGCAAAAGTGCCGCGGCCCCGATGAGGACGATACGCGCTGTCTTGTTTTTAAAAAGCTCCTTGAGTCTCATGTGACCTCCGTCTTACAGCCGTACCGCTCCCCGATCTCCCGCCCGATCGCAGACAATATATCTATATGAGTCTCTTCCCCGTTTATTCCGAAATCGGTGACGTGAACGATGATTTTTTCATAGGAAAAATCGTCGAAGGAGCGCGAAACCTCCACCTCGGCCTCGACGCCGAACCTGCTTTTCAGAAGGCACCCGACCTCCTCCACATCCTCGCGAGAGAGTAGCTTGGAATAGGCCGCAAGATAGCTCTCATCCGTATCGAGCTCTGCGCTCGGGAGAAGCGTCTTAGGATCCCTTGCAAACCTGACAAAGGGCGTGATGAGCACGACAAAAATGAAGAGACGGGTCATCCCCTTGACGAATTTTCCCATCCTGCCGCTCGGGGCGATGATGGAGATCACTGCAGAAATGAGAACAATGCCTGCAATGCTCAGAACATACCCCTTCATCAGAAAAATACCCCCGTCGAGCATACGAGCAGAAGGATTGAGAGAAAATACAGGAAGGCGATGCAGAGGAGCCCGGCGAGAAAATATCCCGTATCCCCCGCAAGACGGGACAAAAATCCCGAGATCTTCCCCCCGACAGGCTCCGTTGCGGCCGCCGAGAGCCTTAAAAACAGCTGAAAGACCGCAAATAAGAGGACGGGTCGGAGGATCGTCCCGAAGAGAAGAAAAACGGAGAAGGAGCCAAGAGCATTTTTGATGAGAGAACTGCCCGCAACGACGAGCTCGACGCCGCCCGACAAAAACCCACCGACCAAAGGCACGGAGCCCGAGATCACATACTTTGCAGCCTTCAGAGAGATCCCGTCATACTGGGCCGCGGCAATGCCCTGCACCGTCAAAAAGACGGAAAATACCCCCAATATCAGCCCGATGAGCCATTTATTGACGCTTTTGAAGAGCTCTCCAAGCCTTTCTGTCCGCACATCCTCGGAGAGATTACCGACAAAGGCAAGAACGATCACGACGATCGAGGTCGGGATCACGAGGGAGGTAAAGAGCTGTGTGACCCCCCCGCTCATGAAGGCAACGGCGGGACGGTAGATGCCGACGGAGACGGCTCCCCCGCTTGCGGCCATCAGCGTAAGAAGGAGCGGGTAGACAAGCTCCATCTGCCTTTGCATAGAGGTGATCGCCGAAAATCCCGCATCCAGCACGCTGATGAGGCATGCGAGCACCGTTGCTCCCACGGAAATGTATCCGACAAAGTGTATTATGTCAGACATAGTACTATGCAAAAGGTCACTTTTCGCAGAATTCAACACCCCACAGAGGATCGTCACGGCCAAAATAACTGCAAAGGCGGGAAGTAATATTTTCCCCTGCTCCCAAACGAGCGACAGGACCGCACTCGTCAGCGAGCTGTAATCGAGGGAAAAATCCCCCGTGATCAGGCTTCTGAGCTTGTCCTTGACGGAGACGCCGCGGAAGGCCGTGAGTGTGTCGAGATACTCCTGCAGCTCCTTCGTGTCGAGGGAATCGATGAGCTCCCTGATGTTGTCCTGAAGCTCCTCCCTTGCTGTGGACTCTGCAGACGCATCTGCCCTTCTGTAGCCCCCCATTGAGAGGAAAAGAAGGAGCAGCATCATCCCAAGAAGGATGAGAAGCACTTTTTTTCTCTTGGACTGTACACTCCTCATGCGAGATACCCCAATAGCTGCTTGATGAGCGTAAGCACGCTCTCGAGGATAGGGATCGCAAGCACCAGGATCACGACCTTTCCGCAAAAAATCAGCTTGTCGGCGACAGAATTTGCCCCGAAATCGTTTAAGATGCCCGCGCTGAATTCCACCAGATATCCGATCCCCACCATCTTCAGCAGAATTTTACAGAGGGACGAGTCGATCCCCGTGCCGTCTGCGATCTCGCCGAAGATCGAAATGCTGTCCCGAAACACCTCAAAGACAAAGAGCAGCAGGATGATCGATCCTGCGACCGTGACGGCAAAGGCGAGCTCGGGCTTCGTCCCCTTCAGAAGCAATGCGGCGACCGCCGTAATAAATGCAATTCCGACGAGTTGGAATATCTGCATGTCAATACACCCCGAAGATGGTCTGGATCGTGTTGAAGAGGTCCCCGATCATTGTGACGGCGACGGTCAGGGCAATGACGAGCCCCACGATCGAAACGACCGTGGAGATGTCCTCTCTCTCGGACTTTTTCAGCACCTGACAGACAACGGTGATGATGATTCCAATCGCGGCAAGCTTGAAGATAATTGAAATATCCATATCTTATATGATGAGAATGACGAAGGCAAGGCCTGAAAGGAGCCCCAGCTTGAGATACAGTCCCCCGCGCTCCTTGGCTGCCTTCTCACTCTCTCCCTTTTTGCTCTCAAGCGTCTGCTTTTTTGCAGAGAAATAGTCCTTTTGCGAGTTGGAATCCCCCGTCCCGAGCATTTTGAGATATTCCTCGCACTCCCGCCTCTCCTGCTCTGTGAGATATTGGAGCTTAATCTCCGTTTTCCGATCCTCCAGAAGCGTGTAAAAATCCCCGCCTCTCTCCAGCTGCTCCCCGATGAGCTCCCCGAGCGGCCTTCTCCTGTAGGTGAGCTCGTTGAGATATTTGTCGTTAAAGGAGGCCATCTGCGCATAAAACTTTCTCCGTGCCCTGTATTTTGCCGCAGCAAGATAGCCGAGAAGGCTACAAAATGCGACAATGAGTACCGCGAGAAGCACTTTAATCCACATTCTCGCCCTCACTGCTTACGATTTTACCCACTCTCCCGAGGCCGTCGAGGACGACATAGCGTGAAAAGATCTTTTCAGGCACATCTTCGGGTCTTTTGAGATGCGCGGAGGCAAGGACGGCGATTCCCCCGTCGATTGCCCTTTTTACGGCCAAATAGTCCTCGGGAAGGAGCTCGTCCGTGACAATAACGTCCGGCCGCATCGCACGGATCCCTGCGGTAAAGGCCGTGAGCTTGTCCGCAAAGCAGATCACATCCGCGCTTTCCCCGAGCTCACCCGCGGAAAGCTCCCCGCGCTCGTCGCTGACAAGGACATTTTTTTGGGTCCGTTCGCAGAGCAGGCGGCAAAGATCCCGCAGGATCGTCGTTTTTCCCTCTCCCGGCGGGGAAAGAATGAGGACCGAGCAGATTCCTTCTCCAAAGCAGCGCGTGTAGATGGTCTCTGCACACCCCTTGACGTCATGCGGAATGCGGATACAGACAGAGGTGATGCGGTTGACGGAGAGGACCCTCCCGCTGTCATAGACAAATGTCCCCGCGATGCCGATCCTCTCACCCTCCTCCCCCGTTAAAAATCCCTGCCGCAGCTGATTTTCGACCGCATAGACGGAGTGGCCGCTTGCCGCAAGGATGAGCTCATTGATCTCCTCTGCGCTCGGATGGAGGGCGGCAGCTCGGCCGCACACCCCGTTTTCGTTCAGATATCGGAATACGCCCCCAACATTCCCCGTAAGGGGCCTGTCCGCACGAACTCTGAGCTCGTACAGCGTATTCAGATTGATATGCCGCACGGCGTTTCGGATACGCGGTGGAAGAAATTTCAACATCCCTATATGATATGAAAAAGCTCGTCCAAATATGAAAAAAGACCTCCCGCAGGAGGCCTTTTAAAACATTTTCTTATTCGATCACAAATACCGAGACGCTGTTCTTTTTGATAAGAGCCCTGAGCTCGTTGTTCTCAATGGATATTTCGCTCTCGGTGGGCTCGATGTTGTGCTTCTTGCCAGCCTTGACGTTGATCTCGTTGATTACGGTGACATCCTCGTCCCAAAGCGTCGTGACATGCGCCTTGGTCCTGCTTCCGAAGCCCTTCAGCTCCGCACACAGCTCCTCATCCTTATCGGAGACATTGACGACCTTGAGGTAAATTTTCCCGTCGTCGCCGACCGTTGCGGACTCAAAGACGCGCTCATTGACCTTCCAAATGTGCTTATCGAGCACCTCATGCCATGCGCCGTCCTTCAGGATGCTCGCGGTAAACCTTTTCGCGGTGTAGACAAGCTTGAGGACGTTTCCCTCGGGCGAATAGCCGAGGAATTTATCCTTGCCCATCATCTCGCAGACCGTGCGCATGAAATCCACGCGCTTGTCAAAGGACACATCGTAGCCCTTGTGATTTTTGCCGTATTGACAGCAAATGGAGAAGCCTGCACTGTCCATCGTGCCGATATCTCTCACATCCGAGACGCCGACGCCGCCAATAAAGCTCTGCTCTCCCGAGAGACGACGGAAAGAGATCTCAACCTCGCAGCTACCGAAGCTTTTTGCATCGTAGTAGAAGCCGTTGAAGGCCTCGCTCTCCTCGATGATAAGCTCACCGTTCTCGATATGCCCGCCGCAGCAGTTGGGATAGACCTTCCAATCCCCCATTCCGTCCTTGAAGTCGTGCTCATAGAGCACCTCCTTTGTTGCAATGTCGCGGACAACAACTCTTGAGACCGCACTTGCCGTCCTGTGGCCGCCGATGAGAAGGCCGCCCGCGTTGTCGTCGTTGACGGTAGAGACGTCCGTTAAGGTATACCTGCCGACATTTCCCGCAAACATCTGCTGCACATAGTAGTTCGGCGTAAGCATGACGTCACGGGCGTTGAACCAGATGAGGTTGGGCGTCCAGCGATAGTGGTATGTGGAGGCAAACAGCGGCGCATAGCAGGTCATTTTGACGACATCCGAATTGCGCTCGCAGCCCGTCAGGAAGGCCGCCTCCGAAAGGGCAGACTTGAGGTTGTTGTCCCCGTTGAGCCTTCCCCTGCCGTCCGACATCGTGTGCATGGCATATTCACCCATAAAGACCTTTGCACCCGCTCTGTCATAGCAGTCGTACCGCTTGGTATTGTCGATAAACCACTGGTAGGAGTTGTAGACATGTTCGTCGACGATCATGTCGCGGTACTTCTCGTTGATGGTCTTCCACGAATCGTTGCTGTCCTGCGGACGGATATCCACGCCCGCACTCGTCACAACGGTGATATTGAAGAGCTTTAAAAGGTCGGTGAGCCTGCCCTTGTACATGTACTGCCTTACGCCGAGCAGGCATGAGGCAAAGTTGTCGAAGTATTCATACCCCCAGTTCTCGTTGCCGATGCCGATATAGTCGAGTTCAAAAGGAGCAGGATGCCCCATATCCGCGCGGACCTTTGCCCAGTATGCCTCGTTTTTGTCGCTTGAAGAGATGTCCCCCTTTGCAAAATAAATGAGGTCGGCGACATTGTCAATTACCTCGCTCTGGAACTGCTTTGTCCCGGGAACGATGCGTTGATACCCCGTCTTGCGCTGTTCCCCCATGCGGATCTGGCACAAAAGCCCGCAGTGAAGCACGGGGAGCGGCGCCATGTTGAGGTCCTCGCACAGACAGAAATATTCATAGAAGCCGACGCCGTAGGACTGCATATACCGCCAGACGCTCGGTTTTTGACGGCGCTGCTCAAGAGGGCCGACCGTCTCTCTCCATTTATATTGGTAGTCAAAGCTGACGTCTCCCTCAACGACACAGCCGCCGGGGAAGCGCAGGAAGGAGGGATGGCAATTTTTCATCGCCTCGACGATGCGGGGCGAAAGCTTGCCGCTCCTGTATTTTTTGGGATCTCCCCAGACGGTCGCGGGCAGCAGGGAAACATAGTCGATCCCCAGCCTGCCGTTTCCCTCGAGGGTCATGCAGAGTCTCCCCATCGTGTCCTTTTCGGCGACAATGGAACAGCCGACCTTGATCCAATCTCCGTCCGTTCCCTCGGGGATCCTGATCTCGCCAACCGTGGTGTGTCTCCCGTGTGCGCCGCGGATAAATACCTTTGCGACCCCCTTGAAGCCCAGCCGCTTTACCCACATGGAGAAATTGTACGTCTCCTTATTGACGACGGGCATCCCATAGATGTCATACCCGCCGTTGGTATAGTACCCGGGATTTTCAAGATGATAGATCCCGCCGACGTCAAGGAGAAGGTAGGACGGATTGTTTTCATTCATGCCCCCCTTCGTCGTGATCCTTCTCGGACCCGCGCCATAGATATCCCAGTAAAAGGCCTTATTCTTGCGCGCCTCCACATAGGATTCACAGTTAAAATCGTCGTAGGTGAAATACTCATACTCGAAGGAATTGTTGATCACCATTTCGGCGTTCAGACCGCCATCCGCGGATTGATTGATGTCCTCAAAAAACAGCCCGTAGAGATGTTTGGAGACATCGACGCCCCTCTTTCTTGCATCCAGCGTATAATGCAGCATGTTTTCTCTCCCGAAAGCGCATCCCCCTTTTCTTTTTCGGACCGCCTTCTGCAAACGGTATTATACCATTGAATCACGGTTTCGTCAATATTTTGCAAGTATATTTTATCTTGAAATTAAATATTTCATTTTTTCCTTAAGAATGAAAATGACGAACAAAAAAGGACGCCTTGAAGACGTCCGAAGCAAGCCAAATATGTGGTTCAAAGAACCCTCACGGATGAAGCTCAAAGTCCGTCATGAAAATTGGTATGTGCACCCCGTTCGAGGGCAGGAAGACCGAGCTTCTCCCTCCCGAGCGCGATGGATTTTACGAGGAAGGCCATGCTGCGGCCGAGATTGCGCATGGTCTGAAGGCCCTCCTTGTCCTTTTCGACGTCCTCCTTGGTGTAGCCGTGCACCTCGTTCCAGTAGGTGCTTGAGGCGATGGGCATCCCGCAGATGGTGAAATACTTATTGATCTCGTCGTAAGCGGAGGTACTGCCCGCCCGCCTCGAGGAGAGCACGCATGCGCCGACCTTCATCGACTTCTCAAAGGAGGTGCTGTAGAAAAGCCTGTCGAGGAGGGAAAGAACGGACCCGTTCGCCCCTGCATAGTAGACGGGCGTCCCCACGACAATGCCGTCTGCAAACCTGAATTTCTCCCCGAGCACGTTCACAAGGTCGTCAAAGACACACCTTCCGTTTCTTTTGCAGTATCCGCACGCCGTGCAGCCGCGAATGCTTTGCTTTCCGATCGAAAACATCTCCGTCTCGATCCCCTCTCTCTGTAGGGTCTCCTCGACCTCCTTGAGTGCCCTTGCCGTGCAGCCGTCCTCGCGCGGACTGCCGTTCAACAACAAAACCTTCATCGAAATCCTCCTTTTATTCAATATTCTACGATCTCAATGTATCATAGCTGTGGAAAAAGCCATAGGCTGATAATTTCAAATTGTATCAATTTGAAAGCAGGTTATTCCTTATCTGCATAATTTTTCAGCCATTCTCTTTTTTTCGCGGTAAAAAATACTTACTGCTTACAGTATATAAAAATATTGACCATAAGTCAAGGTATTTGAAAAGCTATAGGGATTTTTAAATTCCTCTATAGCAAAATAGCTTGAACTCAAGGTTCAAGCTATTTATACTTGGTGCACCGAGGCAATTATAATCCGAACACAAAAGCTCGTCAAGGCTGACCGTTTGCGTTCCGTTTTTATAGTTAAAAATGAAAGTTACTTTGTCATCATAGAGGTAA
>CANQWI010000006.1 GCA_947627515.1 uncultured Clostridia bacterium
CCCCCTTAGAAAGGGGGCAGGCGAGAGGAAGGACGTCATTGGAATGGCCCGTAGACAACAAGCCTTCGTCCTAAATCGCCCCCCACCACAATTTTTAATTTTTAATTTTAAATTTTGAATTCAAAAAATTCCGTCCCGATGCGGAGGGCAGGGGGACGGAAAAAATCATTTACTTCAGAGCTGCTCCTTATTGGATGCGGGGAGCGCGGATGGGGAGACGATCTCGGCGTCGGTGGGGACGTCAAACTCCGTCGTGCCGAAGTCGGAGAAGGTCGCTGTAGCCTCGACGACCCCCGAATGGCCCTGCATGCTTCCGCGCAATTGGAGCTCGACGCCTACGATCTCATTGCCTTCGAGACAGATCCTCGCGCTCACGCTGAGGTCCTCTCCGAAGCCCAACAGCCCGCGGAAAAAGGATGTATCGACCTGAAGGCTCTCCGCAAGCCATGCGCCCTCCTCCTCGACAAGGTCGGGATACTCTGCAAGCGCATTTGCAACGCTTGCCCAGTAGCTCTGCATCAAGGAGAAGATCGATGCGGTGAAGTCGGAATCCTCCTGCACCTCCTTGTACCATTTTTCATCCCGGAAGAAATACGAATAGTAATGCTCTCCCTCATGCGTTGCATAGGTAAGGTCGAGCTTGCCGTCCTGCTCTGAGGTTTCGCCCCATAAGGCAAGAGCCTCGCCGTTGTTTGCCAATACATGCCTCGTATCAACGCCCTCCATTGCCATGGTGAGCGTATAGCTGTCTGTGGGAAGCTCGCTGAGAAGGGCGGCGACCCCGTCGGCGTCCGGTTGATCCTGCGACTCAACGAGCTCGGCGTCGGGAAGCATGATCTCCGTCGTGCCGAAGCCGGAGATGTTTCCGTATGCAGTATATTCTCCGTTCTCGCCGAATACATTGGTGTACTCGATCTTGACGAGCTTTTTGTCCTCGATCGTAACAACCACATTCTGCAAAACGCTGTGCTCTACGCCGATATCAAGCACGAGCTCCCCTGCGCCCCAGCCATTGTCTCCGCCATATTGGAAGGAGGAATACGACTTGAGGATCTCGATGAGAATGCTGCGCATCTGAGACCGCATCCCGAATCTGAGATTTCTATAGGTGGCAAGGTCGTCCTCATTGGTCAGAGCTCTCTTGTACCACGTCTCTTCAACCTGAAAATATTGATAGACCGTCCCGTTCTCCTCGCTGTAAATGGTCGCAACGGGTGCACCGCCGCCAAAGGCACCATTCATCGATATCGCGGTCGGGGTGACCATTTCCTCGCTTTCTACCGCTCCCGTGGATGATAATGTGAAGTTGTTCGGCCAATCCTCCTCAAGCTCTCCTGCGAGCGGGGCGAAAATGGCCTCCCATTCGTCGTACGACATCGAGCCTTCACGGGCGACTACATTGACGGTATAGGTGACGGATTTTCCGTCGACCGTGCCGACAAGATGCGCGACGCCCTCGCCGACCGCCTGGAAGCCCCCGTTTTCGTCAATGATAACGACCTTGGGGTTGTCGGTCGTCCAGTGCACGATACGATAGGTGGCATTTTCGGGCTGAATGTCCACGATCGGCTCGCGGATATAGTTTTCGGGATACGTCGTCGTCTCCGTCTCATTCAGCGTAAGGCCTGTGACGTGCACGACGGACACATCGGGAATGTCGATCGTCGTCGAGCCGATGTTTTCGATCGTGATGATCTCATCCTGATCCCCGTCCACGCCGTCGATGAGAAGGCACTCCACTCTCACAAGCGTGTCGCCCTTGAAGTCGACCTTGGCGTTCTTGATGGTATAGCCGTACTTCTCGATGAGCGGGTTGGTATAGCTGCCGTTTTCGAAGGTAAAATCTTCATAGCTCTCGCCAAACAGTGTCGAGGCATACTGCACAAGAAGCGTTGCCTGCTCCTCCGCGCGATACTCGTAATGCTCCTTTGTGCACTCACGGAGAGCCCACGGGTCCTTTTCGGAATTCTCCTTATAATACTCGAAGTAGGTCCCGTCCTTCTGAGGCACAAAGACATGCTCCTCGAAGACGTCGGGCTCCTCCGTGTAGTCGTTCTCTAAAATTTCATAGTAAACGTCCCCGTCGATCCGCATCGCGCCGCAGAGCGCGTGCTCGTCCGTCGTATCCGTGCGGGTGAGGGTGTAATTTGCGCCCGACACAAAGGCCTCAAGCGTCGCCTGCCAATCCTCTGCGCTCATTTTCCCCGTTGCGGGAGCGACCACCGTGACGGAGCAGCTCGCCTCCTTGTTGTTTGAGGTCTTGGCGGTGATCACCGCCGTGCCTGCCGTGAGGGCCTTGACCCTGCCGCTGTCCACGGTCGCGACTGCGGGAGCAGAGGAGCTCCAAGTGACGCTCTTGTCCGTCGCGTTTGCGGGTGCGACTGTCGCGGTAAGCGTCTCCTCATCGCCGATCTCAAGGAGAAGCTCGCTCTCGCTGAGGGTGAGGGAGGTCGCCTCGACCTTATCCTCTCCCTGATTCTGACCGCCGTTGCCGCCGCCCGTGCCGCTGCCCGTGCTCTGCTCACCGCAGGCGACGAGGCCGAGGGAGAGCCCGAGCGCAAGCGTAAGGCCCAAAACTGCTACTACTCTTTTCTTCATATTTGTTCCTCTGAAGCGGGAGGACTTCGCGTGCCCTCCCATTCAGGGCTATTTTAGCATCGGATGTGTTAAAAAAGCGTTAATATGTCGGAATATATGAAAAAATTTTTTAGAAAATTTTTGCCGTATATCTTGGAAAACGGCAAGATTTCATGTATAATAGAGGCATGAAAACCAAGCTGCCGCTCTTTGCGCTCGCGGGGCTGCTTCTCTCCCTCGCGTTTGCCGTCGCGGTCCCCCTGCTCGTAACAAATGCAGGCTTATCCATGGATACCGCCGCGGTCGGCCCCGTCCATATGACGGTGGTCGGGTTTTTGGTGCTCATTCTCATCGTGGAGACCGTCTCGGTGTTCAAGATCGACGATTCCACCTTTCACACCGTCCTCATCGCGGGGAGCCTGCTCGCGCTGTACTTTTTCTCGACAGACACCGTCCTCTTCTTTCAAAGCTTCGGCATCAGGCTGCATCGGCTGGCGGTCGGGATCTCCTCGCAGATCTCCTTCGTGCTGTCGGAGGGCTTCTGCATCTGGTACATCCTCTTTTTATATGGCATCCGCTGGAGCACGAGGACCTTTGCGGCCATCCTTCTCCCCGTCATGTTCTCCCTGCTCGGCGGCACGGTCGCGCTCAACTACGGCTACGGCTTCGTCCCCCACATCTTTGCGGTGGTAGCTCTCGCCGCGGGGATGGGCATTGCCCTGTGGCAGGCGGAAAGGCGCGGGAGGCTCGTGCTGACGACCTACTTTGTCGTCGCCCTCTTCTGCCTGAGTGCGGGGGCGCAGACGGTAAACGTCCTTGGCTACGACGGCCGCGCCATTCTCGTTCCCGGGCTGACCCTCGCCTATGCCATCCTGACCGCGCTGATGTTCTTCTCCGTCTATTTCGCCTTCTCGGCGCATGCGGATCTCAAGGCGGTGCAGTCGGACAAGTACAAATCCGAGGCGCAGTCCTTCAAGACTAAGGCCCTTTCGGGGCAGATCCAGCCGCACTTTATCTTCAACGCGCTCGAGGCCGTGCGCTCCCTCTACCACAGGGACATGGCCTCGGGGGATGAGGCGGTCACGCGGCTGAGCGAATTTTTAAGGGAGAGCGTCAACGCCTTTGACGATGAGCTCGTCCCCTTCGAGCAGGAGCTCGACACCGTCTACAACTATACGGAATTTGAAAATTTAAAGCGGCCCAAGCCCATCGAGGTCATATTCGACACCGATTATACGGACTTCCGCGTGCCGCCCTTTGCCGTCCAGCCCTTTGTCGAAAACGCCTTCCGCTACAGCGGCGTGGAGGAAAGGGAGGACGGGCGCGTCGTTATTTCAAGCACGCTGCGGGAGGGCGTGATCCTCCTTGAGATCTCCGACAACGGCAGAGGCTTCGACCCCGCCAAAATCAAGGAGAGCTCGCACGGCATCCGCAACGCATGCGAGCGGTTCGAAATGCTGCTTGATACGACGCCGCACATCGACAGTGCCCCCGGCAAGGGGACGCGCATCCTTATCGCCATCGAGCCAATGGAGGAAGCTGATGAAGATCGTGATCATTGACGATGAAATGTACGCACTGCAGTCCTTTCTGAGCGAGGTCATCGACTGCGACGTCGAATGCAGGTTCTTTAAGGACGACGAAAAAGCCGTGCTCGACTACCTCTCCAGAAACAACGTGGACGCGATCTTTTCGGATGTCAGCATGCCACGGGTGGACGGGATTGAGCTCGCCGAGAAAATCGTCTCCCTCACCGAGAGCATCCCCATCGTCTTTATCACGGGAATGAATGTGACGATGGAGGACCTGCCCGAGAAGGTACGGGCCCGCACGCTCGGCTTTCTCTATAAGCCGTACAACACCCACAGGCTGCTCGAATATCTCAATGTGATCCGTCGCCGCAAGCCCCATCTCGAGGTGAGGACGTTCGGCAGCTTCGACTGCTTTGCGGACGGAAAGCTCGTGATGTTCTCCTCGGCAAAGTCAAAGGAGCTGTTTGCCCTTCTCATCGTCTACAACGGAAACAGCCTGACGATGTCGGACGCCATCACGCACCTTTGGCAGGACAACGACGTGGAGAAGGCAAAGATCCTCTACCGCAACGCCGTCTTTCGCCTGAGAAAGACGCTCTCCGAGGTCGGCGTGGAGTGCGTCGGCTTCGGGCGGGCGGTGCTCACCCTCGACAAGACGAACATCTCCTGCGACTTTTGGGATTTTCTGCGCACGGGCGGGGACGCCTACCGCGGAGAGTTTCTAAAAAGCTACGACTGGAGCATCGAATATCTCCCCCTTCTCGACAAGCTCGCCAACCTCAAGGATTAAAATTCCCCCTCCTTCTCCCACGAAGGAGGGTTTTTGCACAATATTCCGAAATATACTTGCAATTATTATAATTTGGAGTATAATAATATTCGTAAGGAGATACTATGCGGAGATTTGTCAACAGAACAAAAGAGCTTGCCTCGCTGGAAAAGCAATATGCCTCGGACGGGTCCTCGCTCGTGGTCGTCTACGGGCGGCGGCGTGTGGGCAAGACTGCCCTTTTGTCGGAGTTTATCAAGCGGCACGGGGACAGCCTGTACTTTCTTGCGACGGAGGAATCGGCGGCGCAGAATCTCAGATATTTCTGTGCGCAGGCCGCGGAGCTTACGGGAAACCCGCTTCTCGCGACGGCGGCAGACTGGTACACCGCGTTCAAAGCACTTGCGGCCTTCCCGACGCAGACGAAAAAGCTCCTCGTGATCGATGAATTTCAATATCTCGGGCAATCCGACCCCGCCTTCCCCTCTGTTCTGCAAAAGCTCTGGGACACTGTTCTCAAGGACGCGAATGTGATGCTCGTTTTATGCGGGTCGCTCGTGTCCCTCATGCGGTCGCAGACGCTCGACTACGGCAGTCCGCTGTACGGCAGAAGGACGGGGCAGCTCCGTCTCAGGCAGATCCCGTTCAAATATTACCATGAATTCTACGACGGAAGGCCGAACGGGGAGCTTCTGCCCTTCTATGCGGTGACGGGCGGGGTGCCGAAGTACATCGAGGCGTTCCGCGGATACGACGACGTGTTTGAGGGGATCAGAGAAAACGTGCTCGACCCGCAGAGCTTTCTGTATGAGGAGCCCTATTTCCTTCTGCAAAAGGAGGTCAGCGAGATCGGGAGCTACTTCTCTCTCATCAAGGCGATCGCCATGGGGAACAGAAAGCTCTCCGAGATCGCGGCAGAGCTCGGCGTCAAGCAGACCAATCTCACAAAATATCTCAAGGTGCTCATCGACCTTGACCTCGTGGAGCGGGAGGTGCCCGTCACGGAGACCGCGCCCGAGAAGAGCAAAAGCGGGCTTTATCGCATCACCGACAACTACATCGCCTTCTGGTTCCGCTTCGTCTACCCCTACCGCACCTATCTCGAGCGCGGCGAGACGGAGTACGTGCTCTCCCGCATAAAGGAGGGCTTCGTGCAGAATCTTGTGTCCTTTGTGTATGAGGACGTCTGCCGTGAGAGGCTGTGGGAGCTCTCCGCGGCGGGTGAGGTCGGACATTTTGACAAGGTGGGAAGCTACTGGGGCTCTGCGGCGGGTGAGGTCGACATCGTCGCAATCGACCTGTCGGAAAAGAGGCTTCTCTGCGGGGAATGCAAGTATTCGGTCTCTCCGAAGGGGCTCTCCGTCCTGCATGAGCTGCAAAAAAAAGGAGAGGCCCTGCAGGCCCTGACGGGCGCGAGGGAGGTCTCCTACGTCATTTTCAGCACGGGAGGCTTTACAAAGGGTCTCCTCGACGAGGCAAAAAGAGATCAAAGCGTCAGGCTCTTCTCCGAGATCTGAAGCACCGTACAAAAAACACCCGAGGCGCGGCACAAGGCCGTGGACGGGTGTTTTTTGGTAGGACAACAACTCAGAGAGTCAGATCGAGCGTGAGAAAGAGAGCCGCAACGGCGACATAGACGAGGCCGACGATGAGGAGAAAGGCGAGAGACCGCTTTTTCCCCTTTTTTGCCTCGCGGTATTCATAAAAATCCTTATATTTACGCTCTAAATTCCTGCGGAAGAGGCTGAAAAAGAGGATCGCGGAGTAGGCGAAGATGTCGAACAGCCCCCCGTTGCTGACGAAGATGATGAGCCCGACGCAGGTGAGGATCACGCCTGCGGCAAAGAAGCCGTCCGAGAGGATGCCATAGACGGTCTCGTGCCGTTCTGCGGCGAAGAGTCCCCTTCCGTACATGACGAGGAGTGCGAGCCCCGCGCCGACCAGCGCAGAAATAAGGTATTTCAGCAGAGTATTTTTCATGAAAGCTGTCTTTGATAGCGTTCGAACTCGGCGTCGTTGCAGTAGACAAAGTGCCCCGCGGAGACCTCCCGCATCGTGGGCTTGTCGACGGAATAGTCGTGCTCGGCAATGGGGTTATAGACGATCCTCGTCCTGCCGCGCTCATAGACGGGGTCGGGAAGAGGGATCGCGGAGAGGAGCGACCGCGTGTAGGGATGCAAAGGATGCGCAAAGAGGTCGTCGGAGGAGGCGAGCTCGACGAGCTTTCCGAAGTACATGACGCCGATGCGATCGGAGAAGTACTTGACGACGGAGAGGTCGTGCGCGATAAAGAGGATGGTGAGCCCGAGCTCGTGCCTCAGATCGTTCAGAAGGTTTATGACCTGCGCCTGAATGGAGACGTCGAGCGCGGAGATGGGCTCATCCGCGATGATGAGCTCGGGATTGAGGATGATGGACCGTGCGATGCCGATACGCTGACGCTGCCCGCCCGAGAACTCGTGGGGATAGCGGTTGGCATGGTCGGGAACGAGCCCGACGAGGTCGAGCATCCTGAAGACCTGCTCGTCGATGTATTTTTTGTCCTTGACGCCGCGGATCACGAGGCCCTCGGCGATGATGTCGTGGACGGTCATGCGGGGGTCGAGCGAGGCGATGGGGTCCTGAAAGATCATCTGGATCTTGTTCATGATGCGGTCCTTCCCTGCGAGACGGACTGCCTCCTTCTCCTCTGCCTCGAGTGCGGAAAGCCGCTCGGGATCGGACTCTGCGGCCTTCTTATCCGCATAGGCCGCGCGGACCTTTTCTACCTGCGCCCTCGCAAACTTTTTGTTGCAATTCTTCTGATCGTCGACGGCACTGCGGATGTTTTTCGACTGCTCGGAGAGGACGGCGTGAAGCTCCTCCTCTGCCTTTGCGAGACGGGCAGCGCATTCCTCCTCGGAGGCTCCTGCCTCCTTTGCGGCCTCGATCTCCTTCTTCTGCGCCTTAAAGGCTGCCTTGGCGGCGCGGACCGCGTCCTTATAGGTGCGTGTGCCCGCCCCGATGCGCTGGCCCTCGAAGTAGATACTGCCGCCCGTGATGTCGTAGAGACGGATGATGGAGCGGCCCGTGGTCGTCTTACCGCAGCCCGATTCGCCGACAAGGCCGAATACCTCGCCCCGCTTGACGTCGAAGCTGACGTCGTCCACGGCCTTGAGCTCCGCGTGCCCCATCTTGAAATACTGGCAGAGATGCTCCACCTTCAGGATAATATCGTCATTCATGGGAGCCTCCCTTCGCCTTCATGCGGGCGATCCTGTCGACAACGGCCTTGGGCGGGTCGATCTTGGGTGCGTCGGGATGCAGAAGCCATGTCGCCGCGCTGTGCGTCTCGGAAATGCGGAACATGGGCGGCTGCATTTCAAAATCGATCTTGAGCGCGTACTTGTTGCGCTCGGCAAAGGCATCCCCCTTGGGCGGGTAGATCATGTTGGGCGGGGTGCCCGGGATGGCCTCGAGCTTTTCCTTGGTATCGAGGTCGGGCATCGAGGAGAGCAGGGCCCATGTATAGGGATGGGCAGGCGAATAGAAGATGTCCTCCGCGGTGCCGATCTCCACGATCTTTCCCGCATACATGACGGCGACCCTGTCTGCCATGTTGGCGACGACGCCGAGGTTGTGCGTGATGAAAATGACGGAGAGATTTCTCTGCCGCTTGATGCGGTTGATGAGCTCGAGGATCTGCGCCTGAATGGTGACGTCGAGCGCGGTCGTGGGCTCGTCGCAGATGAGAATGTCGGGATTTGCGGCGAGGGCGATCGCAATGACGATACGCTGGCGCATGCCCCCCGAGAGCTCGAAGGGATACTGGCTGTAACGCTTGCGCGGCTCGGGAATGCCGACCTCGTCCATGAGCTTGAGCGCACGAAGCTTTGCCATACTCTTGGTCACCTTATAGACGACGCCCGAGGCCTTCTCCTTGAGATAGTCGATGAGCGCGTCTGCCTTGGCGGGATAGTCGATGTCCTGCGCGGCGATCTTTTTGCCGAAATTCTCCTCGACGCGGGAGAGCAGGGTCAAAACGCCCTCTCTTGCGGCCTTGAGGTCGACGAGGTCCTTGTCCGCGACGGAATAGGAGGGCGTCTTGCCTCTTGCGGTCAAAGCCTCATACTTCCTCATCTGGGCAGCATACCGCTTTTCCTCCCGCTTGTTGCGTTCCACGCCGTCGAAGTACAGCCGAACGGCCGCCTCCAGACTCGAGGGGAAGGTATAGGCGAGGTTGTCCTTGACGATCTCAAGGCGGTCAATCCCCGCCGTGACTGCCCTTGCAAGCGTCTTCACTGCTGCAAAGCACTGCTTTTTGTCAAGCTCCTCTGCCTCGAAGATTGCCTTGTGCTGTGCAATGGCGTCGAGCGCGGCCTGCTTACGGACGGCGGCCTCGTCACGGCTGAAGCGCAGAGCTCCCGCGGCGCGGTCGATGAAGGCGTACATGAACTGCTCCCCGAGATAGCTGTGAAGATACTCGTTGAGCTCCTCGACGCCCATCTGAGGGAGCTCCTGCCCCGCGTAGGTCAGATAGTAGCCCATTGCAAAGAAGTTGGGCATCGGGGCGGCGACGGCCTCCGAGAGAATGTCGCGGATGAGGCCGAGCTTTTCCGCAACGGCGGCAAAGTCGACGAGCTCCTCCTTCTCATGGCCTGTGAGCGCGGAGAAAAAGCCGACGACGCGCTTTACGATGGGCTGATGCAGGAGGGGCGCGGTCTCCTTGAGAAGAGCCCTCAGCTCCTCCGCACGGGCGTTGACGACGTAGGGGTCAAAGCTCTCCCTTGCCCTCGAGAGCACCGTCCTCGCATCGCGGGCGACGTCCTTGTACGCCTCTTTTTCGATGCGGAAGAGAATGTCCCCGATCGCGGAGAGGGCGTCCTCGGCGGCCTCCTTGGCGCGGTTGTAGGCCTGCTCGAGCTCGATATGTTTGAATTCGAAGCGGTCGAACCCGCTGCAGAGCTGCTTGTTTTCGGCCACGGAATCGGGCCCGTAGGCACCGTCCATGGCGGCACGGAGAAGGGAAAGCGTCCTGTTGAAGTCCCTTCTCGAATTGCGCTGGCTGACCCTGCCCTTGATGAGCATGGCCTCCGTCATTTGCTTGCCGATGCGCATGATGGGGTTGAGCGACGAGAGCGGGTCCTGAAAGATCATCGCGATCTTGTCGCCGCGGATACGGTGAAAGTCCTCCTCGGAGATCTTCATGAGGTCCTGCCCGTCGTAGACGATCTCGCCGCCCTCCTTGATGGCATTCCCCGCGAGAATGCCCATGACGGCGCGGTTGGTGACGGATTTGCCCGAGCCGCTCTCGCCGACGATGGCAAGCGTCTCGCCCTTATAGAGCTTAAAGGAGATATCCCGCACTGCCTGTACCTTCCCGGCGTCTGTGCGGAAGGAAATTTTGAGGTTGTTGACCTCAAGCTTGATCTCTTGCTCCGTCATATCAGCCCTCCGACCCGCGCAGTGTGGGATTGAACGCATCCCTGAGGCCGTTGCCGAACAGGTTAAAGCTCAGCATCAGCAGGATGAGGAACACCGACGGGAACATCGTAATAAACGGTGCGGTGGCAAGCGAGCTCTGTCCCGCGGCGATCAGCGTCCCCACGCTCGTGATGCTTCCCGAGGAGAGGTTGATGATGCCGAGGTAGCTCAGGCTCGTCTCCGAGTAGATCATGCTCGGGATGATGAGCGCGCAGCCCGTGATGAGGGTGCCGATGGCGTTGGGGAAGATGTGCTTCCAAATGACCCGCCTGTCCCTCGCGCCGAGCGTCCGCGCCGCAAGCACGTATTCCTGATTTTTAAATCGGTAAAACTGCATTCGCGTGCTCGACGCCATGCTGATCCAGCCCGTCAGGAAGAAGGCGATAAACAGCACCAGTATCTGACTCGACCCGCCCATGTGCAGCTTTAAAAGCGTGATGATGATCATCGTCGGGACCGCGCTCAGGATATCGGAAATTCGCTCCATGACGAGGTCGATCTTGCCGCCGTAGTAGCCCTCGATCGCGCCGTAGATCGCGCCGACGACGAGATTGACGACGGCGACGGCGATCGCAAAGAGGAAGGAGAACCTTGCGCCCGAGGCGAGGCAGGTCAGGATATCCTGTCCCGAGCCCGTCGTTCCGAATACAAAGTACGGCTCCGTGATGCCGTCCTTTAAGACCTGCGTGTGGTTATAGATGTAATATTCGTAATAGTTGATGCGGCATTCGACGCCCGAGGAGGTGCGGCGGGCATAGCTGTACCAAACCGTCTCGCCCTCGGCATTTACAAAGCCGTCCTCTCCCTCGATGCGGAGAGAGTGATAGCCGTTGTCGCGCTCGCCCTTCACCGGCCATGTCTCGTAGACGGGAATGACCTTCCCCTCCTCGTCGAGCACGATCTGCGTCTTGTTGCTGCCTGACGTCTGGAAGTAATAATTCGCGTCGTTGGAGTCCTGCTGGGCCTGCGGACGGCTCTTGACGGGCACCATGGGATAAATGACCTGCTTGCCCGAATCGAGCTGATACTGCTGCAGTGCCTCGTACTCCTCACGGGAGAAATTCTTGTAGATCATGCCGTTCTTTTGGTAGGAATCGAGACGGTAGGTGTACAGGCCTGTTTCCTCACTGTACGTATACTTCTGATTCTTGACGGCGTTGTGCCCCGTCTCCTCCCCCATCGCAAAGTAGTAGAGGAAGGACGTCTTGCCCGAGGCCTTCTCCTCACATCCGTCCCAAAATGAGGTATTCTCAAAGAGATGCAGCTTGGGGAGCGTGGTCGTGTAGTAGGAATCCTGATAGGAGACCGTGTACTGGGTGCAGAACGGGACGATGATCGCAAAGAGCACCAGACAGATGATGATGATCGCGCCGACGACGGAGCCCTTGTTCTTGCAAAAGCGCGAGAAGGCGTCCCGCAAATACGAGCGCGGCTTGGTCTGCAGAGATTTGTCGTGGGAAACGTCCTTTTTCTCCGCAAATTCAAATTTTTCCTTGGGGATTTGAGTGTATTGTTCCATTATTTCGCCCCCATTCTGATCCTCGGGTCGATGAACCCGTAGGAGATATCGACGACGATCCCCGCCGTAAGCCCGACTAACGTGTAGAAGCCCGACAGGAGCATGAAGAAGTCATAGTCCTGATAGGTGATGGAATCGAGATACAGCCCGCCGACGCCCGGGATGGAGAACATCGCCTCGATGATGAGCGAGCCCGACAGCACGGCGATAAACTCCGAGAGAATGGACGGGAAAATGGGCACCATCGAGTTGCGCAGCGCGTGCCGTATGGTCGCCTGCCCCTTGGTGAGGCCCTTGGTGCGGGCAAGGAGCATGTATTCCCCCGTCAGCACCTCCGAAAGCTCTGCCCGCGTAAATCGCGTATACCCTGCGATCGAGCCGAGACATAGCGAGAAGACCGCGGGGAGCATGCTTCGGAACATCGGCCAGCTGAAATAATCATACCCCGATTGCATCGTCAGCGGGAACCACTTCAGCTGGAAGCAGAACACGTACTGTATGACGAGCCCGAGCACCATGGAGGGCAGGGAGATGAGGAGAATGACGATCACGTTGATGACCTGATCCTCCCATTTATTTTTCCTGAGGGCCGCATAGATGCCGAGGCCGAGGCCGATCGGCACGCCGATGATCGTCGAGTAGACGTTGATAAGGATCGTGGGCGGGAGCTTCTCAAGGAACACATCCCACACGGGCTGGTTGCGGTACTGCGCGAGCGTCACGCCGATGCCGAAGTCCCCGTCCTTGAAGATCCTGACGATATACAGCCAAAACTGCTTCATGACGGGCACATAGTCAAAGGATATGACCTGATTGGTCTTTTCATCCATGACGAGATTGCAGATATATCCCCTTGCCTCGAGCCGCATGTACTGGATCCTCGCGTCCATACCGACCTGCGCGGGGACGACGATGGGAAGCAGCTTGATGAGCACAAAGGACATCACCATGATGATTGCAAATGTCATGAGCATGAGCCCGAGCCGCTTCATGACATATTTGAACATGTACATAAAATACCTCTTGCGAGAGCTTTTTCAAAGCGAATTATGGGGGCGAAATTGCTTCCGCCCCCAATCGTTCACTTGGGACCTGATGTGTCAATCCTCAGCCTTGTAGAAGTCGGTGAGGTTGCCGCTGTTCGTCGCAGCGACGAAATCCTGCCATGCGCCGTCCTTGTAGTTGACGATCATGTAACGGAAGCCGCCGAAGCCCATGAAGATGTTGTAATCCTCGGAGAACTGCGTGAACTTCGCGCCGAGCAGAGTTGCGCCGTATTCGGAGGTCGTAATGACCGTGTAGTACTTCTCGAGGATCAGCTTTTCAAGCGCAGCAAGGAGTTCCATTCTCGCGCCTTCGGGGATCGCGCCTGCGCCCCAGTTGAAGGTGTTCTTGAAGTTATAGCCGCCGGCCACGTAGGTACCTGCAACGCCGTTGAGGCAGCAGTACCAGTTGAGCACGCTCATTGTGTAGGTCTGCCCTGCCCCCTCGTAGTCGCCTTCAGGCATTGTGTAGGTGAAGTTTTCGGCATCCGTATCCCAGAAGTTCTCGGAATACATAAGCCCTGCCTCGGGATCGACATAGCACTGAAGGAATCCTTCGGGGTCGAACGCACCGCCGCTGAAGCCCGTGCCTGCCGCGAATTCATACTCACCGCCCTTGAACGCATCTGCCCAGCCTGCGCCCGAGGAAGCGTCGAATACAAGCTCGATCTTGCCCTCGAAGGGGGTATCCTTCGTGAGATCCTCGAAGAATTTCACAAAGTAGTTGTAGGAACGCCTTGTGTTATCGTTGTCTGCGGATGTACCGTAGGTGATGGAGATCTTCTTGGAAGCGTCGTAGCCGTATTTCGTGGCATTCGTCGTAAGCTCTGTGTAGGCCTGTTTAAGGAGCTCCTTGGCAAGGGTAGGGTTCATACCGTTCATTGCCTCGTAGGCCTCTTCATAGTCGGTATAGTCGTTGGTGCCGTCCGTCCACTTGCCGTCGGCATTCTTCGAGAAGCCGTAGACGGAGAGCAGGGTCTCCTTCGCCTGCTGGGTGTCACGGTAGACGCCGCCGTTCTCTACATCGTAGTAGTAGCTCGGGCCAAGGAGGCCGTAGCAGGAGCGATGCGAGGTGAAGCAGGTCTGATTGTACTCGTCGCGGTCAAGATACAGGGAGATCGCCTTACGGAAATCCTGAATGGCAAGGACGCCCGCATTGTGGCCGTTCGTCTTGAGTTCGTCAAGACCGGAGTAGAGCTGGATACCGAAGGTACCCGTGCCGGGTGCATAGCTGGTGTACTTGGAGTTGCGGTAGTCGTCCTTGTGCGCGACATCGAGGCCGATATCGTCGATGTAGCCGCCGAGGAAGCTCATCCACTGGGTATTGATGTCCGCGATCACCTCGCAGTAGACTGCGTCGATGTTGTACTGTCCCTTGTTGTCCTCGAGGGCATAGCCGTACCAGTTGGTGTTCTTTTCGAGGGTATAGGACTTGCCGCCCTGGAACTGGGTAAGCTTGTAGGGGCCCCAGCTTGCGCTCGTTGCGAGCGAGGAGTTGTAGTTGGACGTCCAGAGGGTAGAACCGGTCTGAGGCTCCTGCTTGCAGGATTCATAGAGGCTCTTCTTGACAAGGGGAAGCCCCGAGAAGTTGTAGGCTGCAAGATAGGAGAGGTCGCCGTTCTCCTTGAGCATCTCGATGGGAGCGTCAAGGCAGACAACAAGCTCGTAGTCGGAGGGTGCATAGATACCGACATCCTCGAACTTCCAGTTCATGTTTTCATTCTTTACATTGATATAGAGGCTGGCTACGGTCAGCTTGCCTGCGGGAGCGTAGGTATCATAGAGCATTTTGCCGCTGAAAGCATCCACTGCCTTCCCTGCTTCCCAAGCGTCAGGCGTATCATAGACGGTGGTATCGGTGATCGAGACATACTGAGGAACCTCGTTCCCCTCTGCGTCGACATAGCCCTCTGCGCCCCAGAAATCCCAGCAGTCAACATAGACAGTCTCGTCGGCTTCAAGGGCCTCCTGAACGGTCGCATAGCCCTGTCCGCTCACGGTATTATAGAAATACGCGCTCTTACCGTAGAGATAGGTCCTCGCATTCTTGATGGGCGTGTTATTATAATAGGTATTCGCACGCATATTGAAGAAGTCGGGGCTGAGCTGCTCCTGCATCGTGTAGACGAAGTCCCCTGCCTTGATCGGCGTGCCGTCGTCCCACTTGAGGTCATTGCGGAGCGTGATCTTCCACGCATAGGAGCCTGCGGCCTTCTGCGCGTCCGTATAGCCCCATTTTGCATCGACCTCATTCGTGACATCCTCGAGCTTGGTCGCCGCGGAGTACCTGACGGAGAAGCCGCCCTCCACGATGGCGTCCTTGTTGATGGAGCCGTCGGCCTTGTACTTGCCGCCCTTGGCCTCATCGAACTCGTAGTCATACTCAAAGAACGGTGAGATGATATAGTTGAGGATCTGCGTATCGTTGTTGTCCTCGTAGGTGAGCTCGTTCCAGTTGCTGGGGAGCACGGTCGTATATGTACGATAGGTCACTGCGTTGGGATCGCCAACCACAAACCCCGTCTTGCCGTCAACCGCAGGGTTGGGAGCCTTTTCACCCTCGCCGCCGTTGCCGCCTTCGCCATTACCGCCGCAGGCCGCACCGAACACAAGGGTCGCGGAAAGAACCGCCGATGCAAGGATCGCTGCTGTTCGTTTCCAATACTTTGCCATAATATTTACCTCCTGAAAAAATATTACTTGTTTGAAGCGGGTAAGCATTTTACGTACAAGCAATCTGCTTGTACGCCCCCCTTTATGCAGAAAGGGGGAACCCCTCGCCGCGGGAGCGGATGCTTTATGCACCCGTTTTTGTATGGGATGCTTCTATTTTAAACGTATTTATACATTTTTGTCAAATGATTTTACGCCGTTTTCGGGATTTATTTGAAAAATTTTTTCGGATTTTCTCAATATAATTAGTAAATATATACGGATTATCATTTTTTGTTATTTTATCACAAATTTTGCCGAAACGGCCGATGAATAATTTTTGGATAAATTAAATTTGTCGAAACTCCTCCCCCTGCATACGTAATTTATTTTATGCATAAAATACGTCCCTGTATACAGCGTATACGAAAAGAGCGGCGTCCTTCGACGCCGCTCTGTTTCTTGCTTGTTCAGGCCTGCTTTTCGAGCTCGAAGCTGACCTCGATACCATAGCCATAGGAGGCGGTCGCTTTGATCGTCCTGCCGTCCGCAAGCTTAATGGTCATTGTTCCGTCGTTGTTTGCTGTAGCGGAGGTATAAGGAATATCTGCGTAATTATTATTGAAATCCTGGATCGTCTTAAGCTCAGTAATAGACAGGTCCCCGTTCTCGTCAACATGGACGGTGACGGTGATCATGTAGAAATCATCGCCCTCTATGAAGAAATCGTACGCTTCCTCATCATAATTTGCCTGCGTCTCGGTGATCTCGAAGAACGGCGCATAGCGGGATTCGGCGATCTTGAAGACATGGATCACCCCGTCCTCCGTTGTGAGCGTTGCGGAGGTGCAGTCCTCGCTGTAGGTGAGCCCCTGAATGTCGAGCACGGTGCTGCCCTGCTCGATCTTGGTGATGCTCTCAAAGGCCTTAAGGCCCTCCTTCATCGTGAAGGTGAGCTTGTAGCTGCCCGCCTCCATGACGTAGTACTCAAGGGTGGCCGTCGCCGTGGGTGCAGCCGAGGTGAGCGTCGCCTTCAGCGTGTAGACCGCCTTGTTGAGGGTGAAGGACCAGGTGTTGTCGGCAGTCTCGGTGAAGCCCGTCTCGATGGGGCTTGACCAAGCGCCGTCCGCGCTCGTCTTGTAGGAGAGCTTCGTGAGCGTGGCCTTCCCCTCTGCAACGCCGAGGGTGAGACGGAAGGACACCGTGCCCGCCGTCGCCTCGACGACATACTGCGCACCGAGATCCACAACGTTGAAGCTGCCGTTTTCAAGCGTTGCCTTGTAGCCGTGATCGTTGTAATTGAACTCGAGCACGTCATCCTCGAAGGTAAATTCCTCGATCTCGTGACTGTCGAACGTGACCTTTGTCACGTCAAGCGTAACGCTGATATAGTAAGCGCTGAGCACATAGATGCTGCTTGCATTGTAGGTAATGACGACGCTCTTGCCGTCCACCGTCGCTGTCGTCGTGCTCTCCTTGCCCTTGCCGAGGTAGGTCGTGCCGTCCAGCTCAACGGAATCGGCCGTGCTGGCGAACGAAACCACGACGGCGTACTGATTTTTCTCCGTATCATACTTGTACACGGTCACCGTGGTACCGTCGACATAGTAGGACCAAGAAGCCCTTTCCTCATAGTCGTAGTCCTTCGTGTACACCGTGGCGGTGCCGTCGTAGAGATAGAGGACGGAATCGGACTTGAGGTCGTAGAAGGCGACGTCAAGGTCGTCCTCTGCGGCTGCAAGCTCGATGAGGTCGGTGAGATCCACCGTGACCTTGCCCTCCTTGTCCTGCCCGTCGTCCATGTCGTGATAGCTGATGGAGGCAGTCTGCCCCTTGAGCTTTGTAATGGCCTTATTGAGCCCCTCGACGCCGCCGCTGACAAGGATCTTGCTGCCCTCGATGAAGACCGTCTCATTGACGAGCCCGAGGTAGCCCCTCTCCGCAAGGAATGCGGTGAAGTCGAGCGTGAGCTTTTCGAGATCGACCTTGGAGAGGTCGAGGACGAGCGGCTGGACGTTGGAGGCATTGGCAATGCTGCGGGTAAAGGCGTACGCGCCAATGCTCGTGACCTTGCCGAGCGTGACGCTTGCAAGATTGACGCAGCCGCGGAAAGCCCCCTCGCCGATGGTCGTTGCATTGGGAAGGTTGACGCGGGTGAGCGATTGGATGCTCGCAAACGCATTCGCGCCGACCGTGAGGATGCTTTCGGAGTCGACCTCCTCGAGCGCGTGCATCGCAAGCAGCGCGTTGTCCGAGATGGTCGTGACCTTGTTGAAGTCGATGTGCTTGATGTTCCGTGCGCCGTCCTGTGCAAAGGCGCGGGGCGCGATGGTGGTGACATTCTCGGGGATCTCGATGCTCTCCGCGGAGCCGAAGTAGGCATAGAGCGTGCTGCCTCTCACGAGGAATTCCCCTGAAAGCACCGTGAAGGATTTGGTCTCCTTTACGAGCTCGAAGTAGAACCTCTGCGTGGAGAGCTCGACCTCAAGGCAGTAGATGCCCGACGTGATCTCGTAGTATTCACCGGAATAGCTCGCGCCGTACTTGTCGATGTAGGTGCCGTTGCCGAAGCCGTCCAATCTTAAGATGGACCAATCGGCATTGACATAGAGAACGTCCGCGCCCTTTTCATAGACGGTGTAGATGTAGAGAATCCCGCCGCCGAACTCCGTCGAGGCTGCGCTGAAGGTGAAGGGATCTCCCGTTTCTCCCTCTGCGGGGGTAAAGATATAGGCGTCGTCAAGGTCGGGCGCAAAGGCGTAGGTGCCCGCGGTGACCTTGGTGCCCTCCGCATCGTAGAGGGTGGCCTCGCTGTGGCCGTCGAGCACGAGATATCTGCCCGTCGTGCCGCCGTCGACCTTGTATTCTGCGACTGCGCCGTAGAATTTGTCGCGGTAGTAGACCTTGCCGTTTTCATGAAGGTCAAAGACGAACTTCTGACCGTCCTCCGTAAAGAACACGACGACATCGCCCTCTGCGCTCTCGCTGAAGACGGGATCCGCATTGTAATAGCTTGCGTCGATGTAGCCGCGGGCCATGTAGCCCGTGTAGCTGAATTTGCCGTCGCTGTCCTCGCCCACGAAGGTCGCACTGTCGCTGTAGTAGCCGTCGCCGCCCGTCAGGGTGCCGAGCGCGGCCTCGTCGTCCGTCACGGCCTCATAGGTGCCCTGCCATGCCTTGTTGCGGATGCAGAAGAACCCGTAGGTGTCCCCGTCGCCGAAGTAATCGTACGAATAGATGGTCGCCTCGCGGATATCCGTTTCGGAGAAGGTGAGCATGAGGCTCCAGAATTCAGCCTCGCCGCCCTCGGTCTCGCCATAGGAGACCACGATGTAGCTGCCCGTTACCGTCTCGGGCGGCAGGTAATCCAGATAGTCGTCATACGATTCATAATATTCATAGATGAAGCCGCCTGCGCCGTTGAGGTAGAGTCCCTCGATCGTGACAGTGGAGGGAAGGCCGTCCTCGTCGAGCGAGGTGCCGTAGTAGTAGCCGTAGGTGTCGAAGAGCTCATCCTGCGTGTCGAGCTCGTAGAAGGCGCCCTTTGTCTCATCCTGCTCATCGAGTTCAAAGAGGAAGGCCTCATAGACAAGCTCCTCATATTCCTCGTCCTCATAATAGAAGAGAAGAACGTCATATTCGATGTAGTAGCCGCCCTCAACGGTCTCCGTCTCGCTGCCGAGCGTGCCCTTTGTCGTGAGGGTCGCAAAGCCGAAGCCGTCCGTCGTCAGGGTGACATTGCCGTTTGTGAGGGTGAGCTCATAGCCGTCGTAGTAGTAGAAGCTGTTGCTTACGACCTTGTAGTCGAATTCGCTGAAGAGCTCGATAATGTCATCGGCGTCATAGTAGTCCAGCGGGTCATACCAGATGTGGTCGCTTGCTGTGAAGGTGGAGACGCCGCCATTTGTCGTCACACTGCCCGCAAGGACATATTCGACGAAATATTCCTCAGTGTCCTCATCCACGAAGGTCACACCAAGGAAGGCAAGCTTGCCCTCTGCCTCGTCCATATCCGTGAGAAGGAGCACGATGTCGCCGCCCTCGGAGCCGTCTGTGTAGCCGATGGGAAGCTCCTGCACCTCACTCCATTCGAGGGTGTAGATCGTCTCGGGCTCCAGATCGGAGATCGCGGAGTCATAGTAGTCGCTGTACTGGACAAACTTAGAGGGGACCGTCTGCGGAACGGACGCGGGAAGGGTGAGCGTGATAAAGACGAGCAGGCCTGCGTCCTCCTGTTCATATTCCACCTCGACGGGGTCGCCCTCTGCGGGATAGTAGTAGAGAACGTCGAACACATCGAGCGCGAGAGACGAGCCGTCGTCCCCTTCCCAAAGGACAAAGCGGTAGGGTTCCTCGCTCCAATCCTCCTCCTTAAACTCGAAGGAGCCGTCCCCTGCCATATCCTTGAAGGTCAGGTATGCGTCGTAATCATCGCTAAAACTATTTGCCCAGCCAAGCCACTCGCCGATGCTGATCAGATCGTAGACAGGCTCGTCGTAGCCCTTGACGGCAGAGCCGTACCAGAGGCTGACGGTTTCATCATTATAGAAGTACAGGAATGCATCGTGATCCTTGTCAACGACATACTCCGTTCCCTGATAGAAGAAGCTGTTCGTGATCTTATGGACGCCGGGTGCGACATCCAAGCTGTCGGTCAATGCAAGCGTATACACGATCGCACCCGTTTCATCGTAGCTCGCGGAAACGGAAAGCGTGACCTTATCGCCCGTTGAAGGGATGTAGACGAGCCGTTCATTGACGCCCGAATACCTGCCGATCCCGGGAATACCCAAAGAGTTGTAGCCGTGGATGAGCCATGCCTCGTCCTCCTCGAGCGAATAGCTGCCCGTGCTCGTCGTCGACAATGTCAGGTTATTCAGGGACGCGCCGCCGAAGCCGTCGAGCGTCAGCCGGATCCTGTTGCCGTGGCTGGAATAGATATATTCGCCCTCATAGCCGTCCGACTGCTTGACAAGGCCGAGGATCTCATGGCCTGCGATATCCTCCTGCGCCTCGTCGACAAGGATCGCCTTGCCGAGGCTGCTGCTGACATTGACGATCTTTTTCTCTGCATCCACAACGGTATAGGAGAGGAGGAATTCATTGCCCTCGTCGTCGAGGTTGGTCACCTGACCGAAGCCGTCGAAGCCGAGGATGCTCCAGCCGCCGCCGACAAGCGCGTCGACCGCGTACCAGCCCTCGATGCCGTCCGTGAGACGGAAATACAGCGTGTTGCCGTCCGCAACGAGGACGAACTCAAACGCCGTGCCACTCTCGGGGGTAAAGACATACCTGCCGTTTTCGGCATTGACCGTATAGCTGCCCTTGACCTCTGCGCCGCTCGCCGTCGTATAGGTGACGGAATCCTTGGATTCGATCTTCAGCTTCGCCGCGGAGCCGAGGAGATCGTTCATTTCCCGATTGACCGTGTCGCGGTAGTAGAAGAATTTTTCACCCGAGACCTTTCCCTCGAGCACAAAGCTTGTATCCGAGCTGCCTGTTTTAAAGGTGAACTCGCCCGTCTCGGCGTTGTAGGTCGTGCTCTTCTTACGGCCCTCCTCCATGCCGATACGGTCAAGATAGAGAACGCCCTCCTCGATTTCGAGCTCATAGAGAAGGTCCGTGCTCTCGAAGACATCCGTATAGCAGGTGTAATCGGGGTCGCAGTACACTTCCATCGTGTTGTCGAGGCTGTCCTGCACGGTGAGAGGCTTGGTGAGATCCTCGTTGAGATGATATTTCTCGGGTACAAAGTCCCCGCCCGAGATCGTCTCCCCGACGATAAAGTAGGCCGTGTTCCCCGTCTCGCCCTCGGAATATTCATCATAGGTGATGAAATTGAGCTTCTTGAGGGTGGATTTGACAGGGGCCATCCAGACGGCGACCAGCGTAGTATCCTGCGCGGGGGCGGGATAGCTCTCCGTCAGATATTCGTTGGAGAGGGACCACGCGTGGAACTTAAAGCCGTCTCTTGTGGGCTTGTGGCTTGAAAGGGCCGCATAGAGGTCCTCCCCCGCCTTGATGTAAAAGCTTGCAACGTCAGCCGTGCCGCCCGCAGCGTTGAGGGTGATCTTGGTGAGCGTTGTCCACTTCCCGTAATATGTGACGTCCTCATCGGGCATGACGGTGGGAAGGGTGGCCTTTTCTCCCGTGCCGCCGACGCCGAGATACCAGCCGTCAAATTCAAAGCCCTCCTTGACGGGATCGGCGGGAGGGGTGATCGTCTCCCCCGCCTTTGCGACGATGTCGGGGATGTCGACCCCCTCGCCTGCGTCAAAGGAGAGTGTGTGCTCCGCGCCCGTCTGCGGGTCGCCCGAGCCTGTGCCTGTGCCTGAACCCGTACCTCCGCATGCCGTCAGAAGCCCCGCCGCAAAGACCACGGCAAGGACGCACAGCAGCGCGGAAAACAGGTACCTGTGCAGTGTTTTCTTCATACTGTCCTCCTTTTCAACTCTCTATAAAATGAAAAATTGAAACCAAATTGATAGAATAACCGGATTATGTTAGGTTAAATCATATCACAAACTGCATAAAAACGGCAAATTTTTTTATATATAAATTTCAACTCTGATTTTTTTGTGATAAATATGCACATCGTGTGAAATATTCACATTTACATCCGAATTTTCCCCCTCTTCCCACACTGCTATGCCCTGTTCTTTTTGCATAAATGCATAAATACCGTGCTCCGTACTCAAGAATGAGATTCGCTCGCCCTCTTCGAGGGCTCGGAATGAGGGTTTTACCCTCTTGCTGCCCCTTTAGGGGAAGTGGCCTTCAGGCCGAAGGGGTTTTCGAAACCCCTCAATCACGCAAGGGCGCGTGACAGCTCCCCTATGAGGGGAGCCGAGAGAGCCTTCTCATCCCGAGGCCCTTTCTCCTCATCCCGCCCCGCGCGCATTCTATTTATAACTAAGCGCGGCACGAGCACCGCCCTTGGTGCGAAGTAGGCGAAGCCGAGGGGATCTCATCAAAACCTACGGACTCCAACAAGCTCGCCCTCCCCTTTTTGAGGGGATGGGCGCCAACAAGCTCGCCCTCCCCCTCATACCTGAGGGGGAGGGGTAGGGGAGGGGGTGATTCAAAATAATAAGGTGATGGTTCGACTACGCTCACCATGACGTAATTGGATTGCTTCCGTAAACAGGTGCGGCGAGATGCTTCGGACCCTCCGTAGACCCTGTTCTTTCTTTCCTGCTCAGCATGACGCCGCCACCCCACGGAGTTAATAAAATACGGACCGTTCTTGATCACGTCACCCTGAGCAACGTCGAAGGGTCACCGCAGCAAAAAATAAGGTGATGGTTCGACTACGCTCACCATGACCGATTGGGAATGAACCCCCACCCCTACCCCGCCCCCTTAGAAAGGGGGCAGGCGCGAGGAAGAATGCCATTAGAATGGCCCGTAGGTAACAAGCCCTTATTCTTATTCTCCCAACCATAATTTTTAATTTTAATTTTTTAATTTTCAATTTTTAATTCTCAATCCCCCCACCGCAATTTTTAATTTTTAATTTTAAATTTTCAATTCAAAAAAAAGAGGACATCTCTGTCCCCTTTTATGATGAAAATGATTGCTTACTCGTCGTCGGAGGCGGTGAAAAGGAAGCCGCTGACCGTGACGCTTGCATCGTGCTCGTTTGCGTCCCCGCCCATCGAGTCGACGAAGATGAGGATGTTCTTGACCGCGCCCTGCTCCATGCTCCCGTCATAGGTGACGGTGAGGGTGATCTCCTCGTTTGCCGCAAGGGTGACTTTCGTGCCGCCCCATTTCGTATCGGTGTAAAGCCCCGAGCCGCCGCCCGAAACGGTCGCATCCGTGTTCGTGCAGTCCGTGCCGCTGCCCGAGTCGTCGCCGTTGCTTGTATCTACCTTCACCGACCCCTGCACATCGACGCGGACGGTGACGGCGGTATCCTTGTTGTTCTTGATCTTGATCGTGAAGGTGTCCTTCCCCGCGGCAAGCTCGGCGCATGCGGCCGTCACGGGCTTGTAGGAGTCGCCGCGGCCCTTGTATTCGAGCGTCCACGATTTATCCTCCTCGCCTGCGGTCACGGTATAGCCGCTCTTCTCCTCGCTCGTAAAGGTGAGCGCGACGGGCTCGCCCGTGGGGGTCGAGGGCTCGGAGGGCGTGTAGCTGCCCGTGCCCGAGAAGGCCATCTCGGAGAGCGTCACATCGCCGCTGTGCGTTGCGATATCCTCGTTGACGCAGCTGTCGAAGTACATTTTGACATTCGTAGGCCCCATCGCGGTGTCATAGGTGACAGCGCAGACTGCCGTCGCGCCCGCATCGATCTCGAACTTGGAGCCGCCCCATTCAAGGTCTGTATAGACCTCATTTCCGTCCTGCGTCGCGCTTTGGTTGCAGGCGACAATGTTGTTTGCGCCATGCTTTGTCACGCTCTCGATGTCGATGCGGAAGGTGAGCTTCTCTGTGCCGTTGTTGGTCACTTTGACGGTGAAAACATTCTTATCGCGGGAGATCGCGGTCGCATCCATCCAAAGATTCTCATAATTTCCGCCTTTGAGCTGCGCATAGACGACGCGGAGAGAGTTATTGGTCTCGTCGGAAATGACGACATAGTTGTCTACATTGCCCGTGACCGTGAGCTTGCCGCCGTTCACGGTGACGCCCTTGTTGTTCGCCTCGGGAAGCACGGGCGTTTCGCCGCCCTCCTCGCCGTTTGCAAATTTCAGCTCGGAGACGGTGACATCGCCGCTCTTTTCGTCGGTGTTGTCGTTGATCGAGGAATCGATCATGAGCTGAAGCTCGTTGGCAACGCCCTCATAGCGCACGACAAGCTCTGCCGTTTTTCCTGCGGGAATATCAAAGTAGGAGCCGCCCCATTCGAGGTCCGTCCTGACCGCTGTACCGTCCATCGTTGCCGATTTGTTGACAGCGGAGTTCTTCGCTTCAGCCTCGAGCAGCGCGCTGTTGACAAGGTTGACGCGCACATTGACGGTCTCCTCGCCGTTGTTCTTCACGGTGAGGTGCACGGCGTTCTTGCCCTCTGCAGCGTCGGTGATGTCCATGCTGACGTTGTGCCATTGGGTCGTCACGCCCGAATAGGTGATCTGCGCAGATTTCTTGTCCTCAGCAGTCGTGACATGATATTCCTCGGCGTCCGTAAAGCCGAGCTCGAGCGCGTCGACCTTGCTCCAGTCGATGGCCGCCTGCGGCTTGGGAGCCTCAACGCCCTCGCCTGCGAATTTTAAGCCCGAAACGGTGAGATCGCCCGAATAGGTCTTGGTGTCGCCGTCGGTCGCGGAGTCGATCATGAGCTGAAGGGCCGCCGCCACGCCGACATATTTGACCTCACATTCTGCCGTCTTGCCCGCCTCGATGGTAAAGAAGGAGCCGCCGTAGACGGTATCCGTCTTTGTCTTTTGCCCGTCCTGCGAGGCCGCGGCGTTGAGGCATTTATTATCGGCATCCTGCACGTTGATGCGGAGCGCGACCGCTGCCGTGCCGTTGTTCTTAACGGTAAGGCGGACAAAGCTGTGTTCCGCGGCTGCCTCGGTGATATCCGTCTGCACGTTCGCAAAGCTGCCACCCTTTAGATTCGTGTAGGTGATCTGTGCGGACTTCTTATCCGCAGCGGGGGTCACGGTGTAGTCATTCGTCGACGCAAAGCCCAGCTCCTGCGCCTCGAGCTTGCTCCAGTCGCCGTCATAGGCGTCGCCCTCTGCGGGGGCAAAGGGATCGCCCGTGGGGGGATTCACCCTCGCAGCAGACGTCTTGACCCACCGGTAGTCTGCGGTCTTCTGATCGGGGCCGTTGAATCTGCCCATCCAGCCCTCGGCGGTACCCTCGCCCGTGCCGGGTGCGCCCGCCCAATAGTTCATGAGGATGCGTCCCGCCGTCTTGGGGAAGGCCTCTCCCGCCTTGACGTCCGACTTGTTCACGCGGTAGACGGGCTCGCCGTCCACAAACCATGTGATGTAGTCCTCCGCCCAGCGGAAGCCGTAGTTGTGGAAGCCCTTGCTCGCGTCAAAGCCGAGATCGTACATGTGCTCGTGCCCGCCGACGCCGTTTGCAAAGTAGTTGAACTGCACTTTCGTTGTGTCCTTGCCGAGGAACTCGATATCGATTTCGTCCCAAGGGTTCTGCGTGCCGTCGGGCCACACGTCATAGTTGCCCGTGCAGACAAAGAATGTGGACGCCGTGCCCACGGAAGTGGAGGGCTTCATACTGACTTCATAGTCGCCGTAGCCGTAGTAATACTGCGTCCGCGCCTCGCCGCCGAGATACTGGGTGCGGTCCTCAAGGGTGCCGTTGGGGTTCTCCGCAAGGCCGAGATGCAGCTGCCCGTCCGCATAGCTGAGCTGAGAGGCGTCCCACCATGTATTGAAAACGCCCTCGTTCGTCCAGCCGTTGGACGCAAAGAGCACCTTTTCCCCGGGGTCACCCTGAGAAAAATCCGCAAGATATTCCCCCGTGAGAGCGGCGTCCGTGAGCCCCTTCTCCGTGCCGTTGCCGTTGCCGCCGCAGCCTGCGAGCGTGCTCAAGCCGAGAGCCGCCGTCAAGAGGACTGCAAACGCTGTTTTTGCCTTCATATCATTTTTCCTCCTTATTTTTCTCTATTGCTCTGCCGTATAGGGCGAATAGCCGATCCATTGATAGCTTGCGCAAACGGGGAGAAGTGTTGCATCGAACGCTCCGCTCCAGCTGTCGTTTCCCCTGCAGCTCCAGACGTTCATCATGATCTGCGTCGGGGAGGAGGGAATATCCCCCCTTGCCGTGTGCACCGCCCTTCCGTCCACATAAAAGGTGATGCTGTCCTGAAGCCACAAAAAGGCATATTCGTGAAAAGCCTCCGCGCCGTCAAAGCCGAGCGAATACACGAATTCGTGCCCGCCCTGCCCCTTTGTGTAATAGTTGAACTGGATCTCCTCTGTATTCTTGCCCAAAAACTCGATGTCGATCTCGTCCCAAGGATGTCCCGTATAGGTAAAGAAGGAGGAGATGACGCCGGGGCATTTTGCAGCCCGCATGGAGACGGAGTAGAAGCCGTAGGAATAGTATTGATTGGAGCGGTATTCTGCCCCGACGAGGCCGTTCTGCGTGTCCGTGAGAAGGAGCTGCATCGACCCGTCCGCGAATTGAATGTTTTCGGGCAGGAACACGCAGCTGAAGGGCTCGCCGTTGCGGCCCGTTCTCTTCGAAAAGAGCTGAGACTCTCCCTCTGAAAGCACTGCGAGCTTTTCCTCCTCAGCCGTGAGGCGCAAAGGCTCCGACCCGCTCCCCGTCCCGTCGGGCACGGCGCAGGCGCAGGGAATAAGAAGGAGCACAGCCGTGATGCATGTGAGTCGGCGCAGCTTCATTCAGGTGCCTCCCGCGGACCTCCCGTCCGTATATTTCGTCAACATTTTAATGACAAAAAACGCCCCGGTCAAGGAGCGTTTCTCAAATTGCAGTATTTTTACACCGATTGTCGGTTTCCGAAGATAATATTGAGGTGGAAGACGTCCCCCTTGACGTATGCGGAGAGCTCGCCGCCGTATTTCCGCGCGATGAGCCTTAAGGACCGCATGCCGAAGCCGTGATGCTCCCTGTCCCCCTTTGTCGTGACGGGCAGGCCGTCCGAAAATTCGAGCTCGCCGTCGAAGTAGTTCTCCTCCTGCACGAGGAGCATGCTGTCCTTCTGCTTGACAACAAGGTCTATGACCCTGCGCGAGGGCTCGGTGATTTTTTTGACGGCCTCGAGGGCGTTATCGATGAGATTGCCGAAGAGGCAATAAAGATCCCCCTCCTCGATGAAGTTCAGCTTCCCGCCGTCGATCATGCAGGAGATGTTGATGTTGTTCTGCTCGCAGTAGAGGCTCTTTTCGGTGAGAAGGACGTTCAAAAGCGGGCTCCCCGTCTCGATGCGGGAGTCATAGATGGCGACGTCCCTTCGGATATCCTCAAGCACGGGCACCTCTGAGGCGAGCACGCCGAGGCGATAGCGGATGTCGTGGCATTTGACGTTGATGAGGTCGATGGTGTCCTTGGAGATGTGGTACTGCCGCTCGCTCTGACGGATGGCGTGCTTGAGATAATCCACCTCGCGGCTGAGCTCCCGCTCCTCGAGCGTCTTATAGGAGAGCAGAAAGACGATACTGCAGCACACCGCCGAGAAGGCATTGCCCGCCTCCCTGAGGACAACGAGCTCGGAGGAGAGAAACCTGTTTTCCCTCTCGACGCTCAGATGCGCGAAGTAGACGTCCTCGAAGGAGCAGAGAATGACCGTGACGGCGAGCGCGGCAACGGTAAAGAGCAGCATGCGGCTGTCGAGCACACAGGCAGAGAGCCGCTTCCCCACGCGGCGCAGGAGGAGAAAATATTCCCCCGCGGCACAGGCGAGAAAGAAGGAGTAGTAGACGAGGCGGTAGAAGAGACTGAAATGCCTTCCCCATCCGTCAAAGAGACGGAAAGCCTCTCCCGCGGTCCAGAAGATGAGAAAGATCTTATAGGCGAGATTCTGCGCCGCATAGGCGAGCGTGCAGCAGAAGAGGACGGTGAAGAAGGGTGCCTCGAAGCACCATGCCGCAAGCAGCGTGAAGAGGGTGAACAAAACGAGATAGACGGCGATGCGGCCGAAGACATTTCCCCCGAATGCGGAATAAAACCATGCGACGGGCAGACCGACCCCGAAGAGGACGACAAGGGAAAGCGGGAGGCGGTACCAAAAGCCCCTGCGCCGCCTGAGCCTTATGAGGATCATCCCCGAAAAGAGCAGGAGCTCCGCGAGAAATTCGACGATGATCATCCCATAACTTTGGAGGACCTCAATCATTTTTCCCCTCCGCGCCCGCATACCAGCCCGCAAGCTCCGAGAGAAAGCCGTTTCTCCGCGGACGGCTGATCATGAGTGTGTCGCTCCCCACCTGCACGGTGAGTCCCTTGACGCTGACGATAAATTTGGGATTGACGAGATAGCACTGATTGCAACGGAGGAAGCCGAACCGCTTGAGCTCGCTCTCCGCCTTATAGAGCACGCCCGTCATTTCCACGACGCCGTCCACGAGATGGTAATAGAGGCGGTGACGGACGGTCTCCACATACATGAGCTTGTCCGTCGAGATGCGGCAGAGACCGTTTGCGGTGTTGACCGTGATTGCCTGCTCCTCGTTCATGACATACACGTCGAGTGCCTTGCGGAACTTCAGCGCAAAGTCGAAGTAGGAGACGGGCTTTAAAAGATAGGCGACGGCGTCCACCTCGTAGCCCTTCTGCGCATATTGCATGAGATTGGTGATAAAGACGATGGAGACCGTCTTGTCAACGGCCCTCAGCTCCACGGCGGCCGTCATACCGTCGCGGTGAGGCATTTGGATATCCATGAAAACGACGCTGTAGATCGCCTGATAGCCATTCAAAAATTCCTCGGCGTCATGGAATCGGTCGATGTGAAATTCCTGCCCGTTGAGCCTCGCATACTGTGCAATGTGGCCTTGCAGGACGTCGGCTGCCCCGTCCTCGTCCTCAACGATCGCAATATTTCTCATAAAAATCCCCTCATCCGTATTGTAACAGATGGGAGGGGAAATGTCAATTTAATTAAAAATTTAAAATTAAAAATTAAAAATTGTGGTTGGGAGAATGGGAAAAAGGGCTTGTTGCCTACGGGCCATTCCAATGACGTCCTTCCTCTCGCCTGCCCCCTTTCTAAGGGGGTGGGGTAGGGGTGGGGGTTCATTCCCAATCGGTCATGGTGAGCCCCGTCGAACCATCACCTTATCCCCGGCTCCCCTCAAGGGGGGAGCCAAGGGCAGGTCCCTCATCCCGCCCCGCGCGCATTCTTTTTGTGACTAAGCGCGGCACGAGCACCGCCCTTGGTGCGAAGTAGGCGCAGCGAGTGGATCTCATCAAAACCCATGGACTCAATCAAGCGCGGACCATTCCAAATCATGCCCGCCGCAATTTTTAATTCTCCTCAGCCTGCTTCTCCTCGGGCTGCTCCGTCTCCGCGACGGAGGAAGACTTCTTGTTTCTGAGGATCGTGCGGATGAGGAAGAAAGCCATCACGGCGACCCCTGCGGCGAGGGCGACCTCGACAAGGACCACATACCACACCCATGTGAGATTGTACGTGGCACCGCGGTCAAAGTCGAGCTCCGCGCTCGGGTCATAGTCGGCCTCGGCGTTGAAGGTGTCGACGAGCGTCCACAGGACGTCATGGGCGACGTTTTCGGAGAGCTTTGCCGCGATCGGGTTGTTTTTGAGGGGATCGAAGGCGGGTGCAGTGAGTCCGTTGGTGAGCCAGATGTCATTGCCCGCCCAGATGCCCCTGTACGGCGGCATGTAGGTCTCCTCCGAATTCATCCAGTCGGTGACGATGGTGCCCTCAAAGCCCCATTCCCCGCGGGCGATCCCCGTGACGAGTGCGTAATTGGCTCCCGTCCAGACTCTGCCGAGGCGGTTCATGGCCGTCATGAGCGCGTTGCCGCCGCCCCTCTTTATCATGAGCTCAAAGGGCTTGAGATAGGTCTCGCGGAGGGTCTGCTCGGTGAGGAAGGTAAAGAGTCCCTCGCGGTTGAACTCGCTGTCGTTGACGGCAAAGTGCTTGACGTAGGAGTACACGCCCATGTCCTTTGCGCCGTGCACCGTTCCCGCGCAGATGAGGCCCGAAAGCAGGCTGTCCTCGCTGTAGTATTCGCCGTTTCTGCCGCCGAAGGGATTGCGATGAAGATTTGCCCCGGGCGCATACCAGCCGCGCAGGCCCGCCATCGACCCGCGCTCCTTGCCCACACTGCGGCCGAAGGCGAGGGCGAGCTCTTCATCCCATGTCTGCGCAAGCATCGTGCCGCTCGGATACGCCATAAAGGAGCAGGACGTCCCGTTGCCGCCCGTCACGCGGGTGTTGAAGCCGAGCGGGCCGTCGAGGTCGACATACTGCACCTTGCCGATGCTCTCGATCGCGGCCGTCTTGAAGTACCCGTCCTTGATGAGGTTGAAAAGCTCCTCATCCGTGATGTTGGCGATGAGCGTATCCCAGATGTCGTCGCTGTAGCTCTCCGTTCCGAGGACGTCCTCGAATTTTAACCCGTTGGGCTCCCGCGTCCTTGAAGCGTTCGTGTCCCCCGTTCTTGCAAGCTGTTCGTCCGTCGGCGCGACCTGCTTTGCAACGCGCTCGGCCTCTGCCGTCCTGCGGCGGGGAGCGGTGATCTTCTGAGGATAGGTCGTCGCAAAATCTGCGCGGGAGAGATATTTTACGGGCGTCTCCTCGTGGGAGCCGTCAAGGTCGGACTCGTCGATCGTCTCTTCGTTGCCCTGCCCGTTCAGATCGGTGAAGCGGTTCTCGACCGCATTCCCCGTATCCGCATCGTTTTCGTAGCACACGGTCTCGGACATGGTATAGGCAAAATCCGTCTCGGGGCTCTTGAGCTCGTGCGAATTCTCCATCAGCATGACGTGGTATTCGCCCGCGTCGAGCTCGTAGCCCGTGTTGTTATTTTTGTTCATGTCGTAGCAGTCGTAGGAGGCCATATCCTGCACGCGAAGGGTGAGCGTGACGACCTCGCTCTCCTGCGGCTGAAGGACCCTTGTCTTTGCAAAGGCTCCGAGCACAACGGACGATTTTTCGATGCCGCCCTTGGTGTAGGGAGCCGAATAGTAAAGCTCGACGACGTCCGCACCGGGGTAGCCTCCCTCGGGCTCGAGGTTCTTGACCTCGACGGTAAAGACGAGAGTTTCATCTCCCTGAAGCTCGCCCGACATTTTGGATTCGCTCCCGACCCTGATGTCCTTCACCGTCCACGAGAAATCGCTGACGTAAGAGAGGCCATAGCCGAACGGCCACTGCACGACGCCCTCATATCCGTCGCCGTAGTCGTTGTGCACATTGTCCCAATAGCCCTCGGCGTCTGCTGTTTCAAACCACTTATAGCCGACGTAGATGCCCTCGGAGTAGTCCACATAGGCACGGTAGCGGCTGTCCTCGCTCCTGCAATTTGCGTAGATCGTCCCCGCGCCCTTCTCATCCGCGCCCTTGCTGCCCTGATTGACGGCCGAGGGGGTGGTGCCGAGGATGTCGTAGGCGTAGGTGTCTACCGTTCTGCCCGCGGGGGAGACCTTGACGCGCTGCGTTCTTACGGTGCCGTCTTCGTTCTTTTCGTAAACAGCCATGCCCTCGCCGTCATAGGTGGGGTTGCCGTCGCCGTCGAGCACGGGGATGGGCTCCTCTCTGTAGCCGCGGAGGACGTTTACAAGCCCTCTCGTGCCCGTGAGGCCCGTGATGCCGACAAGGAGTGCCCCGTCGATCTTGTCATTGTCCAAAAATCCCGTCTCCATCGTGTTGGCGGTGTTGAGAATGACAATGACCTTCTCGCACATCTCCGTCGCGGCCGCAAGCATGTCCTCCTCCTCGGTGGAAAGCTCGAGATAGTGACGGGTGTCGTCTGTGATTTTCTCATTGCTGCCCGCCGTCTTCTGCTTGACCTGCCTGAGCTCGAGGTCCTTGCTCTCGCTGCCCGTCCGTCCGATCACGACAAGCCCGACCTTGGAAAAGGCCTGAATGCTGTCCTTGAGGTCGAGATACTGCTGTTTGGAGGGCTCACGGAGCACAAAGATCTCCTCGCTCCCGAAGGAGACGCCGCCGCGGTATTCAAGATAGTCCTGATCCCCGTAGGTCTTGCTGTGGGCGGTGTAGTACTCTTTATAAAGGTTATAAAGGTCCTGATTGTAGCCGATGCCCGCCTCCTCGAGCGCGGGGAAAAGCTTGATCTTCTGCAGATCCGTGTTTGCATACCCCGACCCGAACGCCATCGTCATCCAGTCGTAGGCCGCCCAGCCGAAGACATTTACCCTCTGAAGCTCCTCCCCGGAAAGGGGAAGCGCGGGCGTGCCCTCCTCATCCCTCTCATTCTTGAGAAGAACGGTGCCCTCCTCGACGATGTCCTCGCAGAGGGCCTCTCCCTCCGCGATCACGGCCGCATCGACCGTCTGCGCACGGCCGTACAAAAAGAGGCTGATGTCCTCATAGAACATCGACGCCGCTATGACGAGCGCGAGCATGATCACGACGACCAGTGTGATGCAGGGCGAAAAGATCGCGACTGCTTTTTTTGTTGACATACTCTTCTTAGCCATGTGAGATTCTCCCTTATCGTTCTGCCACGGATTATACTGTCTTTCTACAGTATTTTCAATGCTCCCCGCCTAATCTGCCGTTTTGTTTCACAAATTGCGCCCCGTCGCCCTCAGACCCGCAGGCTGCTCCACTGCAATTTTGAATTTTAAATTCCCTTGGCTCCCATGCGGGGGCAAGGAAACGCGGCGGGCAAAAATGCCCGCCGCGTTTCCTTGACGATCAAACCGTTTGCGGCATTTTGAGAAGCCGCGGAAGCGACCCGCCTCAGAGACGGATCCGAAGAGCAGGAACTACGCCGCTGGTTGTTTCAGCAACAGAACAAGAATAATCCGCAATACCGTCACTGATAACCTCACATACAATATCACCGGATTGTGGGCGCGGCGAGCGTAGCCGCCAATTGCCATTCGCGCCCTGCGCCTTCGCATAATCGGTAGGCTTCAATTGCCGCGCTGTATCCTCTGCCATAAAGCTCAAATTGAATCCATAAGAGGTGTTCCCCACATCTCTCTTACTCAACAGGAAAATCTTGTCTTGTGTATTTTCACAGACATATTGCTGCATTTCAAGACTCGAATAGCACGCAGATACCATGCTGTTATCCACTTCCGTTGTCTCAATGATCTTTTGTGCGTATTCGTCGAATGCCGTCTCGTAGAACGTCGTCGTCAGCCACTTGCGGATATCGCTCTCCTTGTAATTGCTCGCATGAACTCCCCCATGAGAGTTTTCTTCGTGATAGTAATGCTGGCTGTCGAGGATAATGCTTGCCATGAGGAGTGCCGTGCCGTCGCTTTGCTCTAAAATGCGCCACTCGATGGGCTCATACTTGAACCAATACACCGTATCCGTGTAATATCCGTTTGCTTCCTGCTTCCCCTTATTGAGATCACCCGTTACATTATACGGTGCCTTTGAATACCTTGTACGATATCTTGTAAAGTACACCCCGCGGTACCGATTTCCCTGATAATCCACGTCGATATACCACATAAAATTTGAAACATCTCCTTTGCCGTCATAGTACCTGTAGCTCGTCCATTTGCCCGCATTCGAGCTCGTGGGAGTTCCGCCCGCCTCCATGCCTAAGAAGCCCTTGAGACCGCTTTCCGTCACCTCTGTCTGCGGATAGCTGCCGAAGGAGATTGTTTCGTTCTCATTCTTGACATACAAGCCCGCACCGCAGACCTCACAGGTATTATCGTCGCCGTAGACGTGATCCTTGTGCGCAAGCTGACATTCCGTGCAGACGCCGTTCGAATAGGTATGCGTCTCATGCGCGTATTCACATTCCGTGCACACGCCATTCGCATAGGAATGTCCCGCGGATACCGCCTTCCCGCAGACGGAGCAGGTGCCCGTGTGACCCGCGTCGGTCTTGCTTGTATACTCGGTGAAGGTATGCTCCTCGTGCTCGTAATGGCATTTTGTGCAGAGCCCCTCCGCATAGGTATGCGCCTCGGTGACAGATTTGCCGCAGACGGAGCAGGTCTCCCTATGCTGCGTTTCGGTCTTGTCGGAATACTCATAGACATGCTCCTGATGCTCGTAGTCGCAATCCGTGCACCGACCGTTTTCGTAGGTATGCTCCGTCACCTCGCTTGTCGCCTCGGGGTGGCAGGTCGCCCTGTGCCAATGGCCCTCCTCGTCTGATTGCCATTCCTTCGCATAGGTGTGAGTGTGTTGATAATCGCATTCCACACATTGGTACTGCGAATCGTAGGAGTGCTTCCCCGTCACGACCTTCCCGCAAAGGGAGCAGGTGCCCGTGTGGCCGTCGTCCGTCCGTTCGGAATACTCGTAAAAGTGGATCTGCGGCTCATAGTGACACTCCGTGCAGACGCCGTTCTCATAGGTGTGAGGGCCCTCGTCGCCGCGCTCGGTGGGATGGCAGGTCGCTTCGTGCCAGTGCCCGTTTTCATCATACGACCATGTCTCGGAATAGTTATGCTTGTGCTCGTCGTCGGGGGTCTCTCCGCCGCCGTCACCGCCGTCTCCACCCTCGCCACCGGGAGGAGTAGTGACATTGCCGTCCTTGTCGATGGAGCCGTTCTCGCAGCTCACGGGGTTGCCCTTACCGCTTTCCCAGAGCAGCAGTCCCTCGATGAGCTCCTGCCATTCCTCGACCGTCCCCTCGAAGCGGATGATCACGGTCACGGTAAGGTTGCCGAACACGAGCGTTCCGAGGGTAGTCACGCTCTCGGGTATGACGATCGAGGTCAGAAAGTCACAGCCGTAGAAGGCATAGTCGCTTACCCTTGTCACGCCCTTGGGAATGACGAGCTCTGTGACCTCCTCCCCGCCGACAACAAAGCGCTGCGCCTGCGAGAGCGGGTTGGCTGTGCCGTTTGCGAATTGGATCCCGCACCATGCCGCGAGGTCCGCGATATTGACGGTGATAAGAAGCGTACAGCCGTCAAACGCACTCTCCCCGATCGCCGTAATAGTTGCAGGGAGCGTGACAAAGGCGAGTGCGCTGCCGAAAAAGGCATTCTTCCCGACAAAGGTGACGCTTGTGGGGAGCTCTATGCCCGTGAGAGTCCCGTTTGCAAAGGCAGAGTCTGCGACGCCCGTGACGAGCTTGCCCTGATATCCGTAGGGAATGACGATATTCCCCTTTGCCGTCCCTGCGCCCGAGACGAGATAGCTTTTCCCGTCCGTGCTCAGTGTAAAGGTGAGACCCTCCGTATACTCCCATTCATCTCCGCAGACGGTGCAGCGATTGTCCGCGCCATAGACATGGTCATGGGGCTGAGGCTCAGTGGGCTGCTCCTCGGAGCCGCCTTGACCGCCTCCCTGCTCGGTATCCGTGCTGCCGCTCTCGCT
>CANQWI010000007.1 GCA_947627515.1 uncultured Clostridia bacterium
CGAATTTGTCACGCCTCGAATTGTGTAAATTTGTATTTGCCATATGTTATACTACCTTTTTTGAATAAAATAAAAAAGTGCGCCCACCGAAGCAAGCGCACAAAAAACGCAAACTCCGATAGTCGCCAAACCAACTGAATAAGGCAAGAACTCATCAATGCCATTTTCAGATCGGAATTTGCATTTTTATCAAATTCGCAAGAAAATGGCAAAAAGAGAGCTTTTCACTCTTATAGAAATAGCCCTTGCCCATTTTATTCAGTTGGTTTGGCATGTTTAGTATAACACAAAATCAAACATTATGTCAAGTGCGAAGAAAATTTTAATAAAAAATAAAGCAACCTAAATTGAACAAGTAGTTCGTTTTAGGTTGCATTTGATGAAGCTGGTGATGAGGACGTAGATAAGAAATTGCCCCCCATTCCGAGGGGCGAGAGGGATCAACGCAGAATGACGAGATTGTTTTTGGCGCGGGTGATGGCGGTGTAGAGCCACTCGCGGCCGTCGGAGAAGAGGCGGCTCTCGTCGAGCACGACGACGGTGTCATACTCGGAGCCCTGCGCCTTGTGGCAGGTGACGGCGTAGGCGAATTCAAACCGCGCGATCGTGTCCTCGCGCTTGACCTTTGCGCTCCTGAGTGCGCCGAAATTGTTCTCATGCACCAGTCTGCCGTTTGCGAGCAGGCAGGCCTTTGCGCCGTAACTGTGAAAGTACACCCCGTTCGAAAACACACCCGCGTCAAAGGGCAGGTTTTTCACGGGGCGGTCGAGAAAGTCTGCCTGAAAGTCCAGCATCCCGAGCCCGTCCTCCCCCTCCCGCACATCCGAGCAGGTGCCGACGATGCCGTTGACGAGGTGAAAGCTCCCCGCATCGTCCAAGGGCTTGGACCAGTCATTGAGGGTGCAGATGAGCTTTTCCCCCTCGATGGGCAAAAGTTGCTCCTCGGGAATGCCGCGGGCACAGCGGATCTCACGGTTGATGCGGCTGCGCGTCCTGTTGGTGCCGACAATGACGAGGTCTGCCCGCAAAAAGAGGGCGGCCCTCTCCTCGGGGCGCAGAGAATTTTTGGGAATGACTGCCGCCCGTTCGCCGTAGCGGCCGTAGGAGAGTAGCTTTCCCGCACGGACGGCCTCGCTCATCTGCACGATGGGGTCGTCCTTGGCCTGCCGCACGATCTCCTTCAGCGTATAAACGGGCGTTTTCATGAGCGAGTTGGTCCCGTACACGGGCGGGAGCTGGGCGGGGTCGCCGCAAAAGAGACATTTGATGCCGAAGGAGAGCAAATCGTGCAATAAGTCGTCGGAAACCATGCTTGTCTCGTCCACCACGATGAGCTCGATCTCCTTGGGGAGGCTGCTCTTTAGCACAAAGCGGAGAAAGCGTTCGGAGATCACCTCGCCGTCCTCGTTGACCTCGATGTCCTCCTCCCGCGTATAGATGAGGCTGTGGATGGTGGAGGCGGGCGTTCCCGCACGGATGAGCACGGAGGCCGCCTTTCCCGTGGGCGCGACAAAGACGGCGCTCTCCCCCGGAACGAGCCCCATTTTGCGGACGATATAGTCGACGAGAAAGGTCTTCCCCGTGCCCGCATAGCCGCAGAGGACAAAGATCTGCGTATTCAGATGGTAATACCACTCCTCGATGAGCGTGGCGGCCTCCTGTTGGTCGCAGGTGAGCGTGGGAGCGGTGTACAGCTGCTTTTTCACGGTACCATTATAGCACATTCGTCGAAAGAATGCAAACGTTCGTTCTTAGATTTTGCAGGAATTTTAAAAAAATTACGGACGGAGAGTGGGAAGGCAGCTTCATTTTCTACAGGCCATTCCAAAATTCGTCATGCTGAGCTCCGTCGAAGCATCACCGCAATTTTTAATTTTAAATTCCCTTGCTGCCCCTGTAGGGGAAGTGGCCTTCAGGCCAAAGGGGTTTCGGAAACCCCTCAGTCGCATAAAGCGACAGCTCCCCTGAGAGGGGAGCCAAGGGTCCATTTTTTACGGGCCATTCCAATTACGTCATGGTGAGCGTAGTCGAACCATCACCGCAATTTTTAATTTTTAATTTTTAATTTTAAATTCCCTCGCTGCCCCTGTAGGGGAAGTGGCCTTCAGGCCAAAGGGGTTTCGGGGCAGAAAAAAAGTCCGCGGAAGCGGACTTTTTTGAAAATTCATGCGGACCGTTATGCGATCACAGTGGAATTGATTACATATTCGACATAAACAGAGTTCGTGAAGCTCGTCCGATAATTTGCACCGTTGGGTGTCCACCATGCCACAAAGGACAGTGAGAATCCTTCATCAGAGTACTCGGAAATGTTGAAATCAAACGAAACATTGACCTTCTTTCCCTGGGCCGAGACCTCATAGGATGCATTGCCGAAGGGCATGCGATTATCCTCTTTGGCGGCTTCAGCCTTCAGCTGTGCAAGCGTGAACTCCTTGGTCTCCTTCAGATTGAGCTCGGGAACCTCAAAGGTCGCCTTGCAGGAGCTCGTCGTGACCTCCCAGCTCAAGGTGTACCCCAGGTTGGCCTGCACCCATGTGTCGTTTTCCAATTTGATAGACATATAACTTGTACGATAATTGGCATCGGGGGCCAGCCTTGTGTTGTCATACGTATAGGGCCCATCAGACACATCATAGTAGCGCATGCCCTTGAGATCGGTGAAGGGGCTCGAATCGAGAAGGGTGATCGTAGCGGTGCCCTGAGCCTCGATGCTTGTCACATCGTCAGCGTCTGTCCCTGCGGGGGTAGCGACGGTGAACTTTTCGACGTCAAGCGCAATCCCCTTGAAGGTCTTGTCTGCGTTGAACTGCAGGGCGACGGTCGCATCCCCCATCTTGCTCGAGGTGATGGGATAAGAACGCTCCGCGTCGGGCGTCAGGAGGGCAGACGGGCCGAAAAGGAAGATATTCGCGATCGAGCCGACGAGGTCCTTCTTGAAGGCAGCCGCAAACGTATTGACAAGCGCGAGATAATCAGGGCCTTCCTCGGAGGGCTCCGACCCCGAAATCATCAAAACGAGGTTGATAACATCCTGAACGGTGAGATCCTCAAATTTTGTCACGCCCTCAACCATCTCGGAAATCCCCGCCTGCGCTGCGAAATCCTCATCTGCGGCAAGGGCGACGATGTAGTCATACGCATCGGCCGTGCCTGCCTCGGGAAGAGCCGCGAGCATTTCGGAGGGGAGGGGAAGCATCGGAAGAAGCTCGATGATCTCGCTCGCCTTGACGCCCTTGAGAAGGCCCTTGACCGTCTTGACGAGGAAGGAATCGTTGTCCTTCAGGAGTGCGCCGAGTTTGGAATCGGCCTTGACGGTTGCAAGGTAGGCAGCAACATTCGCCACCAGAACGTCGAGCGAGGAAAGAAGATCGAAGCTGAGCTCATAGCCGCCCGAGACTGCCTTGAGCTCGGGAGCGCCGACGAGTGCCGCGAGATTGCCGAGAAGCTTGGTGACAAGCTCGACGGGGATCATTTCCTCAAGCGAGGGCTGCTCGGTGACCTCGGGCTCTGCAGCCTTGGACTCTGCGGCAGAATTGGATCCGCCGTATTCGCCGTCCGACTCCGCCTCATTATGGGAGCTCCCGTTCGTATAACGGCGAAGCGAAAGTGCGTCGTTGGTCTTGTAGGCTTCAAGGAGCTTGTCGTACTCTTTTTCCTTGAGACCGAGTGCCTTCCATGCGCCATACCCCTCATAGTTGTACTGGCCGCGGATGAAGCTGATGTCGTAGCCCGCTTCCTCGTTATCGCTGTTCTGGCTCATGAGCAGATCGAAATCGGTCTCGCCGTTTAAGCCGGCATAGGCCTTATAATCGAGGCTGCCGCCCTCAACATACGCAAGACCGTCCATGCTGTAATTGATCCCTTCAACGCCAATATCGAGCTGAGCATATTTGAACTCTGTTTCGAAAATGCTGTCAAAGAGCCCCTCCTGCGTGACGCCGTCGAGCGAGGGAACGTTTTCGCCCTGATTGCCGCCCTGGGTCCCGCCTTGGCTGCCACCCTGATTACCGCCTTGATTACCGCCCTCGGTGCCGCTCTGAGTGCCGCCGTTGTTGTTGCCGCCGTTGTTACCGCTGTTGCAGCCCGTGAAGGCAAAGGCCGTTCCGAGTGCCATGACAGCCGCAAGAGCAAGACATGCAAATTTTTTCATAGATATCCTCCTATTTATTTTTCTTAATATGCGTTTTTGTTTGTCATTCTATGACAAACACCCCCCATGGGGGGTGCGAATGGGAGAATGGGCGAATTCTCTCCGTGTTGCCCTAACCCGTGGGAAAGTATCTGTATTATATGCCTTCCCTCGGGAAATGTCAAATAAATTTCACGTTGTTTTCAAAAAATCTCAAACGATTTTTATCTGCTGCGAAAGACGAGGCGGTCCTTTTCGACGTCCACAAGGACCTCTCCCGTGCGGATACGGCCCATGAGGAGCTGCTCGGAGAGGGCGTCCTCGACCAGCTTCTGCACGGTGCGCTTGAGCGGGCGGGCGCCGTATTCGTCGCTATAGCCACGCTCCACGAGGAGCTCCCTTGCCGCCTCCGTAAAGGTGAGACGGATCCTCTGCTCGGCGATCCGCTTGTTGACGCCTGCGAGCAGCCCGTCGAGAATGCGGGCGGCGTCCTCGCGGGTGAGCTTGTGAAAGATGATGACGTCATCGAGCCTGTTCAGAAGCTCGGGACGGAACTGCTTTTTGAGAGCGGCCTCGATGCTCTCTCTCATCTCATCATATTCGGAGCGGGCGTCCTCTGTCCCAAAGCCGAGCGAGGACTCCTTCACCGCATGCGCCCCGATGTTGGAGGTGAGAATGACGACGGTATTTTTAAAGCTGACCGTGCGGCCGCGGCTGTCCGTGAGCCGTCCGTCGTCGAGGAGCTGCAAAAGCAGGTTGAAGATGTCGGGGTGGGCCTTTTCGACCTCGTCAAAGAGCACGACGGAGTAGGGCTTCTTCCGCACCCTTCCCGTGAGATACCCCTCGCCGTCGTCGTAGCCCACATAGCCCGGGGCCGCGCCGATGAGCTTGGAGACAGAGCTTTTATCCATATATTCGGACATGTCGAGACGGATCATGAGGCTCTCATCGCCGAAGAGGCTCTCCGCGAGTGCCTTACAAAGGTCCGTCTTGCCGACGCCCGTGGGACCGACGAAGATGAAGGAGCCGATGGGACGGTTCGGGTCCTTGAGTCCCGCCCTTGCGCGGCGGATCGCCCTTGCGACGGCGGTGACTGCCTCGTCCTGCCCGACGATGCGGCGATGCAGCTCCTCCTCCAAATGCAGAAGGCGGTCGGATTCCTGCTCCGTGAGGCGGGAGACGGGCACCCCCGACCAGCTTGAGACGATGGCTGCGATGTCCTCTGCACCGATGCTCACATGCGCACGGCTCTTCTTCATCTGCCATTCACGGCGCATGGAAAGCACCCTTCCCTCGAGCGTCTCCGCCTCGGAGGCGAGGGAGGCAGCGTTCTCATCCCCCCATTTTACGGCCTTGTCCCTGTCCGATCTCAGACGGACGAGCCTGTCTTCGGCGTCATGCAGCTCCGCGGGGCCGCTCTCCGCATTCAAACGGGCACGGGAGGCCGCCTCGTCGATGAGGTCAATGGCCTTATCGGGGAGAAATCTGTCTGTGATGTAGCGGTCTGAAAGCTTTGCCGCCGCCTCGATGGCCTCCTCGGTGATCACGACGTTGTGATGTGCCTCGTACTTGTCCCTGATGCCGCGGAGGATGATGATTGTGTCCTCGACGGAGGGCTGGTCGACGGTGACGGGGGTAAAGCGGCGTTCGAGCGCGGGGTCCTTTTCGATATAGTGATACTCCTCGAGGGTGGTCGCGCCGATGGTCTGCAGCTCCCCGCGTGCGAGCATGGGCTTTAAAATATTCGCCGCGTCCATCGACCCGCCGTCCGAGGAGCTCCCCGCGCCGACGATGGTGTGGATCTCGTCGATGAACAGAATGATGTCCTTGTCCGCTCTGACGGCGTCGATGATGTGCTTCAGCCGCTCCTCGAAATCGCCACGGTAGCGCGTACCTGCAAGCAGGCTGGTGAGGTTGAGCGAAAAGACGATCTTTCCGCGGAGAAGGTCGGGCACCTCCCCCTGCGCGATGGAGAGGGCAAGCCCCTCGACGACGGCACTCTTGCCGACGCCCGGCTCCCCGATGAGCACGGGGTTGTTCTTGGTCCTTCTCGAGAGGATCTGAATGACCTTCTCGATCTCCTTGCGCCGACCGATCACGGGGTCGAGCCTCCCGCTCCGCGCCTTCTGCGTGAGGTCCTCCCCATAGGGAAGCAGGCTCTCATCCACGGTGTGGACGGGGACGTCGCGCACGGCACGCGGCTGTTCTCCCGCGGAATAGGCGGGCCCGCCGCGCGTGATGGTGTCATTGATAAACGCCTCCGTCCGCTCGATGAGGAGGGGCAGGTCGATGTGCAGGCCGTTGAGAAGGTAGTACGCAATGCTTTCCTCCTCATTGAGAATGGCAAGAAGCACGTGCTCGGTGCCCGTGATAGGCAGATAGGACCCACCCGAGTGCGTGTAGCTGCTCGCCATTTTAAAGACATTCTTGGTGCGGGGGGTGTAGCCGAACCGCTTGGTCATGTCGTGGGAGACGGATCTTCGGAAGCTCTCACGGTAGGCGGCATAGTCGAGCCCCGACGCCGCGAGCAGTCTGCCCGCCGTGCAGGCGGGGACCTCCATCATGGCGAGGATGAGATGCTCACTGCCGACAAAGTTGGTCTTGTAGAATTTTGCGATCTGGTCTGCCTGCCGCAGGACCTGCCTGAGATGGTCCGAGTAAAATTTATTATTTCTGTATTGGTCGTCCGAATCGTATTCTTCCGAATGATTTTCGTCCATAGCTGCTCCTTATTTTACACGAAAATTCCCTTTTTGCGCAAAAACGCGACCGTCTCCGAGGCACGGAAGGCGTCCCGTTCCGACTCTGTGAGGGTGCGGCCGTTGAGTCGGTCGATGTTGGCGGGCCGCATCGCGATGATGTGGTCGTCGAGCGCGGAGAGCCCCCTTCCGCAGTCGAGAAGGCCGAGCGCAATGCCGAGCTTGACGTCCGCAACGAGCTCCATGAACTCCCCCATGCCGAGGACGCAGCAATTCGTGAGGATCCCGTACGAGCGCGTGACCTTGTCACGGAGAGAGATGCCCCCCTCCTTTTTCATGCGCTCCCGCTCGCGCAACTCGAACTGCACGACGATCCTGAGCGCTTCCTCGACGGCTGCGAGGATCTCCGTCTCCGTAAAGCCGAGTGTCACCTCGTTTGAGACCTGAAAGAGGTCCCCCTCCGCGCCGCTTCCCTCCCCCGAGGCGCCACGCACGGTGAGGCCGAGACGGTTGAGCTCGGACGCGAGCCGCCGCATGAGTCCCCTGCGCGAAACGGCGGGGAGAAACATCATGACGGACGCCCTGAGCCCCGTGCCGAGGTTGGTCGGGCAGGCGGTGAGGTAGCCGAATTCCTTATCGAAGGCGAAGGGGATGGATTCCGCGATCACGTCGTCGATGCCCGTGATGCGCTCGTATGCCTTTTTGAGATCGTAGCCGCGCATAAAATACTGCTCGCGGATGTGGTCCTCCTCGTTGATCATGACGGAGATGCTCTCGTCGGGGGCGATGAGGGCCGCAGAGATCGCGCTGTGACGGACGAGGTCGCGGGAGATGAGATTTCGCTCCACAAGATAGGCCGCCCGCGCCTCGGTGAGCGTGCCGACGTCGTAAAAATCGAACTCCTCGAGGGCATTCAGCTCCTCATGGACGGTGCGGACCATCTCGCTGGCCTGCTCTTTGGCATGCGGGCTGCGGATCAGCATCCCCGGGAAGGGATAATCGTTGAAATTTCTTGCGAGACGGATGCGCGAGGAGACCGCCACGCTCTCATAGGTAATGTTCATTCCTCTCCTCCGCTCATGAGTCTGTCTATGACGGAGAGGCGGTAACGGATGCGCTGCTCCATGAACCTGTCCCCCATCTTCTGCGCGACGGAAAGCTCCTCCTCGAGTTCCTCGCGCTCATCGGCAAGGGCGCGGACGGGGTCCTTTCCCGTATGACGCAGCCGTCCCTGCACGACCTTGACGGTGGGGATGAGCTCCTCGCGGAAGGCAGAATAACAGCCTGCGCAGCCCAAAAGGCCCGTTTTCCTGAACTCCGCAAGGGTGAGCCCGCACACGGGGCAGACCTTATCGCCGTCGGAGGGCTCCCTACCGTAGCGGGCGCGATAGCAATCGGGGCAGAGAGAAACGCTCCTCTCCCCCTCGGCCGTCCGCAGGACATATGTCCGCGCCTGATTTTTTCCGCACTGTGTACAGAGCATAGCAAAGCCCTCTTGCGATCAGCCGCACTTCTCGGGGCTGACCTCCGAAAGATACTCATACACGCCCGCGATGTCGGGCACATAGTAGGAGCCGTAGATACATTTCAGCTCGAGCGCAGGGGCGTCCTTGACGGTCTGCCGTGAGATGCGCTCAAGCTCCTCCCATTTTAAAAAGATACGGTCCGCCCCGTTGGAGTCCTTATGATAGACGCCCTCCTCATAGACGGCGAAGACGCTCTTTGCCCCGAGAAAGGAGAGGAGGGAGCGGCCGCCGAGAAAGCCGCCGATCACGATCAGAAAGCTCCCCGCGGTGGCGTTGAGAAGGATGGCGACGGGGATGCCCGCGACCGCCGCACACGCGCCGAGGACCGTCATGATGAGCGACCTCCTGCGCTTGTCGGGAACGGGGACATAAAACCTCTTTTTCAGCACATATCTGCGATTTTTTTGCGCTTTGTTCTCCTCGCCGAGCAGGGTGAGGCCGTGCGCCGAGATGCAGTCGTAGAGCCGCGTCTTGGCGTCTGTCTGCACGAGTACTTTTTCGTCCCCTGCGGCCCTTTTGTCCTTGGCAAGGTAGCGGGCGGGAAGCTCCAAAACGACGCTCCACTCTCCCTTTTCCTTTGGAGCCCTGCGCGTACAGACGGAGATCAGCCTGATTTCGGAATAGGGGATGCGGATGGTCTGCGTGCCGCCGCCGTCCCCGTGCAGAAAAAGGGCGTCCCTCTGAAAGGTCGCGAGCGTCCCCTCTCCCACATAGAAGCTGTCCTCCGAATCGCAGCGTTCCCAAAAATCCAGCCGCGCCCTGTCCGCATGCGCGATGAGACGGGTAAAGCCGTAGGCCGCCGCGCCGCAGATGGCACCGCCGCCGAGCAGGCTCCCGAGAAGGGTGTAGCCGAGCCATGCGGGAAGGCCGCTCCTGAGCTCGAGCACGATGACGGCCGCGATCGCGCCCACAAAGGCGAGCACGGCAAGCGCACCGAAAATGTAGAAAAATGCGTTATATGCTGCACATTTTGCACGGAGAGAACGCTTGATCCTTTCCTGCCGCAGGGGATCCTCGGGGATGGAAATCGTCTTCATTCGTGCGTCCTCGCTTTTTTACGCCATACAAAATAGATGAGGGCCAAAATCTGCAGAGGCACCCCCACGAGAAAGATGAGCCACATGCCCTTGCTCACACCGCACACCCAAAGAGTAAGATAGACGCAGGCAAGCAGCGTCCAGACGAGGAGGGAGACGGAGACGACCCGCGTCCATTTCCAATGCCAGACGCAGGAAAAGACGGTGACGACGATCGCGCTCGCGGGCACCGCATAGACAAAGGCGAGCCACGCGCCCCTTCGCCATTCCCCCTGCACGTTCCACGCGACGCCGATGAGCACGAAGCAGGCGACGGCGACGAGCCACACAAGGCCGACGGAGAGGATGGTGATGATGATGCGGCGAAGCCTGCGCTCCCGCTTGGGCACGACGGGCTTCTCCCTGTGCTCGCGCACAAGGTCGTCGACGGAGACGTTGAAGAGCTCCGCAAGCTGGACGAGGATCCTGACGTCGGGGATCCCGTTGCCCTGCTCCCATTTGGAAACGGATTTATCCGAGTAATTGAGCTTTTCGGCAAGCTCCAGCTGCGTCATGCCCGAGAGCTTGCGCAGACGCGTGATATTCTGACCGATGGTGATCGCGAGATCCTGTTCTTCCATACCTCTATTATACCCGCAATCAGGGCGAATGTCAACGATTCTACTGAGAGTAGAGTAAGTTTTTCAAACTCTACCGCGTCGAATTTCAGCAATAGAGCGCGTTTTTCGAGAAGTAGGTTGATTTTTGCGCCGCGGTGTCGTACAATCGGAGTGAGGATGCGAGCGGACCCAGCCGCGGACGTCCTCCTCTCCAATATTGATAAGACCCGCAGCGTCATTGCCGCGGGCCTTATTTTTTTACCGTCATGGGAGCAGGGAGAGATAGCGGCCGCCGCCGTCGGGAAAGATCATGGCGATGCGCCCCTCCTCCCCGCTGCGGGCAAGGGAGAGCGCGGCAGAGAGGGCCGCCCCCGAGGAGATCCCGCAAAAGAGCCCCTCGCATGTCGCAAGCAAGCGGGTGCATTCGAAGGCCTCCGCGTCCGTCACGGCGGCGATATCGTCATAGAGCTCCCTATCGAGCACGGCGGGCACAAAGCCCGCGCCGATGCCCTGTATCCCGTGGCTTCCCCTTCTCCCCTTGGAAAGGACGGGGGAGGAAAAGGGTTCTACCGCGACGAGCCGCACCGTCTTGCACTTTTCCTTTAAAAATTTCCCGACGCCCGTCAGTGTTCCTCCCGTCCCGACGCCCGCGACAAGGACGTCGATGCGCCCCTCCATGTCCCGCCAAAGCTCCACGGCAGTCGTCGCATAGTGCGCCGCGGGATTATAGGGATTTTCGAACTGGGAGGGCATAAAGCAGTGCTTTTCCCTTGCGTACTCCTCTGCCCGCGCGACCGCGCCCCGCATGCCCTCCGAGGCGGGAGTGAGCACGACCTCGCCGCCGTACGCCTCGATGAGCCTGCGCCGCTCCCTTGACATGGAGGCGGGCATAAAAATGACGGTCCTGTACCCCTTAACGGCCCCGACCGCCGCAAGGCCGATGCCCGTGTTCCCGCTGGTGGGCTCGACAACGGTCATTCCTTTTCTGAGCCTTCCCTCCCGCTCGGCCGCCTCGAGCATGGCGAGCGCGATCCTGTCCTTGACGGAGCCCGTGAGGGAAAACATTTCGAGCTTTGCATACAACTCCGCGTTGAGGGAGAGGGCTTGTTCGATTTTCCGAAGCCGCACCGTCGGCGTGTTCCCGATGAGGGAGAGCGTGGAGGAATGGAGCATGGTACATTCTATGCGGAGAAAGCAAAAAGCGGAAGCATGTCCCCCGCTTTTTTCCCACAAAAAAATCCCGCCGAGGCGGGAGAGAAGCTTTTAGCCCTTGAGACGGTTCATCATATCGACGATGTCCTGCACCGTCTTGATGCTCTCGACGTCCTCCTCGGGCAGTGTGATGCTGTATTCATCCTCGAGGGTCATGAGAAGCTCCACGACGTCGAGGGAGTCCGCACCCAGATCCTTGACGACCTCCGATTCGGGTCTGATCGTCGAGGCGTCGATCCCGAGCTGCTCTGCAAGCATCCTGCATACCTGTTCAAACATAGTACTCCTCCTCATTCATTTCCTTTATTGTAACGGAAAATCCCCGCCTTGTCAATACACTTTTCGAATTTTGTCCTTGTTTTCCGCATTTCTCTCCGCGGCAAAGGGCGCGAGCGCGTTTATCCATGCATCCCGAGAAAAGCGCGGATTGGCGGGAGAAGTCGACGGAAGCCTCTCCGCAATGGGCAGATACTGCGGAAAATTCTCCGCAAACAGCCTGTACGCCGTGCTCCCGTTGAGAAAAATCTTTTCGATCCCACCCTGCTCCATGAGCCGCGGGAGGTCCGCAATGACGGCGTTCTCAATGGAGGCGTCCGAGGAGCCGACGATGTCACAGCTCGTCACGACGTCCCACAGCGCAACGCCGAGAGAGAGCAGCGTCTCCTTTCTTCCCTCCGTGTCCGCGGGAAAATTTACCCCGAGGGCCGCAGAGAGGGTGTTCCAAAATCTGTTCTGCGGATTGCCGTAATAAAAGCTCACCGCGCGGCTTTTGACGGAGGGAAAGCTCCCGAGGATGAGGATGCGGCTGTTCCCGTCAAAGACAGGCGGGAAGCCCTCGGCATGTCCCCGCTTCAAATCGAGATCCCCTTCTTGAGGTTGCCGACGGTGGCGGAGGCGGCGTGCTCAAAATCGACGCTCTCCGACATGACCGCGAGCACATCCTCCCGCCTGAGCGCGGACAGCTCGGCCATGCGCTTTTCAAAGTCATAGATCTCCCCCTTATAGAGGAGCTCCCTGCCATAGAGGAGCATCTGCGAGGAGGTGTTTTCCTGCGAAAAAACGGTGCCCGAAAGGAGCTGCTCCTTGCCGCGGGAGAATTCCTCTTCCGAGAGCTCGCATTTCCGAAACTCCCTGAGGACGTTGAGAACGGCCTCGGCGGCGAGGTCCGCCTTCTTGGGATTCACCCCCGCGTACACCGTCATGATGCCCGTCTCGGCATAGTTGGAAGTGTACGAATAGACGGAGTAGGCGAGGCCGAGCTCCTCCCTGACCCTTTTGAAGAGGCGGGAGCTCATGCCGCCGCCTAAAATGATGTTCATGACCTGCACGGCGGGGTAACGGCTGTCGCTCCGCGGGACAGACGGGAAGGCAAAGGCAAAATGGGCCTGCTCGATGGGCTTTGAGACAAAGAGCTTGTCCGTGCGGAGGGAGACGCTCTTGAGGCGGGGCGTGTAATTTGTCCTCTGCAGGCCGCCGAAGTATTTCTCCGCGAGCGAGACCGCCTCCTCGATGCCGATGTTCCCCGCAAAGGAGACGACGATGTTCTCGGGGCAGTAAAATTCCCGTTTATAGGCAAACATCTGCTCCCGCGTGAAGGCGGTGACGTTTTCGGCGGGGCCGAGCACGTTTCTGCCGTAATTTTCCCTGCCGAAGGCCGCACGGGCGAGGAGATCGGTGCAAAGGTCCTCGGGGGAATCCTCGCTCATGTTGATCTCCTCAATGACGACCCCCTTCTCCCGCGCCATTTCCTCCTCGGGGAAGGTCGCATTCAGGAAGAGGTCCGCAAGCAGCTCGAAGCTCTTTTTTGCATGCTCCGAGGTGGACTTGCAATAGTAGCAGGTCATGTCCTTTCCCGTGAAGGCGTTGACCTGCGAGCCGAGCGCGTCAAAGGCGTCCGAGATCTCAAACGCCGTGCGGGTCGGGGTGCCCTTGAACTGCATGTGCTCGATAAAATGCGAGATGCCGTCCTCTGCGTCCGTTTCATAGGCCGCGCCCGCGCCGACGAGAACGCCCATCGTGACGGAGAGAAGCCCCTCCATGCGCTTGACGATGACCCTGAGGCCGTTGCCGAGTGTTCTGCTTTCTACCATATGTATGTACTCCTTTCGTGGTTTTTTATCCGAGATTCTCCCCCACCGTGATCGCGCGGAGGCCCTGTCTCTTGTATTCCCGCAAAATGCGCGGGAGTGCCCTTACCGTGTGCTCCATGGGGTGCAGGAGGATGAAATCTCCCCCCTTCACATCCGCGGTAGCACGGGAAAAGCAGAGCTGCTCGTCCTTGTCCCGCCAGTCGATGGTGTCCTTGGTCCACATCACGGTCGTAAGGCCGAGCCCCTCCGCGGCAGTCAGGGTGTCCCCGTTGTACGCGCCCGACGGGGGTGCAAAGAGGACGATCTCCTGCCCCGACGCGAGGGTGAGAAATTCCTTCGAGGTGCGCAGCTCGTCCGAATTCTCCTTTAAGGAGAGCTTGTCGTGCTCCTTGTGGAAATACCCGTGCGTGCCGATCTCATGGCCGCGGCGGGAAATTTCCCTGACGCAGGCGACATTGTCGTCGGCCCAGCACCCGCCGAGAAAGAAGGTCGCCCGTGCGCCGTATTCGTCGAGAATATCGAGGATGCCGTACACCTCATCCGTTCCCCAATAGACGTTGAACATGAGGGAGACGCCATCCTCGCTATTGCCGCGGAAGCGGACGCGGTCGTCCACCTCCGATGCGGGGGCGACGGCGGGCAAAAAGCACACGGCCCCGAGGGCTATGACGATGAGTGCGAGCGCAAGATTCGTAAACGCCGCAACGGCACGCTTTTTCACAGTATACCTCGATCAGAATACAATTATCAACCGTATTCTATTGTCGGGGACCTGAAAATATGCCACTGCACCTGCGCGGACAAAATTTTAAATGAAAAATATGCGACGTTTTATTTGAGGGTGACGACGGTGACGCCGCTCTCCCCCTCGCCGTAGCGGCCCGCGCGGAAGCTCTCCACATGCGGGTGCTTTCTCAAAAGCTCGCGGACGGCGGCACGCAACCTGCCCGTGCCCATGCCGTGGACGATGCGCACCTCATGCATTCCCGCCACCAGTGCGGCGTCGAGAAAGCTCTCGACCTCGATCTCGGCCTCGGCTACGCTGAGGCCGAGAAGATTGCACTCGCGGGGCAATGTGTCGCGGGGCGCAAGGGAGCGGATGACCTGGACCTCCCCCCTTTTCTCCCGCGGCTTGGCGGGGTAAAAGAGATCCTCCAGCCTGCAGGTGACCTTGAGGCTTCCCACCCTGACCTCGGCAGTCGCCTTCTCGCTTCGGACGGAAAGCACGACCCCCTCCGCGGACATGGTACCCACAAAAACCGTCTCGCCTGCCTTCAGCCGCTCCTTTTCAACGGGAAGAAGGCGTACCCTCTCCTCTTCCTCGGGAGGCTCCTGTATCCTGTTTTTGAGGGTGCGGGCACGGATGATGTCTCCCTCGGTGACCGTTTCCTTTTTGAGAAGCTCCTCGATCTGAGAAAGAAGCCTCTCTGCCTCCTCCGTCCGCTCCCGTACGATGCGTCTCGCCTCGGCCTTGGAGGAATAGAGAAGTCTTTCCTTCTCCCGTCTGAGCTTTTCCTCCTCTGCCTGAAGGGCGGCGAGCCGTTGGTCCCATTCGAGCCTGAGCCTCTCCGTCTCCTGCCTCTCCGCATCGGCGCGGACCCTGCTCTCCTCGGCGGCCCGAAGCGTCCCCTCAAAGGACCTCGCCTCCTCCGAAAGATACCCTCTCGCCTCCTCGATCACGGCCTCGGGAAGCCCCAGCCTTGCCGCGATCGCAAGGGCGTTGGAGGAGCCGGGGGCACCGATCCTGAGGCGGTAGAGCGGGCGAAAGTCCTGACTGTCAAACTCCATACAACCGTTCCGCATGCGTTTTTGCCCGTAGGCGAACTCCTTGAGCGCGGAATAGTGCGTGGTGACGATGCCGCGGCAGCCCTTTTTCACGAGAGAGGAGAGCACCGCGCGGGCAAGAGCCTGCCCCTCTTCGGGGTCTGTGCCGCCGCCCGGCTCGTCAATGAGCACGAGGGAATGCTCCCCCGCCTCCTGCAGAATTTCGATAATATTGACGATATGCGAGGAAAAGGTCGAGAGATTTTCCTCAATGGACTGGCTGTCACCGAGGTCGCAATAGACGCCCTGAAAAACGCTGAGCTCCGTCCCCTCAGCCGCCGGGACAAAGATCCCGCACGCCGCCATGAGGCAGAAGAGGCCGCACATCTTGAGCGTGACCGTCTTGCCGCCCGTATTCGCACCGCTGATGAGAAGAAAATCGTAGTCCTCGCCCAAGCTGACCGAGACGGGCACCGCCTTCCTTGGATCGAGAAGGGGATGGCGGCCCTTGACGATCTCAATGACCCCTCTGCCGTTCAGCCGCGGCCGAATGCATTTATTCTGAAAACCGTATTCAGCGAGCGCGTAGACGGCGTCGACCTCGGTCAAAACCTCGATGTCCGTCTCCAGCCGCTCCCGCATGCTCCCGACCGCGCGGGAGAGCTCACGCAAAATGCGCTCCGTCTCCTCCTTCTCGTCGAGGGTGAGGTCCATGAGCTCGTTGTTCATCTCGAGGATCTCCTCGGGCTCGAGAAAGACGGTCGCCCCGCTCTGGGAGCGGTCGTGCACAAAGCCGCGGATGCTGCGCTTATACTCTGCCTTGACGGGAATGACGTATCTGTCGTTTCGCACCGTGACGAGTCCGTCCTGCAGATATTTCCGCTCGTCGCCCGTAAGGTAGGAGGAAAGCCTTGCGCGGATGCGCTCCCCGAGCGACCTTATCGCACGTCTGATCTCGAAGAGCTTCTCGCTCGCATTGTCGGCAAGCTCCGTCTCGCTGACGATTTTTTCGGTAATGTCCCGTTCCAGCCCCTCGTCAAAGACAAGGCGGGCGGTGAGTGTCTTCATCCCCTCGATGCGGGGGTCGGAGAGAGAATGAACGGAGCGGTAGCAGACCCTCGCCGAGGCGAGCAGGCGGGCGATGTTCAAAAGCTCCGAGATCGCGAGGGCGGCACCCTTTTCCGCACGCTCGAGGCAGTCCCCCACGGGCGAAAACCCATACAGCCTGCCCGCGCCGAGCTCATAGAGAAGAAGGGTCGCCTCCCCCGTGAGGTCAAGACGGCGCACGGCCTCGGAGAGCTCCGACGAGGGAAGAAGGGAGAGTACCCTTTCCCTGCTCTCCTCGAGCGACGCATAGGACGCCGCCGAGCTTAAAATTTTATCGAGCTCCAGCCGTAAAGCGTGTTTCGTCATAGCATACTCCTTTGTGAATGGCCGCGGGTGGGCGGGCCCTGTACCTCCACGGTCTCATCGGTAAGGGGGTCGACGGCCGTCTCCGCAGCCAGCGGGGCGCAGTTGTAGACCTCAAACCGACAGCCGCCGAGGACATACCGTCTGAGCGGGAAGCCTCTCCCCTCCTCGTCCGTCAGCGTGTAAAAGGGCCGCCTGTCGCAGGAGGAGCAGGTCTTTTCGAAGGGGCAATAGCAAAGGTCCATCACCTTGATTGCCCCCCGCGCGAGCGCAAAGGCACCCTCCGCGGAGAGCCTCTCCTGCTCAAAATGGTCGATCTCCTTGGAGAGGGCAAAATAGGTCGCCCCCGCGTCAATGACGCCCCTGACCGCAAAGCGGTTGGTGAGATTGAAGCCCGTGCCCGCAAAGAGGGTGAGGCCGTATTTTTTGGCGAGCGCGATGCCGTAATAGCCCTCGCAGTAGATCCCCGCGTATTCCCCGAAATGGGGCGCAAGGGCCCGCTCGTCCTCGGATGAAAGGAGCGGCGGCAGATATAAAAAGACGTCCTCTCCCCCCTCAGGCAGGCGGGAGTAGTCGTCGGGCTTTACGATCCTGATGTCCGCATTCCCCGCTTTTCGCGCAATAAGTGCGGTTTTTTTGGAAATCTTAGGAGGCAGAGCGGGCTCCGCGGGCCGAAGCTCCCGAAGCGTTCTCGGCGGGTCGAGAAGGAGGGCAAGGGCCTCGTAAAACTCCCGCCGCAGGGCATTCAGCACCGATTTGGGGAGGAACACGCCGTCCGTTTCGAAGCGGATGCGGGGGGTGAGGGGCAGGCCGTCCGTCCTTTGGAAGCAGCGCAGAAGCTCCTCCTCGGTGAGCGGGGCACTTTTGGCAGCCTCCAAACGGGGCGAGCCGATGAAGTCAAAGTCAAGCTCCTCGCAGGAGATCATCGGTCGTTTTTCCGCAAAAAAGCCGACATATAGCTCGATTTCCCGTTTCCTCTCCCCTGCAAGGGCACGCGCTGCGGCGGCCGTATCCGTCGTCACGCAGACGATGTCCCCCTCCTTGACGCGGGCGGTCGTATTCAAAAAGAACCCACCTTGTCCCTGCTCGGAAAAGGTCGCGCCCGCAACCTCCTCCCCGCCGCGTAGCAGCTTGAACCCGTCCCCCCTTTGCGGAGTAAAATCGCTCCTGCAGAAGGGCCTTCCGCGGACAAGGGAGACCCTCCCGACCTCCTCGCCGATGTGGCCCTGCACTCTGCGGGAGAGGAGCGTTTTGTCCTGTCCGAAGGCGAGCCCATGCGTGAAATTTCCGCGGTTATATGCGCGTTTGAGGTCGGAGAGCGTCCCCTCCGCAGGCAAATTTGAGAGGCAGTCCCTCACATATTTTACCGCGGCGGCGCAGTAGGCGGGACGACGCATGCGGCCCTCGATCTTGAGGGAGCACACCCCCGCCTCGATGTATTTTCCGATCTCCTCCCCCATCGAGAGGTCGGAGAGGGAGAGCGCGTAGGCAGGTCTCTCATACCCGATGCGGTCGATGGAGTACCGTTTCCTGCACGGCTGCTTGCATCTGCCGCGGTTGCCGCTGTTGTTGCCCGCAAAGGAGCTCATGTAGCACTGCCCCGAGAAGCAGGTGCAGAGTGCCCCCTGCACAAAGGCCTCCGTCTCGATGATTTTTGCAATGCTCCTTATCTCGCCGAGGGGGGTCTCGCGGGCAAGCACCACCCTCGAAAAGCCGTACTCCTTGGCGACCTCCGCGCCGCGGACGCTGCAGCACCCGCCCTGCGTGGAGAGATGGAGAACGATCTCGGGCCACAGCTTTTTGACCTCTCTCCCGAGAAAGAGGTCCTGTATCAGAATTGCGTCCGCGCCGTTTTCCCATGCCTCTTTGACGGAGGAGAAAAAGGCGTCCGTCTCGCTGTCCTTGACGAGCGTGTTGAGCGCGACATACACCCTTGCCCCGAGAAGATGGGCAAAGCGGGTGACGCGCATCAGTGCGGCCTTGTCGAAATTGACGGCACTCTCGCGGGCGGAAAAGCGCGTGAGGCCGAGATAAATCGCATCCGCGCCCGCATTCAAGGCCGCATACGCCGTCTGTTCATCCCCCGCGGGGGCAAGAATTTCGGGTCTCATCGTCCGATCGTGCGCTGGATGAGTTCCTGCGCTGCGTCGTAGCCCATGGCCTTGAGACGGAAATTGCGGGCCGCGACCTCGATGAGGATGGCAAGATTCCGTCCGGGGGAGACGGGAACGGTGAGCTTGGGAATGCGGATCCCGAGGATCTCCTCATAGCTCCCCTCGCCGCCGATGCGGTCATATTCCTTTTCCTGCCGCCAGTGCTCGAGCTCCATCACGAGCTCCAGCTCCTTCTCCCCGAGAATGGAGCCCGAACCGTACATGTTTTTGACGTTGATGATGCCGATGCCGCGCAATTCCATAAAGTAGCGGATGCGCTCGGGAGCGGTGCCGACAAGCTTGTTCTCGATATTTTTAATGAGCACGGAGTCGTCCGCGACGAGGCGGTGCCCCCGCTTGATGAGCTCCATGGCCGTCTCGCTCTTTCCCACGCCGCTCTCGCCCGTGAGCATGAGGCCGACGCCGAAGACATCCATGAGGACGCCATGCTTGGTCGTCTTGGGCGCGAGGAGCTTGGAGAGATAGTCGTAAAGCTGTGCCATGATGACCGTGGTCATCTTCCCCGTGCGAAAGACGGGCGTCCCCGTTTTGCGGGCAAACTCCATCATCTCGGGCGGCACGGGCAGGTCGCGGGCGAACACGACGCAGGGGATCTGTCCGCATTCAAAGAGCTTTTTCACCCGCTCCACCCGCTCCTCGGGCGAGAAGGAGCGCATGTACTCGTGCTCCGTCTGACCGATGAGCATGATGCGCTCGGAATCAAACATGCTAAAAAAACCCGCAAGCCTCAGCCCCGGCCTGTCCACGCTGATATTGGTGAAGGTCAAAATGCCCCGTCCCGCATGCAGGACCTCGAGATTGAGGTCGGACGCGAATTTGTCGAGCATGACCGTCTCCTGCGGCAACCAGATCTCATCCATTGCTTATTCCCCCATTGCGTATTTCATAAGTGCCTCGGCGACCCCGTCCTCCTCGCAGGAGGCAACGACCGTCGCCTGTTTTTTCAAGGCCTCCTCTGCATTTCCGACGGCGAATCGCCCGCCCGCGTTCTCGAGCATGGGAAGATCGTTCATCTGATCCCCGATGGCGGCGATCCTCTCCCGCGGGACGCCGTAGTAGTCGGAGAGAAACTGCACGGCCGAGGCCTTGCTCTGACCTTTCGGCATGACCTCGACAAGGTAGGGCGAGGAGCAGGTGACAAAGAATTCATCCCCGAGTGCGGATGCGGTCTCGGCGGCGACCCTGTCTCTGTCCTTGGCCTCGACCATTGCGAGGACCTTGACGACCTTGACGGAATTTGAAGCCACCATGTCCGAGAGGTGCGGCTGTATTTTCCCCTTCACGCGGCAAATTTCCTCATAGATCCTAAGAGGCTCGTCGTCCATATTGGAGAAAAAGTCGTCCCCCGTGTAGACGTGGACATGGTACCCGCATTTTTCAAAGTAGCGGATGCATTTTAAGGCATGGTCCCTTGAAAATCCGTCGCTCTTGAGAAGCTCGCCCGTGCGCACATCCGCGACCATCGCGCCCTGATAGGCGACCGCAAGCCCGTCCTCGAGACCGAGCTCTTTCATCCGCGGCAGAATGGAGCTCATCATTCTGCCCGTGACGACGGCAAAGATGCCGCCCGCCCTTCTGTAATTTGCAATGGCCGCCTTGTTGGCCTCGGAGACCGTCCCGTCCTCGCGGACGAGGGTACCGTCAAAATCCGACAAAAAGAGTTGGTATCTCATAAGCTTTCAAAATAAGTATGGACACGCGCGGCGAGCTCCAAACCGATCCCCTCCACCTCTGCAAGCTCCTCGACGGAGGCGCGCATGATGCTGTCGATGGTGCCGAACCTCTGCATGAGGGCGAGCCGCTTCTTCTTTCCCACGCCGTCGATCTCCTCGAGGACGGAGATGAGACTTCTTTTGGAATGCAGATTGCGGAAGTATGCGACGGCAAAGCGGTGCGCCTCGTCACGGATGCGCTGGAGCATTTTCAGGCTGTAATCGTGCTTGTCGATGCGGATGGGCTTCTCACTTTTGAGGGTAAAGATCTCCTCCTCTTGCTTGGCGAGAGCAACGAGGTCGATGTCGGTGATCTCAAGCTCGTCAAAGACCTCCTTCACCGCGGAGAGCTGCCCCCTGCCGCCGTCAATGACGATGAGACGGGGACGGGGGAATTTCTCCTCCTCGTCTGTGCCGAGCTTGGAGAGCCTGCGGCGCAGTACCTCCTGAAGAGAGGCAAAGTCGTTTGCCCCCTCCACCGTTTTGACACGGAAGCGCCTGTACTCGTACTTGTCTGCCTCGCCGTCCGTGAAGACGACCATGCTCCCGACCTTATCCACCCCCGAAATGTCCGAGATATCGTAGCATTCCATGCGCTTGGGGTATGCGGAGAGGGAGAGCTGCTCCTTGAGACGCTCGCAGGCCTTCACCGTCATGTCGTCCCTGTGGGCGATCGCGGAGACGGAACGCTCGAGATAGTCCTTGGCATTCGCCGCCGCCATGTCGAGAAGCTCCCTTCTGACGCCGAGCTTCGGATGAACGAGCTCGACGCCCCGCCCCGCCTTCTCCTTTAAAAAAACCGCGAGGGCAGCCTCCTCCGAGAGCTCCTCGAGGATGATCTCATGCGGGATCTCGTGTGCGGAGTAGTACTGGGTGAGAAAGCTCGTGAGGCTCTCCCCGCTGTCCGACGCCCCCGCGTCCGCGTGAAAAGTGCGGCTCCCCTGCATGCTGCCCCTGCGGGTGACGAGAAGGGAGACCGCCGTATACAGACCGTTCGTCTCGATCGCCCAGACATCCGCATCGACGTCCCTCGGCATCGAGGTGATGCGCTTGCACTTGAGTGCGGAGAGCATGCGGATCTTGTTGCGGTAGTCGAGGGCGAGCTCGAACTGCTCCTCCTCGGCAAATTTCCGCATCCGCTCCTTGAGGAGCTCCTCCGCTTCCTCGTAGTTGCCCGCAAGGAAAGAAAGCACTCTTTCGACCCGCTCCGCATACTCCTCCCGCGTGCACATATGTGCGCAGGGGGCGAGACAGCGGCCGAGATGATAGTCAAGGCAAGGCTTTGCGGGCTTCTCCCTGACGGAGACGGCGCAGGTGCGGATATTGTAGACCCTTGCGGCGATGTCGATGATCTCCTTGCAGCTGACCCCGCCCATAAAGGGGCCGAAGTACCTGCCGTCCCTCGTGATGCGGCGGGTGATGAGGATGCGGGGATACTGCTCACGCGTCGTCACCTTGATGTAGGGGTAGGTCTTATCGTCCTTTAAAAGAATATTGTACTTGGGCTTGTATTTTTTGATGAGATTGTTCTCGAGGGCGAGCGCGTCGGCCTCCGTGGGCGCGACGATGTAGTAAAAGTCGGCAATGCTGTCGACCATCGCCTGCACCTTGACGGGCTTTTCAGAGGAATGAAAATACTGCCGCACGCGATTCTTGAGCACGCGGGCCTTTCCGACATAAATGACCGTCCTGTCGCTGTCGAGCATGACGTATACGCCGGGAGAATCCGGAAGCAGCTTGAGTTTTTCGCGTATAACGTCCATAATACTATTATACACGTCTTTTGCTGACTTTTCAAGAAAATTTCAGAACGAAAATAAAATTTTGTGCCGCAGCCGAAAAAGAGGGCTCAGTCGCCCAAAAACTCGACACCCTTCAAGAGCACGTCGTTGACAATGTCCCCCGCAGCCATGTAAAAGATGATCTTGCCGTGCCGCTCGCTCCTCACGAGGCCGACGTCCTTCAAAAACCGCAGCTGATGCGAGACCGTCGTCTGGTTGATATTGAGCACCCGCGAAATATCGGTAACGCACATTTCCGAGATCGCGAGCGCGGATAAAATTTTCAGCCGCGTTCCGTCCGCAAAGATCGAAAAAAAGCGCACGAGGGAGGAGAGGATCTCCCCGTCGGGGACATAATCCTCTACCATGTCCTTCGTACGCCTGTCGAGAAGCAATGTCTCTGCCATAAAAAACCTCCTTTTTGTGACAGCATAACATCTGCAAACGCGCACATATGTGAAGGTTTTTTGGTCTTTTGGCGAAATTTGACGAAAGCTACAGGATGGCCTTGGGCTCGTAGCCCGCCTCGGTCACGGCGGCGAGAAGAACGTCGTTTCCGACCTCCTTCGTGAGCTCCACGACCGCGGTCTTGTTCTCGAGGCTGACCTCGGCCGATTTCACACCGTCCACCCCTTCGAGCGCGTCTTTCACGTGCTTGACGCAGTGCCGGCACATCATGCCGTCCACAAGAATTGTCTTTTTCATAGTAATATCTCCTTTTTGAATTATTTTTTCCGTCTGAGGGGAAGGGAGCGGCTTCGATTCAGAGACCTCCCTCTTCACAGGCTGCAAGGCGGGAGCCCGTGCGGACCCTCCTCCAAATCTCACCAGCCGCAGGGCGTTTGTCACGACAAAGAGGGAGGAAAGGCTCATCGCCGCTGCCCCGATCATGGGGTTCAGCGAGACGCCCGCCCACGCGAACACGCCTGCCGCGAGCGGAATGCCGATACAGTTGTAGAAAAAAGCCCAAAAGAGGTTCTGCTTGATGATGCGCATCGTCCTCTTTGAGAGTGCAAGGGCCTTGGGAAGCGTCCTTAAGTCCCCGCTGACGAGCACGGCGTCCGCACTCTCGATGGCGACATCCGTGCCGTTTCCCATTGCGATGCCGACGTCGGCCTCCTTGAGGGCAGGGGCGTCATTGATGCCGTCCCCAACCATCGCGACATAGGATTTTTTGCGACTTATTGCGTGATTTTCTGCCATCGCCTGTTCATTTCTCTCTCGCGCCTGCCTGATAAAGGCGAGCTTATCCTCGGGCAAAAGCTCCGACCGCACACAGGCGTCATAGGACGGAAAGCCTGCCTCGCGGGCAATGTAGGAGGCGACGGCCTGATTGTCCCCCGTCAGCATCACGGGGAGACAGCCCGCCTTTACAAGGCCCTCGACCGCCTCGCGGCTCCCCTCCTTCAGCGTGTCCGCAAGGGCAAAAAGGGCAAGCACGTCTTTTTCATCGGAAAGAAAGAGGACGGTTTTCCCCTCGGCGGTCAGCTCTTCAAAATCTGCAAGATATTGCTCGAATTTGACCCCTCGGGCCTGCAGCATGCGCTCATTTCCGAGAAAATAGGTGCGGCCGTTTACCCTGCCGACCGCTCCCTGCCCCGTGACATAGGAGACGTCCTCGGCGGGCTCCCCCGTGCCGCAGAAATCGGCGATACAGCGGGCGAGCGGATGATTGAGCCTGCTCTCAAGGGCATATGCGATCCTCTTTGCGGCCGCCGCGTCCCCGTTGGCCTCGAAATGCACCACCTGCGGCGTACCCACGGTGAGAGTCGCCGTCTTGTCGAGCCACACTTCATGCACCGACGCCATTTTCTGCAGGGCCTCGGCATTTTTGTATAAAATTCCGAGCGCGGCACCTCTCCCCGTCGCCGCCATGACCGCCACAGGAGTCGCAAGGCCGAGCGCACACGGACAGGAAATGACGAGCACGCACACCGCATAATTCATCGCGCTTGACAAATTCCACGTCGAGAAATACCACGAAAGGAAGGTGACGACTGCAATGAGGAGGACCGCGGGGACAAAGACGGCAGCGACCTTATCCGCGAGCTTCTGAATGGGCGCCTTGGAGGAACCCGCCTCGCGCACAAGTCGAATAATGGACATCAGCATGGTGTCTGCGCCCACTTTTTCGGCACATATCTTGAGATATCCGTCCTTCACGATGCATGCGGAGACCGCCGTTTCCCCCTCAAACAACTCGACGGGAAGGCTCTCCCCGGTGACCGCGGACTTGTCGACAAAGGCATGCCCCTCCACGACGGTACCGTCCACGGCAATCGATTCACCCTGCTTTACAATAACAATGTCCCCCTCCTCCACCTCGGAGAGCGGGACGGTAAGCTGTCCCCCTGCCCGTTCCACCGTGACGGTATCGGGGGCGAGGTAGCGAAGCCTCTCGATCTCCCGTCCCGTGCGCTTTTTGGACTTATCCTCGAGCCATTTGCCCAGCGTGACGAGGGTGACGATCATCGCCGCCGATTCGAAATAGAGCGCGTCAGTCATGGGTTCGAGGCAGGCGAGCACGATGCTGTACACAAAGGAGACGCCCGCCCCCAGCGAGACAAGGGTGTCCATATTCGGCACCAATTTGATCGCCGCACGCACCCCGCTCACAAAAAATCTGTAGTTTATCAGCAAAATCACCGCGGTGAGGCCGAGCTGAAAGCCGTGATTCCACCAGCCCATCGGCGTCGGGAGCTTTAGCATGCACCCCATCGACAAGTACATCACGGGGAGAAGCAGCACGAGGGAGCACAGAAAACGGACGGAGAGGGTGAGGAGCTCCCGCTTTTTTTCGGGCGTTTTGCCGTAGTCAAAAATGCCGTAGCCGAGAGAGGTGACCGCGGAGAGGATCTGCGACTCGGGGAGATTTTTCTCGTCAAACTCCACCTCCATGCACTCGCCCATGAGCGAAACCGCGCAATAAGTGACTGTTTTCAATTTTTTTACCGTACGCTCGATGCCCGCCGCACACGCCGCGCAGCTCATCCCCGTCACGGAGTATTTCTTTTTCATGAAAACCTCTTGAAGAGCTCCACGAGCTCATCGAGGACGGCCGTGTCGCCCTCCTGAATATGACGGATCACGCAGCTGTGCAGGTGATTTTTTAAAATAACGGCCGAGAGGCTCTTGACGGAGGCGTCCACCGCGGCGAGCTGGACAAGGATGTCGTCGCAGTAGCGGTCCTCCTCCACCATGCGCTTGATGCCGTTCACCTGCCCCGCGATGCGATTGAGGCGGTTGAGGATGCTCCTCTTGTCCTCCTCCGATCGGATGGTCCTGCGCACATTTGTGTTACAATTGCAATGCTCTTCCATACACTTCTCCATAATACCCCCATGGGGTATTTCAGGAATAGTATATCATATGCAGATACGCCCTGTCAAGTGAAAATTTAAAATTAAAAATTAAAAATTAAAAATTGTGGCGAGACGTATTTGGAATAAAAGCCTGTTGCCTACGGGCCATTCTGAATGCGCCATGGTGAGCTTGTCGAACCATCACCTTATTTCCTTGGCTCCCCTCTCAGGAGAGCCAAGAATTTTGTGCCCCGTGGGTTTTGATGAGATCCACTCGGCTTCGCCTCGGGATGAGGGAAAGGAATGGGGTTGAATCCTCATTCCGCCCCGCGCGCGTTCTATTTGGGACTAAGCGCGGCACGAGCACCGTCCTTGGTGCGAAGTAGCCCCCGAAGGGGGCGAGCGAATCTCATCCTTAAGTACGGAGCCCCGTGGGTTTTGATGAGATCCGCTCGCTACGCTCGGGATGAGGACATCAGCATTCAATCTTACTGCGCGGAGCAAAACCACGCTTTTGCGGCAGCGCACTCAATTTGCGCGATACCTCGCGCTTATTGTCCATGCATATAACGCTTCCGTAGCCAACTTAATTGATGCACAAGGAAGGTTCGCTCGATGAATTTGTTTTTTCGCCCTTGAAAAACAAATTCATCGAAATCTAAAAAAATCCTCCCCTTTGCAAAAAAGGGGAGGCAGGTGCTTGCATTATGCGGTTTCGCGGAAGACGATCCGCGGCTTTGCGCCGTCCTTGACGCAGTCGCGGGTGATGATCACCTCTTCAACGTCGTTCTCAGAGGGGATGTCGTACATCACGTCGATCATCAGACTCTCGATGATGGTGCGGAGCCCCCTCGCGCCCGTCTTGAGACGGATGGCAGTGTTGGCGATCTCGCGCACGGCCTCGTCCTCCACCGTCAGCTTTACGCCGTCCATGCCGACAAGCTTCTGATACTGCTTGATGATAGCGTTCTTGGGCTTTGTCAAAATATTGACGAGCGCGTCCTCGTCAAGTGCCTGCAGGCTGACCACGATGGGAATGCGGCCGACAAACTCGGGGATAAGCCCGAATTTGGTGAGATCCTGCGGCTTGACGTCGTCGAGAAGGGTGTAATCGACCTCCTTCTCGCTGAGCTTGACCTTCCCGCCGAATCCGAGGCCCGAGTCGTCCTTCCGCGCGGAGACGATCTTATCGAGTCCGACGAACGCGCCGCCGCAGATAAAGAGGATATTGGTCGTGTCGATGTGCATGCAGTCCTGCTGGGGATGCTTTCTGCCGCCCTGCGGGGGAACGTTGGCGACGGTGCTCTCGATGATCTTGAGAAGGGCCTGCTGGACTCCCTCGCCCGAGACGTCGCGGGTGATGGAGACGTTTTCCCCCTTCCGCGCGATCTTGTCGATCTCGTCGATATAGATGATGCCCCTCTGCGCCTTTTCGATGTCGTAATCGGCGTTCTGAATGAGCTTTAAGAGGATATTTTCGACGTCCTCCCCCACATACCCCGCCTCGGTGAGCGTGGTGGCGTCCGCGGTCGCAAAGGGCACATTCAAAATCTTGGCAAGCGTACGCGCGAGAAGCGTCTTGCCGCTCCCCGTGGGGCCCAAGAGGAGAATATTGCTCTTCTCGATCTCTACGTCGTCCGTGCTCACGCCCTCCGACATCGCGTTGATGCGCTTATAATGATTGTACACCGCGACGGAGAGGACGCGCTTGGCCTTCTCCTGCCCGATGATATATTGGTCCAGCTCCTCCTTGATCTCGGAGGGTTTTTTGAGCTCCACCTTGGGGGCGGGTGCGGAGGAGGAGGGCATCTGTTCGATCATGTCCCTGCAAAGCTCCACGCACTCGTCGCAGATGAAGATCCCCTCGGGACCCGCGATGAGCTTTTTGACCTTGGACTTCTCCCTCCCGCAGAAGGAGCAGCGTTGCTCGTATTTTGTCATTGCTTCTCCGTTTTAACGCTTGAAATACACCCTGTCGATGAGGCCGTACCGCACCGCCTCCTCGGCAGAGAGATAGTTATCCCTGTCCGTGTCGCGGGCGATCTCCTCATAGCTCCTCCCCGTGTTCTCGGAGAGGATGCGGGTCATTTTATCCTTGATTTTTAAAATATGCTCGGCCTGGATTTTGATATCACTCGCCTGACCCTGTGCGCCGCCGAGGGGCTGATGGATCATGATCTCGCTGTTGGGGAGGGCATACCGCTTCCCCTTCTGCCCCGCCGCAAGCAGGAACGCGCCCATGGAGGCCGCAAGCCCGATGCAGATGGTGGAGACGTCGCATTTGATGTAGTTCATCGTATCATAGATCGCCATGCCCGCCGTGACCGAGCCGCCGGGGCTGTTGATATAGAGGGAAATGTCCTTGCCGGGGTCTCTCCCCTCAAGATAGATGAGCTGGGCGACGACGGTGTTGGAGAGCGCGTCGTCGATCTCGCCCGAGAAGAAGATGATCCTGTCCTCGAGAAGGCGGGAATAGAGGTCATAGCTGCGCTCGCCGCTCGATGTGCGTTCGACAACATAGGGAATGAGCACGTTGTTCGTCATGGGATCCTCCTGAAATCAGTCTTTTTTGGGCTCTTCCTTATAGAGGACCATCTCGTTGTTGGCGAGAAGGAAATCGAAGAGCTTGGTGATCTTGATGTCGTTTTCGATATACTCTCTCTGACGGGGGTCAAGCGTCTTTTCGTATTCCGCGGGCTCCTTGCCGACGGAAGCCGCCTGCTCGGCGATCTTTGCGCCGATCTCCTCCTCCGAGGCCGTGATCTTTTCGAGCTCGAGGAGCTTTTCGAGGACAAGCTGGTGCAAAACCATGCGCCTTGCCTCTTCCTCAAGCTTCTTCTTGTACTCGTCACGGGTCGTGCCGAGGTACTGATAGTAATCCTCGGGACGGATGCCCTGATACATGATGTTCTGCTCCATTCTGCGGAGGGACATCTCCTCCTGCCGATCGATGAGCACGTCGGGGATCTCGCAGGTCGCGGTCTTGGCGATCTCGGTGAGGATGGCGTCCTCCGTCTCGTTCCTGCCGCGGCTCTCCGCATTCTTCTCAAGACGCTCTCTCACCTTTGTCTTATATGCCTCAACGCTGTCCGCGCCGAGCTTCTTTGCAAGCTCCTCATCGAGTGCGGGAAGCTCCTTCCCTGTGATCTTGTGAAGAGTGACGGTAAAGACGGCGGGCTGACCCTTGAGGGATTCCTCCTGATAGTCCTCGGGGAAGGTGACGGTGATGTCCTTCACGTCGCCGATTCTCATGCCGACGACGCCCTCTTCAAATCCCGGGATAAAGCTGTGGGAGCCCAGCGTGAGGTCGTACTTCTCCGCGGTGCCGCCCTCGAAGGCGACGCCGTCCCTTTTGCCGACAAAGTCGATGTTAACGGTATCTCCCATCTCTGCGGGACGGTCGGTGACCTCCACGCTCTTCGCAAGGCGGGTCCTCGTCGCGTCGATGTCCTTCTCCACGTCGGCGTCCGTAACAGTATACTCATACTTGTTGATTTTTATACCCTTGTACTGCCCGACGGTGACCTCAGGCAGGACGGGAACGGTCGCGATGAGGACCGCGTTGGTCTCCGAGAAGCCATCGCAGAGGGAAAGCTCGGGGTCGCCGACAGGCGTAAAGGCGTCCTTCTCCTTCTCTAAAATGGCGGGATAGTGCTCGTCATAGAGAAGATTGAGGGTCTCCTCGAAAAAGATGCCCTTGCCGTAGAACATCTCGAGCATCGTCTTGGGCGCCTTGCCCTTGCGGAAGCCGTTGACCGCGTACTTATGTCTGTTCTGAAGATAGGCCTTTTCGTTTGCCGCCGCCCATTCCTCGGGCGTGAAGGCGATCTCGACCTTCACCGTGCTTTTTTCTGAAGGGGTTACTTTGTAGTTCATGATTCTGCTCCTGAGTTGATTTCTTCCACCTTCCATTTTAGCATAACCGCCGCCAAAAGGAAAGCGTTTTTATTTACAATTTTGTTTTTTTGAGGTATAATGGGGGCAACAGGAGGAGCCTATGCCGCAAGATGCCTTTACCCTGCGCCTCGTCGCAAGGGAGCTCGGGTCCGCGCTCCGTGGCGGGAGGATCAACCGCATCGCCCAGCCCGACAGAGAGGAGCTTTCTCTCCTTATATACACGGGAAAGCAGACCGTCAAACTCATTTTGAACGCAAATGCCGCCGAATGCGGGGCATATTTTTGCGAGGAGGACAGGGAAAGCCCCAAAACCGCCCCTGCCTTTTGCATGCTTCTCAGAAAATATGTGCAGGGCGCGGAGATCCTCTCGGTGGATACGCCCGCGTTCGAGCGCATCCTCCGTTTTCGCCTGCTCTGCCACAGCGAGTTTCAGGAGAAGGAGCGCGTTCTTCTCGCCGAAATCATGGGGAAATACTCCAACCTGCTCCTTCTCGAGGACGGGGTCATTCTCGGTGCCCTCAAGACGACCTCGCTCGACGGCAACACCAAGCGGATGATCTTCCCGGGTGCAAAATACACGCCGCCCGCCGTGCAGGACAAGACGGACCCCTCCGACCTTCCCGCCCTCCGCGCCCTTTTGAAGGGCTGCACGGGGGACAGGGTGGACTTTCTCTTTGCCCATGTCCGCGGGCTCGCGCCCTTCACGGCACGGTGCATCGCGGACGGCTACCGAGGCGGCGATTTTGCGCAATATGTGCACGATTTTATCTTTTCGGACGAAATCTCTCCCCGCGTCATCGAGCGGGACGGGGTACCCGTCGACTTCGTCGCAAGGGGGACCGAGGGCATTCCCTTTATGACCCTCTCCGAGGCGCAGTCCTGCTTTTATGAAAAAAAGCGGGCGCAGAAGCGAATCGGCGCACTGCGGAAAAGGCTGCTCTCCGCGGTGCAGACAGCCCAAAAAAAGCAGGAAAAGCAGCTGAAGCAGAACCTTGAAAAGCAGCTCGAGTGCAGGGACGCCGAGGAGAACAGGAGAAAGGGTGAGCTTTTGACTTCCTACCTCTACATGGTCCCCAAGGGGCGCAATCAGTTCGAGGCAGAGGATTGGGAGACGGGTGAGACGGTGAGAATTTCCCTCGACGCCCGCCTTTCCCCCGCCGAGAACGCGCAGATGTACTATAAACGATACAGAAAGCAGAAGCGGACGGTCGAGATCCTCCGTCCCCGCGAGGAGGAGCTGAGAGCGGAGCTATTATACCTTGAAAATCTCACCGCCCTCATTGAAAGCGCGGCCGACGAGACCGACCTTGCGTGCATCGAGGAGGAGCTGCTCTCCGTCGGGCTTCTTGCGCCGCCAAAGGAGAAAAAGAAGGCCGCAAGGGCTCCCATTCCCTTCCGCACATATGAATTTGACGGCATACGAGTGCTTGCGGGGCGCAATAACCTGCAGAATGACGCACTTCTCCGTCAATGTTCGCCCGACGACATATGGCTGCACGCTGAAAGGTACCACTCCTGCCATGTCGTGATAAGGTGCGGCGGCAGAGCGGTACCTGAGGAGGTCCTTTTGCGCGCGGCAGCCGTCTGTGCCCTCTACTCGGACGGCCGCGGCGAGAAGCTCCCCGTCGCCTACTGTCCGCTGAAATTTGTAAAAAAACCGCCCCATTCCAAGGCGGGATTTGTAATTTACTCAAATTATAAGACGGTTTTGGGCGACCCTGATTTAATTTAAAATTAAAAATGAAAAATTAAAAATTATGGTAAAAATTAATTAGAAAATTTGTCTTTATTCGTTTTGACGATCGTTGTTAAGAGAGCGACTATTTCATTTGCATCCTTAATAATACTCTGAAACTGGGCTTCTGTAATATACTCACTTCCATAGAGCAATTCCAACCAATACTTGGTTTCGCGTGCTTCTTTTAGTGCAATGGAAAGCTTTGCGATAAAATCGGCCGCACTCTGTGCCGCCTGTGCCTCAACCACGTTGGCACCGATACTCGTTCCGCTACGCATTATCTGTTTTGAAAGAATAAATTCCTTATGCTCTGTGCACATATATCGATATAATTTTATAATTCGCAAAGAAAACTCCTTGCATTTTTGCATGACGATATTCTCTTGATCAGACATTCTAAATTTCCTTACCTCAATTTTTAATTTTAAATTTTAAATTTTTAATTTTTAATTTAGGCTCACCCTCCACAGCTTATTCTTCTCCTCAATAATCTTTTCCACCTTTTCGAGATAGGTCGGGATGTCCTTGGGAGAGCCGTAACGCTCGATGCGGTTTTCCTGCAAAAACAGCTTCTTGGTGATCGCATTGGCACCCACGGCGAGGTTGTCCGCGGTCTCCTCCATGACGTCGACATTGTACACGCACGCCTTGTTGGGCCTTGCCCAGCCGACATTCTCATGCGCCCCCGCCATGTACTTCTGACGGTAAAGGTAGTAGGGCTCATACCCCGCCGCCGTCAATTTTTCACGCGAATAGGCGATCATCTCCGAGAGCAGGCCGTCGGGAAGAGACTGTGTCTCCTCCTTTAATTTTGCCCCCTTTTTGAGGCAGAGGGTATGCACGGTGATGTTTGCGGGGGAAAGCGCGATTGCACTGTCGACGCTCATGCAGAACTCCGCAAGGCTCTCGCCCGTGAGACCCGCGATGAGGTCGCAGTTGACGTCAAAGCCGTAGGGCGCGGCCATTGCAAAGGCCTCCGTGACCTGCGCGGCCGAGTGCTTTCTGCCGATCGCGGAAAGAGTGCGGTCGGAGAAGCTCTGCGCGTTGATACAGATGCGCGTGACCCCGAAATCGCGACATATCTGCAATTTTTTTGGGGTAAAGGTGTCGGGCCGCCCCGCCTCCACCGTGAATTCGCAGCCGTTTTTTCTGAGAGGCGCGAGCATTTTAAGAACAGTCTCCAGCTCCTCATCCTCGAGCACAAAGGGCGTCCCCCCGCCGATGTAAATGGAGCGCAGGTTCCCGATGAGCGGCTCCGAGGCCTTCAGCTCGCGGCCGAGTGACTCTAAATAGGCGGGCATATATTTTTTGGTCTGCGCGATGGGCGCGGTGATAAAGGAACAGTAGATGCACTTTGTCGGGCAGAACGGGAGAGAGACAAAGAGGTCGACGTTGCCCTCTCTCCTCTCGTAGATCCCCCGCTGTCCCTCGATCACGCGGGCGGTGAGGGCGGTATTCTCCTCGCTGACGCCGAGCTTTTCGAAGAGACTGAAAAATTCCCCCGTCTTTTGCAGCTGCTGATAGGCGAGACGGGTGGGACGGATGCCCGTCAATGACCCCCACGGGAGCTTTTTCTCAAAAATCGTCGAAAGGGCCCTGTAGAGGGAGAGCTTTGCGTACCGCTTGAAGAGGCTCTTTTTCTCCGTTTCGCCGAAAAAAGGCTCTTCGTCGGTGAAGAAAAACTCCCTGTCGCCGATGAGGAGTCTGTTTTCAAACACGCACCCGCCGAGGGTCGCCGTCTGCCCGATTTCAAGCGAGGCCGCGCCCTCAAAGAGACGGATGACATCCATGAGCTCGGGTTCGAGCCAAGCTTCGGAACATGTGATCATTCTGATACCCGTAAACCGCGTTTCCGCGCAATAAGTTGCATTTTTTACTCCGTATGCTTTGAAGAGATCCCCTCGGCTTCGCCTACTTCGCACCAAGGGCGGTGCTCGTGCCGCGCTTAGTCAAAAATAGAATGCGCGCGGGGCGGGATAAGGACAAACCCCTTCGGCCTATAGGCCACTTCCCCTAAAAGGGGCAGCGAGAAATAAGGTGATGGTTCGACTACGCTCACCATGACGTGATTTGGAATAATCCCCTTATGCCCCTCGCCCTTCATTCAATCTCACGGCGCGTGGCGGGATCCCCCCGCCTAAGCGCACCCTATTTGGTACCCTACGGGAACCTTACTGTCCGAATGAAACACGGAGCTCGTGGCTGACCAAGAAATTGTGAAATATGGGAACTAACCCCTCGATGATTTCTTTTTCGTCCTTAAAAAAGAAATCATCGAATTTCAATCTCACGGCGCGTGGCGGGGTCCCCCCGCCTAAGCGCACCCTATTTGGTACCCT